>NZ_JBFBAF010000042.1:0-81121 GCF_040682095.1 Amycolatopsis sp. NPDC051372
CTCGACGATCTGCGCGTCTGGATCCCGCGCCTGGCCGCCATGCCCTCGGCCAAACGCGCCGAACTGCCCGGCATCTCGCGCCAGCGCGCGCAGCAGGCCCTCGGCGGCGCCGTCGTGGCCGAAGCCCTGCTCACCATCACGGGCGGCCGCATGGCCATCTGCCCTTGGTCCACCCGCGACGGCCTCCTGCTCACCCTGCTCGACGCCCTCGCCTCGCATGACCCCTCGCTCCAGGTCAACCCGCTGGACGCCGGCGATCAACGGGACATGGCCACACTCCTGCAGTTGGATGGTCCCCTCGACTGAACCGCCTCGGGCACGCACACTGCCGTTCCGGCGAAACCTTGCTCCGTGCCCACCACGGGAACTGCGGATCACGACGCGCGAAACGAACGGGGACCGCCCGCATTTCGGCGCCTACGATCAGTCGGGGATTTCAACCCGCACACCCTTGGGGCCGGCGCGGTAATCGTCGTGGCCGACGATGGTGCCGACTTCGTCGCGCACG
Source organism: Amycolatopsis sp. NPDC051372 (assembly GCF_040682095.1). Taxonomy (NCBI): domain Bacteria; kingdom Bacillati; phylum Actinomycetota; class Actinomycetes; order Pseudonocardiales; family Pseudonocardiaceae; genus Amycolatopsis; species Amycolatopsis sp. NPDC051372. The sequence goes on from NZ_JBFBAF010000042.1 coordinate 509, forward strand.
CGATGGGCGACGTGGCGCGCCTTCGCCATGTGGCGCCCGTCTTGACGGCGATCGCACGGTCTTGAAAGTGTTGCCCCGCACAGGCGGCTGCTGCGTGTCGCGGCCACTTTGCAGTCCGACGTGGCCTGGCACAGCCCGCAGCGCTTCGACGCTGCGGCGGAGCTTGCTCGGAAATGGCTGTGTGGTTCAGCGTCACACGAAGGCCAGGCGCCTCTCCAACTCGACAAAGAGGAGTGCGACGAGCAGTCAACGGCGGCCGCGGTAGTCGTCTTCGCGCACAACGACCCCGTACTCATCGCGCACCACATGAACGCTCTTCCGCGCCTTGGCCATGTGGCGACCGGTCTTCTCCGCGTCGCCTGCGGCCTTGGCGGTGTTGGATGCCCGCACGTTGCCTTCCAGCCGGTTCTTCCACAGCCCGTTCTCGAAGTAGGTCTCCACCCCGTCCGCCATCGCCCCACCTCCGCTCGCCGACTTCGCCCGACGGGTACCCGCTTCGAAGAGACCGACACTCGCGCAAGTCAACGAGCATGCGATCACTCAGGGCGTAGCGCTTCGCGTCGACCACGGCCGCGAGAGCGGCGGAAGAGAAGAACCTGGCGCTGGTCAAATCCAGGACCACCAGCCCACCGCGGGCAACGCTGAAGCTGTGCGTTCGTCGTCGCGCCGGCGCCACGGCTCAGTGGCCTGCCTGACGGCGGCGTCCAGGTGTAGACCGCCGACGAATGGGTACCCGTACGCGTGCAGAAGATCGTCGGCGGCGTGATCACAGCGGCGTTCCTGGTTTCGGCCGCTGGTTGCGGTGCTGCCGACTCGCCGGACGTGCGCGCTGCCGCTCAGGAGTTCGTGACCGCTGCGGCCAGCGGTTCGCCCGTGGATGCTTGCGCGTTGCTCGCCCCGCGTGCCCGTGACGCACTCGGCCCGGCAGGCTGCCAGCCGATCCTGGCGACTGTGCCGCACGCACCCGTCGTCTCGGCCTCGGTGTGGGGCGAGGAAGCCCAAGCACGTTCGGCCGCCGACACCCTGTTCCTGCACGAATTCCCGGACGGCTGGCGCATCACCGGCGCCGGCTGCCACCAGCGCAACAAGCAGGTCTACGACTGCACGGTCGGTGGACGATGAAGGCCCGATTCGTGTTCACCGCCTACCTCGTCCTCATCGTCGCCGGACTGGCGTACTTCATCACGCTCGGAGCCCTCGGACGATGAGCACCCTCCGCACACACCTACGCAACAACGGCCTCTCCCTCGCCTTCGGCGCACTGTTCCTGCTCAGCCTCGCCGGCCAAGCCTGGTCCGGCCTCACCGACGTCAACAACCAGCAACTCGCCCACGGCACCCCGCCCGTCGGACTGCCGGACTACCTGACCTCCTCGTCGTTCGCCGTCGACGTCGCCGAAAACTGGCAATCCGAATACCTGCAATTCTTCCTCTACGTCTTCGCCACCGTCTGGCTCGTGCAGCGCGGCTCCCCCGAATCCAAGCCCACGCACAAGATCGGCCTGGAAACCGACCACGACCAACTGCTCGGCCGCCACGCCCGCAACGCCTCTCCCCGCTGGGCGAAAACGGGCGGCTGGCGAACCGCCGTGTTCGCCCGATCCCTCGGCCTGATCATGGCCACGATCTTCCTGCTCTCCTGGCTCGCCCAGTCCATCGCCGGCGTCAGCGCCTACAACGCCGAACAACTCAGCGACTTCGGCGACCCCCTCACCTGGGGCGAATACCTGCTCTCCGCCGACTTCTGGAACCGGACCCTCCAAAACTGGCAATCCGAATTCCTCGCCATCGGCTGCATGGCCATCTTCAGCGTCTACCTCCACCAACGCGGCTCCCCCGAATTCCAAACCCGTCGGCGCCGAACACCACCTCACCGACGAAACCGGCTGACCACAGCACGTGGTTGTCAGCGGCCGCCTCCCCCGGTGTGCGGGGCGGAGACGGCGCGTCCTTCGCGTCCGGTGAGCAGGCCCAAGGCGATCATGCCGAGTCCGAGACCGAGGTGGAGCCAGTTGTCCGCGCCGTTGACCGGGACGAAGTTCGCGTCGCTGCCGTGCTCGATGAGCAGCCCGTAGAGCCACAGCACGAGGTACACCACCCCGCCGATCAGCAGGAACAGCCGCGCCGCGTGCGCGGTGCGGCTGCACACCAGGCCGACGACGCCGAAAATCAGGTGCACGACGTTGTGCAGGGTCGAAACCATGAACACCCCGAACAGCATGGCCATCGAGCCGTGCCCGGCGAGACCCATCTGGTCGTAGTCGGTCGTCACGCCGGGGATGAACCCCAGCACGCCGACCACCAGGAAAACAACGGCGACGATGCCGGCCGCGAGCTGGGCGGACGACCGTCCGATTGCGGTGTGCGACGACGTGTGAGTCGACATGGCCTTCTCCTCCCCGTGAAACGGGCTTCGGTGGGGCCCGGACGGCCACCACGCTGGACGTGGACGTACCCCGCGGCAGACCAGGTAATCGCAACGGACCCGACGAGCCTCGGCTCCTTTCCGCCGGCCCGACGATCAGCGCGACGGGCTCCTGCACGGCACAATCAGCACGCTGGCCGATCTGACCGCGGTGTCGTTGATGAGCTCGACGGGCTGCGCGTCTGGGAACGGGTCTACTTCCTGGCGAAGGAACGCGGCGTCACCCTGTTTATCCGGCCGCCGGTCTCGCCGGTCGCCCGCCGGCTGATCACGATGTTCCCGATGCACTTCACCGGTGTCATCGAGCCCGGAGCCGGCGTGACACGTCGAACACCGGTGCGTCCGGGTCTCTTGCTCACGGCCGCGGCGGGGCCGCTACCCGCCGGTGGCGAGGGAATGGCAGTGCTCCGCGGCGGCGAGCAGGGTGTCGTCGTGTTGCCAACGCAGCCAGCGCGCCGTCGCGCCGGCGATGTGATCGAGGGTGGCGCACTCGACCGCCGCGGGAGTGTGCCCGATGGTGTGGTGCAGTGTCGAGAGCACGACCAGCACCCGCCCGTCGTCGGGGTCGCGGACCGGGGTGCTCTGCAGGGCGTGGAAGCCGGCGGCGAGCACGATGCCCTCGGTGAGGGTGCCGGCGAAGATCGGGTCGTCGCCGACGTCGGGCACCACGACGCGCTGCCGGGTGCGCAGGACGACCGCGCAGGCCGCCTCGGCGAGCGCCGCGCGCTCGAAGTGGTCGACGTACACCCGGGGCAGCCCGGTGTGGGCGGCCATCCGCAGCATGGCGTCGGGCTGGACGAGCCAGGCGTCCGCGGCGTCCGCTTCGGCGGCGCTCAGGCAGCGCTGCGCCGCACCGTCGAGCACGGCTTCGGTGGCGCGTCCGTGGTGCCGCCGGACCGCGAACCCGAGGTCGGGTTGCCGAGGCCGCAGTGATCCGGTGAGCCATCGCGATCCGTTCGCCGAGGTGGGGCGCGGCAGCTTCAGCACCGTCGCCGCGACCTCGACCAGCCGCACGTTCAAGGCCTGCGACGCGTCGCGCAGCAACGCCTGCGCCGCGTCCGCGTCCGCGTCGGGCAGGCGATAGCGCTCCTGAAGCAGCCCAAGGGCCTGCGCGACCAGCGGCCGTACCGCCAACTTCGTCCGCAGGTCGGCGATGTCCTCTGCCAACTGCTCGGTGGGCACGTCCGGTCCGTCGCCGACGACGCGACGCCCACGAAGAGCATCCTCGGCGGCCTCGACCGTGTTGTCGATCTCCACCACGTCATCGGCACGAGCCGCGCGCAGCACCCGACGCACCACACCGTCCGCGGCGACCACCCGGTTGGCGCGGCCCGAGCCGGCAAGAGTCCGCGCGATCCGCAGCACCATGCGCACCCCGGCCGCGCTCAGCAGCGACACGCGCGACAGATCCAGCACCACCGGCCACCGGTCGTGGCCGACCAACTCGAGCAACCGGGCCTCGACCTGGGCCAGCTCCGGACCGGCCAGATCGCCGACGAGAACCACCACCCGCGCCGGAGCCGAAGCGGACGAATCCACCGCGGAACGGAGGCGGCGCACGTCGTCGGCGCGGCAGCGGACCGTCATCGACGCCCCCTTCCGCGTCACGTCCGGCGAGCCCACCTCGGCGGCACGGTCTCGACTACCCACGGTAGCCCCGGCCACGACCGTGGGCCCAGGGGCGAAGGCGAACGCCGACTCCTCGACCGCCCGCTGTGCCAGGCCGGCAGGCGCCCGGCGCCGGCCTGATCGGAGAACCCGACGGCCTCCGGTCGCCCCGGCCCCGGCCGATCCGGGGAGCCGAGGCACATCGGACCGGCCGATGCGTGTTCATCCCCGCGGAGCCGTGGCACCGTGGACAGGTGAGCAGTTCCGACGACCCCGGCGCAGCCGCCGCGGAAGCGGCTGGGCACGCCGCCGCACGCGCGCTGACCGCGGCGAACCGCCGCAGCGCCTTGCGGACGAAGGCCACTGACTACGCGGACTCCGCCGCGGATTACGAAGAGACCAGCGGCCGTGGGCATCATGAGGCGGTGGTCCAAGCACACGCCGCGCTGGCAGAAGCACGACAACGCGCAGAGAGCGCCCGGGCTCGTGCCCGGGCCGGATTCATCCGCGCAGCCAGCCCGGCGCTCCACACCCGGATCGGTTCCTCGGGGCTGCGCTCGGCCAGGATCGCGGGCACCACCGGTTCGCGCAGGTACTCCCAGGCGTCGGGATCGCGGAAGAACCCGGTGACGTTGATCAGAATCGTGTTGAAGAGCGCGACGAACTCTTCGGCGTTCACCTGCAGCTGGTCGATGTAATCGCCGTAGCTCTCGATCCCGATCTGCGTCATCCGCCGCCGGACCCGGCGCATCAGGCTGCTGCGCTTGTAACCCGTGAAGTCGAAGCCCCGCGACTCCTTGAGGTACGCGAGGACCGACTCGAATTCACCGTTGGGCTCGAGCTTCGGTTCCGTCACGCTCCGACACGCTACTCGCCGGCGCGGGTCACCACGGCCGGGCCGGCGAGGCGAGGACCGCCCAGACGACCTTGCCGCCCTGCCACGTCCGGCTGCTCCCCCAAGTCCGCGCGAGCCGGGCAACGAGCCTCAGGCCGAAGCCACGATCGGCGAAACCCAGGCCTTCGCGCAAATACGCGTTCACGGGGCTGTCGTCGGCCACGGCGACGGTGAAAATCTCCCGTCGCAGATCCAGCCGGAGGCGCGGCGCCGACTCCGTGTGCGCCATCGTGTTCTCCACGAGCTCGGTGACGACCAGGCAGGCGTCGTCGCCCAGGTGCGGTACCCGCCAGTCCGCGCACTTCTCCCTCACGAACCATCTCGCGTGCGCCGCCGCCCGCGGTGAGCGCACGATCTCCTGCTGCCCTCTGAGCCGGACGGGCCGGTCGAGCCCGGCCTCCGCCTCCTGGGTGTCGGCGTGGACCGAGGCGTACCGGTCGACGGTCCGGCGCCGGAGCAGGGCCCGGTGCTCCGCCGAGGTGGACACGACGGCGAGCGGGATCGCCGGCCACTCCCCGATCCGCATGGCCACCAGGGTGAACACGCTCACCAGCATCGAGTCGTCGACGTCGAGCCCGCTGATGTCCGCGACGAGCCCGTCCGGAGCTTCGACAGCCGACTTCAGCAGGTAGTCCCGCAGCTCGGAGTAGGCCGCGACGGTCAGGTGACCCGTCGCGGTCACCACCGTCGAGCTCGTCCGCCGGTGCCGCGACAGCTCGAGTGGCCCGTCGGTCACGGCCGGACCTCCTCCTCCGTTTCGGCGCCGACGGAGTCCACCAGAAAGCGGCGCAGAGTCTTCGCCGCGTCCGCGGCCTCGCCGGCGGAACGGGAGTACCGCTCTTCGAGCGCCCCGTGCCCCCGGTCGTGGGAGCGACGCTCAAGCTTGCGCGCGAGGCCGGCCTTCTCGTCGAGGGACCGCAACGCCATCGACAGCGCGCGTTCGAACTCCTCGTCCTGAGCCCCCAGCAGAGCCTCCGCCGACCACGCGTGACCGATGCGGCAGCGGTACCGTTCCGGGGCGTCCCCGACCGCGACCAGCGCGCCGTTGCGGTCGGGACAGGTGTACCCGCTGGCCGGGCCGCTCTCCCCCGGCCGCACCGCCTGGAAGTCCACGCCTTCCCGGGCGATCAGGTCCTCGGCTCGAAGCGCGTCCGATGGCGGTGCGACGGGAGGCGGATCCACCGGTGTTCGCGCGAGTTTGTCCAGTGCGGCGCCGATCTCCGCGGCGGGGAGCACGTGTTCGGTTTCGACCTCGGCGAGGGCGTTCGTCGGCATTCCCGCGAACAACGCGTCCGCCGGGTCCTGCACGACCGCGAGCCCACCCCGGTCCACGATCGCCCGCAACCCGGCCGCCCCGTCGTCGAGCATCCCAGAGAGGACGACGCCGATCACCCGGGGTCCCTCGGTCAGCGCGGCCGAGCGGAACATCGCGTTGGCTGCGGGACGGTGGCCACTCTCCGTAGGGCCTCTCGGCAGCACGATCTTTCCGCCGGCGGTCAGCAGGTGCCGGTCCGGCGGGGCGACGTAAATCGTGCCCGGAGCCAGGTCCGCCCCGTGCTCGGCCGACTTCGCGGGGAGCGGCCCGGCGCGATCGAGAATCAGCGGAAGTGCGCTGCGGGCTCCGATGCCGAGGTGGACGGTCACGAGGACAGCCGCGGGGAAGTCCGGCGGCAGAGTCGCTGCCAATGCGCGCAGCGCCTCGATGCCACCGGCCGAAGCACCGACAACCACCAGGTTGCGCTTGACGAGCGACACGGCTCGCACCTCCTCACATTCCGCGTGAGCGTAGTCACTGATGGTTTGGTTTCCCCGCTCGCGCCACGCGAAACCACTTCGGCTCTGATGGCCCCGCCCTGTCACGGAATTCCACAGTGGACAGTTAACGAACGGGGTAATCTGGGCGCCGAGGAGGGAGAAACCAGCCCGTCCGGGCGGAAAGAGGGCGGTGATGTCCGAGGTCCGCACCGAGCTCGTCCGGCGCGCTCGATCGACGGTGCTCGTGTTCACCGGCACGCTCGACCCGCGGTCGCGCCGCACCGTGCGCGACGGACTGCTCAAGGCCGCCGCGGAGGCACCGGACGGCCTGATCGCCGATGTCTCGGAGCTGGCCTTCCCCGAGGACGCCCGGCTGAGTGTTTTCGCGCTGGTGGCGATGCGGGTGGGCAGCTGGCCGGGGGTACCGTTCGCCCTCGCCACGCGTCAGCCGCACCAGCGGGCACTCCGACCCGTTTCTCCCTCGCCCGCTACGCCCGCGTCCACCGCGACGCGGCCGAGGCGGAACGCGAGTTCGGCAACCCCGTGCGGCAGCGCGCCGTCCGCCAGTTCCCGCGCACCGAAGTGGCCGGCGAGCTCGCCCGCGATTTCACCGGCGAGGTGCTGCGGGCCTGGAACGTTCCCGAGCTCACCGACCAGGCGGGAACGATCGTCACCGAGCTCGTGACGAACGCGCTGCACCACACGCACTCCGAACCCCAGGTCCGCCTCAATCTCCGCCGCGGCATCTGCACGATCGCCGTCGCCGACGACGACCCCCGCCTCGTCGAGCTCGACGAGCAGCGAGATCCGATGGAACCCGGCCTCGGGCTCAAGATCGTCGCGCAACTGGCCCGCGCGTGGGGCTGCAGCCGCACCTGGGCCGGCGGCAAGGTCGTCTGGGCGACCCTGCGCGTGCCGGCAGGGCACCACCGGCCCGCGCGACGCTGACGACGACGCGTGGCGCCAGTGTCCACGGTGCCCACCCCAGGCTCTCCGCGTTCGGTGCGGTGGCGCCCACGGTGGCGGAGGGTCGCGAGCCCGCCGCGCAGATCGCGACGTAGCCGGTCCCACCACGAGACTGGACACGGTCCCGAGCAGCGGGCCAGCCCCGAAACGCGCTTGCCCCGCCGTTTGGCGGGAACGTGAGGCTGGCCCGTTCTTCTGCTGATTGAACCGTAGCCGAAGGGGGAATGTAGGGAGGGTGATCACGACAGAAGAGGGAGCGGAGCGTGCTCGTGCGAGGGGGCAGGCTGCGGGCGCGCGCGCACGTGAGCTGGCGACCCGTCGAGCGGCCCTGACCGGCCGTGGACGTGCCGAGCCGGGCCGGACTGCTGCGGCCCGCGCTGCTCAGCGGGTTCAGGTCGCGCAGGAGCGCGCGGCCACGGCGCGGGAGAGCCTCCGGCAGGGCTTTCTGCGCGCGGCCGCCGCGCACGAGCGGGCCGCCCGAGTCCTCGAGCGTGTGGCCGAACACGGAATCGGGGACGTGCTCGCCTGCCGAGGGCACGCTGCCCGACATCGTGCCGATGCCGAGGCGGACCGTCGGCGGGCCGCGGAATGCTCAGCACTGCCGACAACAGGCGAGACAACCCTGTCGGCTCGACGTAACGTCCTGCGGCGCCACCTCGCCCACACCGCCAGTCAGGCCGACCCACCAGTGAGTCGGGCGGTCGCGGCAGCGGCCGCGCACCTGGTGCGCGATGTCGACGCGGTGGTGATCACCATCCGCGGACGCGGACTGACGCAGCATGAGCTCGCGGCCACCGACCCCTGGGGACAGCGGATCGAGGAGCTGCAATACATCACCGGCGAGGGGCCCTCGATCACCGCGTTCACCACTGGCCAACCGGTCACCGTCACCCGACTGTCCGAGCACGCAGGGCGGTGGCCGGGATTCGTCGGTGCAGCGGGCGAATACGGGGTCGACGCGGTGTTCGCGTTCCCGCTGTCCACGGCGACCGCTCTCCCGCTGGGCACGATGACCCTCTACCGGCGCGATACCGGAACGCCTCCGGCCGGACTGGCCGACGCCCACGACCTGGTCGAGCTGGTCGCGACGGCCCTGTCGGACGACCGCGAGCTGGCCCAGCAAATCAGCAGCTCCACAGCGTACGAGGACATCAACATCGCGGTCGGTCTGCTGTCGATTCAGCAGACCATCAGCACCGACGAGGCGCTGGTTCGCCTGCGGGCGTCGGCGTTCGCCTCGGGTCGGCCACTGATCGAGGCCGCCCGCGACGTCGTGGCCCGGCACTCACACCGGCACCGGGACCAGCGTCGTGAATGAGCTGCGGCAACAGGTGATGGACGTGTCGGCCCGGCGGGTGTCCGGCACCACCATCGGGCTTCCCTGCAGTGCATCATCATGAGAGTCGGGTGGTCCGAGTCACGAGCCGGCCTCGTGGCCGTGCGGAGAGGGGGCCGAGGTGCCACACACATCGCCCAGTGACGAAGACTGGGCCTGCGACAAGCTCCAATTCTCCGCCGACGCGGCCGTGGCCGTCGCCCGGCGCCCGGCGCCCGAGCACGGCGCGCCGCTCGGGCCGTTGGCCCAGCAGTTCGCCACGCTGACCTATTCGCTGCTGAACACCCACACGGTCGGCGACGTCCTGCAGCAAGTCACTGACACCGCGCTGCGGGTGGTACCCGGCGCCGAGCTGGTCAGCATCACGCTGCGCGCCCCGGACGGGACGTTCCACACCCCGATCCAGACCGACCCGGTCGCCGGCGAACTCGATCAGCTGCAATACCGGCTCCATGAAGGGCCGTGCCTGGATGCCGCCGACCCGGCGGGGCCCGCCGTCGCCGACAGCCCGGACCTGGCCACCACCTCACGGTGGCCACGGTTCGGACCGGCCGCCGCCCAGCGTGGTTGGGGTGCGGTGATGTCCACCGCGCTGCTGACCGACGCGCAGCCACCGCGGTTATCCGGCGCGCTCAACGTCTACGCTAGGCGCGCCGGTGGGCTCGGTGAGCCCGACCGGGCGGCCGCGCTGCTGCTGGCCACCCACGCCTCGCTCGCCCTCGCCCACGTCGACACCGTCACCCGAGGCCGGCTCCAGAACCACCACATGGAGCGGGCTATCGACTCCCGCGACGTCATCGGCCAAGCCAAAGGCATCCTGATGGCGCGCCGCGGCCTGTCCGCCGACGAAGCGTTTGACCTGCTGCGCCGCACGTCCCAAGACCTCAACGTCAAACTCGTCGAGCTGGCCGAAACCCTCGCCACTCGCCACGGCGAGCTCGATCTGCCCGACCCCGGGCCGGGTGCATCCTGACCCCCGACCCCGCCATCGCCTCGTAGTTCCCGCGGCCGCGACACCCTCGCTGTCTCCGCCCCGATCACCGGATTCGACGCCCGCTACGCCCGAGGCAAGGCACAACGCGCCCCCGGCCCGGGCTCGGACTTCCCGCACGAGGAGCACTTCTTCGTCGGCGGGCCATCCTCCGTCGCACGGCATTGCTCCGGCTTCGAGCCGGCCGAGGATGGCGTCGGCGTGGGCCGAGACATCGCCGACAGACCAGAGGTCGAAGGCGAAGGCCATCGCATCGCGGTCCTGCTCGCGAAACAGTGGCTTGACGTCCTGCTCGAAGTGCATCGGCTCATCCTCCGTTGCGGTTGTACCTGCCATGTCGCCGCCGGGCGCGAAGCGACCGACCGCGCCCCGGCCGGCGAAGTGCGCAGCGAGCGAGTCCGCCGCGACGGTCAGCGCACGCTGCGCCGGTTCGAGCGCGCGCCACGCGCTCGGGTGAGCTGTTCGTGACGGCGTGGCGAAGTCCTGGAGCTGGGGGATGATGTCGCCCGCGGGCATCAGAGGAACCGCCTTGTGCACGGGCGCGTCGATGCGTTCCGCACCTTCGAGCGCCATGCCCTCCGCGCGTTCGAGGAACATGAAGTGCTGGAGGGCCAGCTCGCCGAAGTGCATCGGCGTCAGGTTCACGGCGGTCGGATAGTGGTGCGCGGGCGCAGAAAGGTTTGGCCGGGTCTGATGAGGCGCTACAGCCGATCGCGGCGAGGACGTCCTGCGCCAGCGCGAGATGCAGCATCTCCGGGGTGGCGACGCGCCCGGTTGTGTGGCGCCGGCGGATGACGGTTTCCAGCGCCTTCTGTGCGAGCCCCTCGTCCGTGCGCTGCTTGAGCGAGAACGTCGCGTCCGGTGTTGCCGATCGGGTCCGTCATTCCTGGCACCCCGTTCCCGTCGGACGGCCCGGTCAGGTCCTCCGCGGGGCCCGGCGATCTTTGCGCTGGGCGAGCTCTGCTTCCTCCACCAGCACCAGCATCGGCTTGCCGGGTTCGCACAGCATCGTGACGGTGAACCGGAGCGGGACGTCCTCGCGGTTGTTGCCGTCCTGGTAGTGGATGACGTCGCCACCCGGCTCCCAGAACGCCTCTCCGGCGTGCACGACCCGCTACGGCTCGCCTTCCAGCTCCAGCAGCATCTCGCCGTCCAGCACGTAGCCGAACGCGGGCCCCGGATGCCGGTGCGGCGGCGCACCGGGATCACCGGCTGGATACTCGACAACCACGGTCATCACGTGGGCTCCCGCCGGAATGAAAGGCGGTTCTACCTCCTGCAGCGTGGTGAACGCCGACTCCCAGGCGGTCGATCGCGGCTTCTGCCCGGTCGGCGCCGGATCGATGTTCGGCATGAGAAACACCTCCGTGTCGGATGGGTGGTGCAGGGCGGCGTTACTCCCGAATCCGGCCGGGCCACTCGGCGTTGCGGATCTCGCCTCGGATCGCCAGGCCGGCCGGCACGAGAGTCCGCTCGCTCAGCTCGGTTCCGAAGTAGCGCGCGTGCGGGTTTGGCTCCACCTCACGCGGATCGTTGCGGGCGGCCGGCGCCGCGCGGAAGAACTCGTCCATCCGGGACTGCTCGGGGCCGGCGATCTCGACCGTCCCGTTCAGCGGCGAGCCCTCCGCGGTCGAGCCGACCGCCTGGGCGACGTCGTCGCCCGCGATGGGCTGGAACAGCACAGGTACCAACCGGACCGCGCCACCCTCGGCGGCCGCGTCCGCGATGCGCGCGACGAATCCGAAGAACTGCGTGGCGTGCACGAGTGAATACGGGATCGACGACTTTTCGATCGGCGACTCCTGCGCGATCTTCACCCGGAAGCAGCCACTGGCGGCCAGCAGTGTGCGGGTCGAGGTCTCGAAGAACTCCATCACCGCGGCATTCTCGAACGACGGCGAATTCGCCACATCGACCACCAACGTCGTGCCGGCCAGGGCGTCCGAAAGTCCTTCGCCGGTGAGCGTGTTGACGCCGGTGTTCGGCGATGCGGCTACCGCCTGGTGGCCGTGCTCGCCGAGCTTCGTCACAAGCTTCGAACCGATCAAACCTGTACCGCCGATAACCACGATCTTCATGGGCATCCTCCGCTGGCTACCGGGCATCCGGCCGCGCGGGAAGGCAGTGACAGGTTGGCAGCCCCAGCACTGCTTGGCCACGGCGGAACTCGGGCAGCGACTCCTGCAGCCGAAGCACAAAGGCCGGCACGAATGGGCGATGAACGGTGTACTCACGTGCGCGACTGTCTGCGGAGGGGCCTGCGCAATTCACGGAGCCGCGCCACTCCTCCGCACATCCACCAACCACGTCTCCCTTCTGCGGGCCCGCTGCTCAGCATCCCGCGCCCACACTCGGCATTGAAGGGTCGCTTTTTCACCATTCCCGCTCTCTGTCAACCAGTCATGAAGGCATCGGCGACACGGAAGCCCGTCGGCTACCCCAACCCGAAATCGGTGACAGTCAGGGCTCAATTGCAGCCGCGCGGTCCACTCGTATTGCCGGACCGTGCCACACCGCCGACCCAGGGCAGGCGACGGCCCAGCCGGAAACGTTGCGACTGCCGGGGCGCACGTCGTGTGTCACGAACGCGAGGGCACGGAGGCGTTCGGCCGCAAGCACGGGTTGAAATCCTCGTCGTCGCGGCCGTTCGTCGAGCCTTCAGTGGACGTTGCGCGGCTCGTAACATGGGCGCGGTCGCTGTGGATCGGCAAAGGGAGAAGCCATGGCCACCAACGCCGTCGAGACCGGCGAAACGCAGGAGCAGTCCCGCACCGCCAAGGTGAAACTCCCGTTTGGGCTCCCCGAGTTACACGCACCCGACGTGCGGATGCCCCGGGTTCCGAAGCAGGCGCGCCACGAGATGAGCGCGGCCTTGGACACCGCTCGTTCGTTCCTGCCGCCGCCGCGGCAGCTCGTCTACTACGGGGCACTGGGAGTGCTGACCGCGGTCGAGCTGATCGAGTGGCCGGTGGCCATCGCGATCGGAGTGGGTACGGCGGTGGCAGGACGCGGTCGTGAATCGCGTGCCGCCGAGCCGGGAGCGCGGACCGCGCCGGTGAAGCCGGTCGAAAAGCGGCGAGCACCCCAGGATCGGGTGCGGCCCGCCGGCCAGCCCGAGACCGCCGGTGCACACCAGCCGACGAAGCGGGTCACATCAGGAGAGCGGCCGTCGATGGCCGGCCAGCCCGAGATCGCGGGCGCGCACCATCCGCTGGCGGAGCGCACACCACCACAGGCCGGGCAGCCCGAACCCGCCGTGGCCAAGTCCGAACCCGCGGCCGCGAAGCGTCGCACGCCGAAGAAGCCAGAAACCGCGCCCGCGCAGCGAGAATCGCGGACGGGGTCCACCCCGGCGAGGTTGCAGCCCGCGGCACCGGCACCGTCCGGCGAGGCGGCGAAGTCGGGCAAGCAGGACAGCAATTCCGCGCCCGGCGGCGAGTAGCCCGTGCGTCTGCCCGATCCGTTCGGCCTCGTCCGCGCGGTGGCCGAGCCGATCGCCGCAGTCGCGCGCGGTGCGGCAGCTCCCGGGCGACGCTCGTGGACCTCCGGCGAGCGCACCCACCTGGAGGTGCGCGGCCTGCACGAGCCGGGCCACGAGGCCGCAGCGCAGGTGCTCGTGCGCAGCCTGAGCGAACAACCCGGCGTTCGGGACGTCATCCTGAACTCGGTGCTCGGCCGGGTCGTCGTCGACCACGACCCGGAGACGACCGGGGTCCGGGAACTGGCCGAGGTGATCTCCGCGGTCGAGAAGGAGTGGGCACTTCAGGGCCGCGCGTCGACGAGCGACGTGCACCCGGGAAACCCGGCGCCGGTCCTGCGTGAAGTGGCCGCAGTCGGTGCCAACGTGCTCGGGCTGTCCTACTCCGCGCTGGGCCGGCTGCTGCCGGGGCGGGCGTTGCCGCCGGTGGCGCCCGCGCTCGCGTCGCTCATCGATTCCACGCCGGCGCTGCGTGCCGGCGTGGAATCGGTGCTGGGGCGCTCCGCCACGGACACGGTCTTCGCGGCCGGAGGCGTAGTCAGCCAGACGCTGGCGCGGCGGCCGGTCGCTCTCGCCACCGACGCGATCTACCGGTGGTGCCTGCGCCGGGAGGTGACCGCCCGCCGCGACGCCTGGGAACGGTGGGAGCCGGAAACTGAGGTACACCGGCATTCCTCCACGGCGACCGAGGCGGTACAGCGCCCCCGCCCATTGCCGGTGGGGCCGATCGAGCGGACCGCGAACGGAACGGCAGCGTTCGGCCTCGCGGGAGCAGCCGGGGTGCTCGCGGCCAGCCGCAGCGCGGACCGGGCCATGGGCGTGCTGCTCGCCGCCGTGCCGCGCGCGGCGAAGCTCGGCCGCGAGGCGTTCGCCGCGCAAGTGAGCACCGACGTCTCCACGAGCGGGTGCCTGGTTCTCGAGCCGGCCGCACTGCGACGTCTGGACCGGGTGGACCGCGTCGTGCTCGACACTTCGCTGCTGCGCACCGGCCGCAAGGTCGTCGGCGAGGTCACGATCACGGGCGCCGCCGACCGGGCCGACGTGCTGCGCACGCTCTACGACCTCGCGGACCCGCAGCACCCTGGCGGCGGATCTCACGAGTGGACGGTGCACGCACGGGGCGACGTGCTCCGCGTGCACCACGACGGAACAATCGTGGCGCGGGCTGAACTGGAGGACGAGACCCACCCGCTGGCCGAGGCCGTCACCGCGGCCGCCCGGCGGGCCGGCGAGGTCATCGAGGCGGAGCCGGGCACACTGGGCGAGCAGGTGCGGAGGCTGCAGGCCGACGGCCACGTCGTCGCGGTCGTGTCGGCTGATCCGGCCGGGCTTGCCGAGGCGGACGTGGGCCTCGGGGTGGCCGACACCGATCGCAGCGTGCCGTGGACCGCGCACGTCCTGTGCCCCGGACTCGCGCAGGTGTGCACGCTGTTGGACACGGTCGAGCCCGCCCACCGCGCCAGCCGCTACAGCGCGGGACTCACCGTCGCCGGATCGGCGCTCGGCACGCTCTTCGGGGGTTTCGGTCCACAAGAGACAGCGGCTTCGCGGGGATCGTTCCCGGTCCACTTCGCCACGTTGCTGGCGCTGGCCACCGGGACCTGGACGGGGGCGGAGGCCGGACGGCGGCCCGAGCCGATCCCGCTCGACCGCACGCCGTGGCACGCGATGTCACCCGAGGCCGTGCTCAGCCGCCTGAAGACCAGCGACGACGGGCTCGCCGCCGAGTCGGCGGAACGCCGCCGCACCGAAGGCCGAGCCGAGCCCGAGGGGCTCGGGCTGGCCCGCGCCTCGGCCGACGAGCTCGCGGGCCCGCTGACCCCGGCGCTGGCCGCCGGCGCCGGCGTGTCGGCCACACTCGGCTCGATCACCGACGCCGTGCTGATCATCGGCGTGCTCGCCCTGAACGCGCTCATCGGTGGTGCCCAGCGGCTCGGCGCCGACCGCGAGCTGCACCACCTGCTCGACACGAGTGCGTCGCAGGTCCGGCTGCGCCGTGCCGGCACTTCGACGACGGCGCGAGCCGAGCAGCTCGTACCCGGCGACGTAATCGAATTGCGGCCCGGCGACGCGGTACCCGCCGATTGCCGGCTCCTCGACGCCTACGGGCTGGAGGTGGATGAGTCGAGCGTGACTGGCGAGTCGCAGCTCGTCACGAAGAGCGTGCCCGCCAGCGCGGCCGACGCGGTCGCAGATCGCTCGTCGATGCTCTACCGCGGCACCGTGGTCGCGGCCGGACACGGCACCGCGGTCGTCGTCGCGACCGGCGAACGGACCGAGGCAGGACGCACGGCACAGGTGAACGGAGCAGCGCCCCCGGTCACCGGAGTCGCCGCCCGGCTGTCCGAGCTGACCCGCATCACGCTGCCGGTGACTCTGGGCGCCGGCACCGCGCTGCTGCTGGCCGACCTCGCCCGCGGCAACGCGATCAGCCAAGCGCTCGGCCGGGCCGTCGGCCTGTCGGTGGCCGCGGTACCCGAAGGCCTGCCGTTCGTCGCCACGATCGCCGAACTCGCCTCGGCCCGGCGCCTCGCGCACCGAGGTGTGCTCGCCCGCAGTCCGTCGACGATCGAGGCACTGGGCCGGGTCGACCTGCTCTGCTTCGACAAAACCGGCACGCTCACCGAGGGCCGGATCCGTCTGCGCGAGGTCTCCGACGGCACCACGGGACGTCGCCCGGACGAGCTCACGCTCCACCTGCGTGACGTGCTCGCCGCCGCCGTACGGGCGAGCCCGTGGCAAGCGGAGGGACAGACGCCGCACCCCACCGACCGAGCCGTGCTCGAGGCCGCCGCCACCCACGGCGTCGAACCCGGGCGCGGCGTGGGAAAGCTGACCTGGCTCGCCGAGCTGCCGTTCGAGCCGACCCGCGGCTACCACGCGGCACTGGCCGACACACCGGACGGACCCCTCCTCAGCGTCAAGGGCGCCCCGGAGGCGGTCCTCGCCCGCTGCGCGGGGCCGGACGGCAACCTGCTCGGCACCGTCGATCGCATGGCACGACAGGGATTTCGGGTGCTCGCGGTGGCCGAGCGCCGGGTACCCCGCGACGGGATCGACCGGGCCGAGCAGACTGAGCGCATCGAGTTGACCGAGGACGACATCCACGACCTGACCTTCCGCGGCCTGCTCGTCCTCGCCGACCCCGTGCGGCCCACCGCGGCGCGGGCCATCGCCGAGCTGGGCCACGCCGGTGTGCGGGTCGCGATGATCACGGGGGACCACCCGAGCACCGCCGCCGCGATCGCGGCCGAGCTGTCCCTCGGCACCGGCGAGGCGGTGATGACCGGCGCCGAGGTCGACGCCGCCGACGACGAGCAGCTCGCCGCCCGCATCGAAGACGTCACGGTGTTCGCGCGCGTCAGCCCCGCGCAAAAAGCGCGCATCGTGCAACAGCTCAACGGCCTCGGACGGGTCGTCGCGATGACCGGTGACGGCGCCAACGACGCGCCCGCGGTCCGGCTCGCGCACGTCGGCATCGCGCTCGGGGCCACCGCAACGCCGGCCACCCGTGAGGCCGCGGACCTGGTCCTGACGGACGACCGAATCGAAACGATCACCGACGCCATCGCAGAGGGCCGCGCGATGTGGGCCTCGGTCCGCGACGCCCTGTCCATCCTGCTGGGCGGCAACCTCGGCGAAGTCGCCTTCACCGTCGGCGCCGGCCTGCTGAGCACCCGGGACGCCCTCAACGCGAGGCAGCTGCTGCTGATCAACCTGCTGACCGACGTGCTCCCCGCGATGGCCGTCGCCGTCCGCCCGCCGCCACACGCGAGCGCGGACGACCTGCTGCGCGAAGGCCCCGAAGCCTCACTCGGCGCGGTGCTCACGAAGGACCTGATCGCCCGCGCGTCGACCACCGCCGGTGCAGCCCTGGCGGGCTGGCTCGCCGCGCGCACGGTCAGCACGCCCCAGCAAGCCAGCACCACTGGGCTGGTGACACTGGTCGCGGCCCAGCTCGGCCAGACGATCGCCGTACGCGGCCGCACCCCCCTCGTGGTCGCGGCCGGCGCCGGCTCCCTGCTGACCCTCGCGGCGATCGTCCAGACGCCCGGAGTCAGCGGCTTCTTCGGCTGCCGCCCGCTGCTGCCGCACCAATGGGCGCTCGCCCTCGGCGCGGCAGCGACCGCGACCGTCGCGCAGGCCGCCGCCCAACGCGTCCTCGCCCGCGCCTGAACCACCGGATTTCCCAACGCGTTCACCGGGCCGCAATCCCGATTCCGTCTTTCCCTCACCCGCAGCGGGTTTCGTCCCCTCGAAGCCCCCGTGACCCGAGGAGACCACCATGGCCGAGTTCTTCGCCACCGTCCTCGCCAAGCTCGGCGCGAACCTCATCGAGTCCCTCGTGCTCAAGCTGGCGCAGGCCCTCTTCACCCACGCGTTCACCCCCGCCGACGCCGCCTGAGGCGGCGCCGCGCGACCATCGAGATGTGAATACCGCTCGCCGGCAAGGAGCGGCGCTCTCGGCGCACTGACGGGAGCCCGCGACGGCACGTGCAGCCGAAAACCGTTCCCCGGTCTCCGGCTGAATCGACCCGATGCCGGCCAAGCCCGACAGCGGACGGCGGCCGACAAGCGGGATGACGTGGTCACTGATCCTGGCTGTGCTCGGAACCGACGGCCGGATCAGCAACGCCGACCTCCCTGCGCGCGCGGGCCGGTCGTCCGCACCCTGCCCTGCGCAGGGTCCGCCGATCGGAGAGAACCTGGGCGATCCCGCGCCGACGTCGATCCGGCCGTCACCGGTCGCGGTCTGCGAGTGTTTCCCGTCGTCCGGCTGCCCGAAGTCGTACGCACACACCACATCATCGCCACGCTACGACTACCTGCTCCACGTTGGGCGCCGACCCGAGCGGCTACGAAATTCCACAGCAACCGGCTCGCCGACCTACCTCCCGCGGGAGCGGTGACGGCTAGGGCGTGTCTGACAATGCCCTGGTCCAGGTGACCACGGCGTGTTCTGACCCAGCGCGGTGTCCCCTGCGTCAGCTGCCTGCTCGAGCTCCTCGCCCAGCGGGCCCCGCCCGGCTCCTCAACAGCACTGGTGCGAGTGGTGGCCTCCGCAGTGCAACGGGTTGGACCATGCGCTCCGTCTCCCCATCACCGGCGGCCCAGGCCGATACCGAGGGCGCTGGCGAACTAACAGCTCGCGCGAGACCGACGGAGGGCGACGCCATGACCGTTCCTACAGCTGACGGCACGGTGCGCATGCTGCTGCTCGCCGCCGAGTTCGACGGGCCGGGCACCGTTCAGCTCGACACGGTCATCCCTTACCACGTCGGTGCCGACGGCATCGTGTACTGGAATGCGCCCTGCGAATCCGGGTTGACCTTCGTGCTGCTCAATGTCGATCCCACAGACCTGTCCAGCGGTGTTCTGCACCAGCGGCCCGACGGCTCCGAAGTTCTGCGAACGATCGACGGTTACCGCCTGGAGGTCGACAACGGAAATGGAGTGGCGGTCTTCGCCCCGAACGGCCAGCGTCGATCGATGACCGGCATCTTCCTCGTCAAGCCCTAGGCTGCACGCCGCGGGCCGGCAACCGCTTCCGCGTACACCCGGTCGAGCTGGTGCAGGCGGATGTGCCGGAGCGCTTCGCCGAACGTGGAGGCGTTGTACCAGAACCAGCCACACCCGTCGCACTGGCAGTGCCAGCGGTCGCATTGGCCGCAGTACTTGTTGCTGACGTGGTGGTGGTTGTTCATGATGTCGCTTCTTCCGGGCTGAACGGGACTCGTTCAGTCTGGCGGGCAGAAGGTGTCCGCGTCGTCACGGCCAACGGGCATTTCCCAGTCCCGGGTGCCGGGGGCCTGCTCTACCGGCTGGCCGGTATCAGCCCGCGGCGCTGCTGGGCTGCTCCGCGAACGGGACGGCCGCCTCGATCCTCGTGCCGTCCGCGGGCGGGCTGGTCAGTGGCTATTCCGTGGTCTCGTGTCCGCTCGGGCGCTCACCGGAGGACTCCTGCGTCGACGGGACGGGTGGGGGTTCCGCCGGCGGTGAAGAGGTCGGCGAGGGTGGGCGCGGCGGTGCCGACGAGGTGGTGGCCTTGTTCGAGGTAGGCCTCGGTGGTGGCGAGAGTGGCGTGGCCGAGGTCCCGGGAGATCTGGCGGATGGGGATGCCGTGGGCTTCGGCGCACCGCTGCCGAAAGGGCGCGACGGCAGCGGCTGGCGGCTGGCTTAGCAGCGCCCGACCTGACAGACCCGCTGGTGCCGTGCCGGGAGCTGAGCAGCGGGACCATCCGCCTCGCCAGAGTCCAAGGCTTGGCTACATCCAGATCAGCTCGACCTCGCCGGGCTGCTCACCCGCGAGCATGCCGAACTGGGCGCTGACGGGGTCCGAAACGCGCGGTCATTCCACCGTCGCGGCAGGGTCACGCCGGCCGCGGCAACCGCCTCGGCGACCGTCATACCCTCGGGCGGGGACGGCCAGGTCCTCTTCGGTCGAGTCGTTGTAGGGGCGTCGGGGTCGTCGTAGCACCCGGTTGAGCGTTGATGCCGGGTTTCAATGGGGTGGGTCGATGAGGCGGGCGGGTGTGTGGAGGTCGCCGCGCCAGAGGTAGAGCGCGAGGAGGGGGACGGCGTCGGTGTGGATGGCGTGCGGTTGGGTGGGGGCGTGGTGCAGGACCGTGCCGGGTTCGCGTGCGACGTAGGGGGATTCGTCGGTGGACCAGCGGGCCCTGGTGAGCGGCACGTAGACCTCGTCGGCCGGATGCCAGTGAGGCGGGTAGTGCACGTGGGGGCCGAGCAGCAGGACGCCGAGCGTGACCAGGCTGGCGGGGTCGACGGCCACGGGTAGCGCGGCGGCGGGGCCGAGCAGCGTGCAGTGCGCGTAGCCGGGCAGGAAGCGTTCGTTAGGTGGATTGCTGACGTACGTGGTGGTCTGCGTCCATCGCGCGGACCTCAGCACCTGCACCAGTCCGGTCACGTCGTCCGCCAGCGCGATGCGAAGGGCTTTCGGCAGGTTACGTAGGGCAGGCAGGGCGGCGCTCGGCGCCGCAGGCGCGACCGGCGCGGTCGGGTGCGTGCTGCGCAGGTCGGCCGCGTGCTCGGGCAGGCCCTCGCTCGCCAGCCGCCGAGCCAGGTCGGTGACCAGCGCCGTCACCGCGGCAGTCGCCGGTGTGGAGCTTCCTGCCGTCACCGAGTCATCTCCCTGCGGTCGCTGCGACAATCCGGACTGATCGACGCTGGTGGCACGTTCTGCTCGCCCATACTCCCGGACTTAATCACGTCTGAGCTGTCACACCTCGAGGGGCTACCTCGTCTCCCTGATGAGAGATCAAAACGAGGCGACGAGGGCATGGTCGCGAGCAGGTGCGCGCAACCCACCACTGTTCGAGGCCGAAAGGCCTGAGAGATCGGAACCATGGTCATTTCGCCTGGTTCGTACTGCGTGCTCCACCGCTGATACCTGTGATCCGGACTTCGGGTCCCAGTGAAGTCCCGGCGAAGGCACGAGGTACACGCAGCCTAGAGAGGATGAAATGTCTGCTGTCAGCAACATGAGGCAGAAGGATCTGCTGGAAGTCGTTCCACCGTTCATCGCGCCGGGTTCCTCCGCGATGATCCGGATACTCGAGCTGCCGCCGGGGGACCCTGGTATCGCTCCCCATCGTCACTCGGGCCCCGTTTTCGGCTACATGCTCGAGGGCGAGATGCTGTTCGAACTCGAGGGTGAGGCGCCCTATCCGGTCAAGGCGGGAGAGGCTTTCTGGGAACCGGGGGGCGACGTCATCCACTACACGATCGCAAACCTGCTCGCCGACAAAACGAGCCGCCTCGTCGTGGTCGCGATGATGACCCCGGGGGTCGAGATGCTCACCATGGTCAGTGATGAGGAGCTCGCAGCCAAGGCGAGCAAGCGGATTCCTGCGCCGAACCGGTAGCCATCCGACCTGACCGGTCGGCACGATCGATCGCCGGTCGTCGCGCGCCGCCCTGGCTCGGAACGCGGGCCGAGCCAGGGCGGCTTCCGATGGTTCTCACTCCGGGCCGACGATCCGAGGGATAACTCGAAATCGGCTACAGCGGGCAGATCTGCAAAAACCTATCCGCCGGCAAGGCCGCACAAAACGAATCGGAGAAACCGTGACCAACATCCAGCGCGTCAGCATCGACAAGCAGCACCCGACCGCCTACAAGACCCTCATCGCCGTCGCCGCGGAGGCGGACACCAACGCCGCCGCGGCGGGCCTTGACCCGCTTCTGGTCGAGCTGGTGAGGATCCGCGCCTCCCAGATCAACGGCTGCGCGTTCTGTCTGCGCATGCACACCGGTGACGCCCTCAAGAAGGGCGAAAACCCCGACCGGATCGCCGTGCTGCCCGCGTGGGAGGAGACCGGCTACTTCTCCGCGACCGACCGCGCAGCCCTCCGGCTGACCGAGGCGATCACCCGCGTCTCGGACGGACACGTCCCCGACGAGGACTACGCCGCCGCCGCGGCCGTGCTCACCCCCGAGCAGGTATCTGCCGTCGCCTGGCTGGTCATCGTGATGAACGCCTTCAACCGCGTCGCCATCACCAGCCGATACCACGTCGCCGGCTGACTGTGACGATCGCGCGTGCTGCCAGGTGGCAAGCTCAAGCGCGATCTGGTTGACCGAGTCCTCGAAGTAGATCGAGTGACAGAACCCGCGGTCCAGCTCGCTCTTGATCTTGACGCCGTTGTCCTCCACGAGCTCTTGCCCTTCTGCAGCTCCGCCTCGGAGAGGACTGTGATCGCGAGGTTGTTGCCGGCACGCGGAGCGGGTGGCGTGGTCGTCATCGAGCTGGTGGGAGTACCTGGCCGAGCAGCTGGAGACCGGCGACCCCTGATCGCGGCGGCGAGCGCGTCGTTGGGGGCGGGACCGGTGGTCGAGGCGCGCGGGGCACGCATTTGGCTCGGCAGCTTCCGTCACCGATTGTCCGTCGTGCGTGCTGAGCCTGACCCGGTAAGACGAGGCGTTTGGAGTCGTAGCTCTTGTGGGGCAACGGGTTTCACCTTTTGCTGACTGGTGCTGACTCGCCGCGGAGTGCCACGGTGGATCCCGAGATCGTTGACAGAGCGTGAAACCTGGAGTGAGGCCATGTCCCGACCCCTACCGGCGGGTTCGCCGTGAGCGGGCCGCTGTTGCTCGCCTGGCTGCTCACCGCGGTTTTCGCGCTGCTCGCGCTGCCGTGCGTGCTGCGGCTCGTGCAACTCGACTACGCACGGCTGGGCCACGGCCTGCGCCACGCCAACCTCGCCGAGCTGCTGCTCGTGGTCGCTATGGTAGCGATGCTCTCGCCCGTCGGCGGCCCGATCCCCGCGGCGGGCTGGCAGGCAGTGTTCGTGCTCACGGCGGCCTGGTTCGGGTTCGCCTGGTGGCGCGGCCGCGGTCAGGCGCACACCGCGAGCTGCGGGCACCACGCGCTCTCGGCCGCGGCGATGCTGTACATGGTGACCGCGATGCCCCACGGCGGCATGGCGCACGGGCCGTGGCTCACGATGTCCACAATGGATACCGGGCTCGCGCTACCGCTGCTCGCGGTTGTCGGCGCTGGCTACTTCCTCCTCGACGCCGCGCGGTCGGGAGTGGCCGCCGTGCGGACTGCCCGGGTGGCGGCGCCGGGGCTGACGTCGCGGAAGGTGTACCGCGCGGTGATGGGCGCGGGTATGGGGTACGTGCTGCTGGCCGCCACGTAACTGTCCGTTGCCGGACGCGGCGTCAGCCGATGGCGACGCCCTCGATGTACGCATCAATCGTCGAGTCGGCGCGGTTTTTGGCCCTCAGATGCGTTCTCCAGTCCCCGACGAGCGCTCTGATGTCATCGGGGTCCAGCACCTCCTCCGGTGTCTCAGCTGCGGTCATGTGATCAGTCGTACCCGGAAGATCCCTTGGGTTCCAAGCGCTGTGCTAATTGCTGACAGTATGCCAACAGGCACCACAAGATCAACTACAGTCACCGTTTGTGCATTCAGGACCGCTATTTGAAGACAAAGAGTGGGCCGGGTCGGGCTCGAACCGACGGCCAAGGGATTATGGGTCCTCCTGAGTCCAGCGGTGTGCTGACCTGCGAAAACGCAGGTCGTCGGCGAGCGTTCCGGCCATAATCCCTTGGGTTTGGCAGGATCCCCCAAATTGGGTGATCAGAGTCAGCGACCACCGCCCCTCGGATCCACGGCCCGACGACAGTATCGCGGTCTTGCCGTCCTGGGGCCGTCGTCGAGGCGTGGTCCAGGCCGCGGCCGTCGAACTCGTCGACGGCGGTGGCCGTTCCGCTCCAGTGCGGAACAGCCTGCACGCTCACCGGTTCCTCGGCCTGGACGTCGGAAAAGGCGAGCGTCACGCGGTCGGTCTCGACCCGGACGGCAAACGGCTGCACAACGCGCCGCTGCTCAGCACTTAATCGAAACTGAAGGCCTTGTTCGACAAGCTCACCCAGCACGGACCACTGCTGGTCGTGGCCGACCGGCCCGCGACGATCGGCGCGTTGTCCGTCGCGGTCGCCCGCGCCGCAGGCCATCAAGTGGCTTATCTGCCCGGGCCGGCGATGCGCCGCATCGCGGACCTCTACCCAGGCCGCGCCAAAACCGACGCCCGGGACGCGTTCATCATCGCCGACGCCGCCCGCTCCCTGTCCGACACGCTGCGCCCGGTCGACGTCGGCGACGAAGCCCTGGCCGAGCTCGATGTGCTGGTCGGATTCGATGACGACCCTGGCCAGCGAAGCCACCCGCATCGCCAACCGCATCCGCGGCTTGCTCACCGGCATCCATCCCGCCCTCGAGCGGGCGATCGGACCACGGATCAGTCATCCGGCGGTGCTGGAGATCCTTTCCCGTTGCGGCGGACCAGCCGGGATCGCCCAGGTCCGCCGCCGCAAACTGACCGCGATCGCGAAGGCCCACGCGCCGCGCATGGGCGACAAGCTCATCGACGCGATCATGACCGCGCTGGCCGAACAGAGCGTCACCGTCCCGGGCACCGCAGCCGCAGACACCGTGCTCCCGAGACTGGCCGACAGCCTCAAAAGCGTCCTTCAGCAACGCAAACAGGTTGCCGAGGAGGTTGAGGGGATACTCTATGCGCACCCTCTTGCCGGGGTCCTGGCCTCGATGCCCGGCATCGGCGTCAGGACCGCCGCCCGCATCCTGCTCGAGTCGGCGACGCACAGCGTCGCCCTGATCTGCCTGGCCCGCCGCCGCTGCGACGTCCTCCTATGCTCCGCAACCACACCCACTACCGCCACCCCGAAGCCGCTCTCGCCCCTGCCGCGGCTTGACAACCACATCGGGGCACCCCCCGCGGAGCGCGGTGCCGAAGCAACGCTCGACGCCTCGCGAAGATGAACTAGTCGTCGCGTTTACCCAGGTCGCGGGATAATGTAGACGTGAAGAGCGGGTCGTGTCTGTATCAATCCGAGACGTTAGCGGTGACCTCCCGACAGAAACTCGAAGCGCCGCTCTCGAGACATCTGCACAACTTGCTGTGTGTGTTCGGTCGACCCTTGAGCCCCACTGTAGAGGCGACTGCTACCTACGCCTGGCGGTCATGCCGGAGAGACGCGCGGACGTGCACCTCACTCCGATCAGCAACAGGTCGATGGTCGGCCGCAGGCGCACGACCCATTACGGTGCGGGCGCGGACTTCAGCAAGACGGCGCGCAACCGGGCGAGCTCGCGCGGGGCGTTGCACGCGAGTGCGCCGGTGAGGGTGCCGCCGTGGAACCGCCGTGCCAACGGCACGGGACGTCCGACATCAACACCCGCATCCACCAAGCCCTCACATGCGGCCCTCGTCACCGAGCAGGACTTCGTCGCCGCCGAGCAAACACGCGCAGCTCGATCAGCTAGCGACGGCCGTGCGGGGTGTCCGAGAACCGTCCACATGGGAGATCTCCCGTGTGGACGGGTTCAAGTCGCGCTCTGCGGGCGCGCACCGCCGCTCTCCCGCCACCAGCTGCGCATCGCCGCGCGAGTACGGCAAACTCATCGACGACGGAACGGCCATCGACCCCGCATGCCGCATCATCTCACTCGAAGAGAGCTCCACGAAGCCCGACGACGCAACACCAGTCCCCAACCCGCCAACTGAGGCCGCGAGGTGTACCGCCGGCACCCCGCGGGCGGTACACCTCGATCGACCGCGGAGGTCCGTGGCCATCCCGCCGTCGGAAGTCAGCGCGAGCGGCACAGCGAGACAGTCAGTCCGGCGCCGGTGACGTAGTCAGGCTTCGCACGCCCGAGCTGACGACGGCGAGCAGGGGCACCGCAAGCAGGGCACCGACGATGCCGGCGGTGACGAGCCCGGCGGCGAGGGCGAGGACCACGGCCAGGGGGTGCAGCCGGACGGCCCGCCCGAGCAGCAATGGCTGCAGCACGTGGCTTTCGATTTGCATGACACCGACGACGACGGCGAGCACAATGACGGCCGCCCAGACGCCGTTGGCCACCAGTGCCACGAGGACGGCGATCGTGCCGGCGATCACCGAGCCGATGACAGGGATGAACGCGCCGAGGAAGACCAGCGTGCTCAGCGGAGCCGCCAACGGGACTCCGACGATCACCAGTCCGAGGCCGATGCCGGCGGCGTCGACGAACGCGACGGCGGCGGTGCCGCGGATGTACTGCGCGAGGGTGGTGAATCCACTGCGGCCGGCGACGTCGACGCGGCCGCGCAGGCGTGCCGGAACGGCCTTCAGCACGAATGCCCAGATTGTGTTGCCCTGGGCGAGGAAGAAGATCAGGCAGAACACCACCAGCAGGAACTCGGCAAGCAGTTCCCCGACGGTGACCGCGGTGGTGAGGGCGCCCGAGGCGATCGCCGACTTGTTCCGGCCGAGCATGGCGGTCAGGTTGCCGAGCATCTCGTCGAGCTGGCCCTGGCTCAGGTGCAGCGGCCCGGTGCGCAACCAGGTGTGCAGGTCGGTCAGGCTCGTGGTGAACTGATCGATCAGCCCGGGCATGCCCACAGTGACGCTGATGACCACGAACGTCACCACACCACCGGCCAGCACGATTCCCACGACCAACACGATCGCGGTCGCCAGCCCACGCGGGACCTTCTTGCCCGCCAGCCAGGAAACGGCCGGGGAGAACAGGCCCGCGAGCAAGAGCGCCACCGCGACCGGGACCAGCACTGAGGCCAGCTTGACGGCCAGGAAGCCCACGATCGTCAGACCGCCCGCGACGATCAGCGCGCGCCAGCCGACGGCGGCCGCGACCCGGAGCCCGTAGGGAACCGCGGACAGCACCTCTTCTGAGGATTCGCTCTTCCGGCTCACCGGCCGATCGGTTGTCATGAGCGTCCGCCTTCCATGGCTCAGTACCCGTCCCGGCAAGGACGTGGCCGGGTCCAGCGTGCCTCGTATGTCTCCACGCCGCCGAGCGGCGAACGGCCAAGCCCGCGAGCCGGGCCACCGCAGCCGGAGCTCTTATTTCGCGTGCCGTCGGGATCACGTAGTGTCACGTAGTGTCCTATCGCCATACACGGCCTGTTTTTCGAACAGGAGACGACACGCAGTTCGACCAGTGAGGAACGACCGGGGCCGCGGCGAGTGAAGGTTCTCGACCGTGATGACATCGCTTCGTCGTCGACGAAGGCAAAAGCTTCGGCTCCGGTAACGCTCACGTTCACTGTGTCGGCGTCCACTTCCCGGACACCGGCGAGGTGAAGTTCTACGACAAGAGCAGGGTAATGACCGTCGACCGATCCGGTCTGTGAAGCAGCGTGCTGTCCGGCGCCGAAACTGGTTCGTCGTGACCGACTGTCTGCGCACCCGGCCGCGGACGGCATCCGTCTGATGTGGACCGTTCCGATGCCCTGACTCCGGCGCAGCTCGCTCGGCACGGTCGTCCCGAAGATCTTTCGCCGCTTCCGCGGCACGTCCACTACTGACGTGTTGGCGGCCGGAACCCCGTGGGCGGAGCGCCGTACCCGCCGTGTGTTTAGACTGTGGTCTAGCAAAAGGGGCCCATGTGCACCAGCTCACCCTCGGCGTCGTCGCGCATTCGCGGAAAGCGGACGAACGCCGGTTGCCGATCCACCCACGCCACGTCGGACGAATTGACGCCGGCCTCCGTGACCGCATCTACCTCGAACACGGCTACGGCGAAGACTTCGGCGTAGCCGACGCACAGTTGGCAGGCACCGTCGCCGGGATGCGTACGCGGGAACAGCTCATCGCCGAGTGCGACATCATCCTGCTGGCCAAGCCGCTGCCGCAGGACGTCGCGCAACTGCGGCCGGGCCAGGTGCTGTGGGGCTGGCCGCACTGCGTCCAGGACCGCGAGCTCACGCAGCAGGCCATCGACAGCCGGTTGACGCTGATCGCCTTCGAGGCGATGAACCACTGGAACCGTGACGGCTCGTTCGGCCTGCACGTCTTCCACAAGAACAACGAACTGGCCGGCTACTCCTCGGTGCTGCACGCCCTGCAGGTGATCGGCTCGACCGGCGACTACGGCCGCCGGCTGCGGGCGGCGGTGATCGGCTTCGGGGCGACGGCGCGAGGTGCGGTGACCGCGCTCAACGCGCACGGCGTGCACGACGTGCGCGTGCTCACCGGCCGCGACGTCACGGCGGTCGGCTCGCCGATCCACTCCGCGACGATGGTGCAGTTCGAGCACGACGTGAACAACCCCGACGACCCCCGCCGCAGCCACGCTCTGACCGACCGCGGCCGGGTACCGTTGGCGGGGTTCCTCGCCGCGCACGACATCGTCGTCAACTGCGTCCTGCAGGACACCGCCGCGCCGTTGACCTTCCTCCTCGAAGACGACCTCGCCGCGTTCGCACCCGGCAGCCTCATCGTCGACGTCTCCTGCGACGAAGGCATGGGCTTCAGCTGGGCGCGGACCACCACGTTCGCCGAGCCGTCGTTCGTGGTCGGCGACGGCATCACGTACTACGCCGTCGATCACAGCCCGTCCTACCTGTGGAACTCGGCCACGTCGGAGATCAGCGAGGCCCTGCTCCCGTTCCTGGGGACGGTGCTCGGCGGACCGTCCGCATGGGACGGTGACGAAACTGTCCGCCGCGCCATCGAGATCCGCGACGGTGTCGTCCGGAATCCCGCCGTCCTGGTCTTCCAACACCGCGCGGCGGAGTACCCGCACCTCGTGGAGTAGAGGACTGCGACCGGCGCCTCCGCGGGAGGGGGACCGCGGCAGCACCCGTTGTGGCAAACCCCACCGCCCGGCTGGTGCTTCCGACATTCCGCAGCTACCGCAGGCTGGGAACTCGCTCTGGCCGACCTCGTCCTCAACGGCGAACATGTCGGCGCCAACGCCCAGTACCCCGGAATGCGTCACACTCTTCAACACTCAGCGCAGTCGTCCTGTACGCTCGGTGTTGACCGAGAGCATTTCGTGCGCGAGTGATCGAACCTGCGCCGTCCTCGGCCCCAGTCCGGCCGGCAATCAGCGGCCGGAGACGGGAGCACCGACATGCCGTCGGGCCCGAACACCACACTCTCGACGCAACCGGTCACCGAGCCCCGTCTACGGCTGAAACCGGCGGCACCCACCACCGGACACGTCGACGGTGCATGGTGGCCCCGGTCCCGCGATCTGGCCGCCGAACTGCCCGCGCTGCTCGCGGCGCTGGCCGCTCGGCTGGGACGCATCGACCGGGTCACCTACCACCTCGGCGACTGGCCGGATCCACCCCGCGACGTCACCTTCGGTGAGAGCGTCATCCGGCTCGAGGGATTCCGGTCGCAGCCATCCGCCACCTTGACGGTCATCGGCTGGGACCAGCACCGAACGACCCTGCTGGTCATTGCCGCGGAAACCGGCCCCGACGCCGCACAGCACGCCCTCACGACCGCCGCGGACCCGGACAACACCAGCGACAGCACACATCTGCTGGCCGCCGGGCACAAGCACACCAACAGCCGCGCGCCACTGCACTCCTGAACCACCCCGCCCACCGGGCAGCACCCACGAAAGGATCCTCTGATCAGTACGTCCACACTGGACAATTCGATGTTCAGCCACCCCATCGCCGAGCAACCCCGGCCCGGAGCGCTCACCACCTCCCCGGACGACCGGTACGGGAGCCTGTTCCGCCAGCCGGTCTACACCCCGACACCGCCAACCGACGGCGGGACAGCACGCGGCCCGCAACGGCGCCCCGGCACGGCGAGCACGTGGGCACGCGACCCGTCCGGACGCCGCGCCCGCCGATGACACCGGGCCCAGTGGCAACAGGCCGGGCGTGGGTTTCCACCGTCATGACTGCCGGGGCGAACGCGAAACCGGCTGGCGCCGTCACAGAGACCGGCGGTACGGCCGCAGTTGCGTGCGCGGCCTGCCAGCATGCCCAACACACGCACGATTCAATCGCACGCCGTTACTGCACGGCCACCGTGGCGGGTGGGTTCAACCGCCGATGCGTCTGCGTCGGCGGGCACTGCGAACCTGAGAAGGAAACATCATGACCACGGAAGTCGCCTTTGCGTCCCGGTACGACCTGCGCGTCAAACTGGTGCGAGATGTTCTGAAAGAGAACACGAAATTGTCGGACACCGCCTGTCAGGCCCTTGCCGTGCAACTACTGCACACCATGGACACGATTCCCGAACAGATGCGGTAAACAACCGATGTGCGCCCGGCCCTGTTGGTGCCGGGCGCTCCCATCAGCCGCACACATAGCGATCGTGCTGCCCTACCCGGGCAACCAGCGCCGTCATTCGCGGCTGCCATGCCGGCGCTGGGCGACTCGCCTCCTCGGCGCCGTTGGTGTGTGTGCGCCGGGATGACGTGGAATCATTTCAGCCGCACGGAGGTGGCCTTTCAGCGCGAGGTTGCGGTGGGTGATCGCCCAGCCGCCACCGAGGAGGTAGCTGATCCGCTCGACCTGGCCCACGCGGTTTGCAAAGCGGTGACGACGGCGAGCGATCCGGTGTCTGCGTCGCGGGAGCGCGGCCGCCATGCTTCCGCCGCCGGTCGTCATTGTCAGCGGCCTTCCGGCCGGGTGATGCTGCGGTGTTTGCGGGCGGGTGCGTCGGCGAGCGGGCCACGCTCCAGTTTGCCGAACCCGCTAGGCGTGAAGGTGTAGCCGGGATTGAGCTTGCGGGCCAGGCGTTCGGGTTTGGCTAAGGGATGTCTCGTAACCCGGTGTGGGTCGGTTGGGGGTGGTGGTTGATCATGGTGTGGTGCAGGTGATCTCGGCGTCGCGGTCGGAGTGGATTGCCCCGTTCACGGGGTTGGAACCGGGTCAGTTCCGCAAGTTGGTACGGATCGTGGCGAAACGTGGCGGTGACGAGATCGCCGATGGCCGACCTGGTCGTCAGTGGCGCCTTGACCTGGCCGATCGTGTGCTGCTGGTCGCGACGTACTGGCGGACGAACCTGACGATGCGCCAGATCGGGCCGCTGTTCGGAGTGTCGCATTCCGCGGCGCACCGGGTGATCGACACGATCGGGCCGCTGCTGGCGCTGGGCCCGGTCCGCAAGCGGCGGATCGACGCGATCGCGATCGTGGACGGCACCCTGGTGCCGACGCGGGATCACCGGCTGGCAGCACCGTCGAAGAACTACCGGTACTCGGGCGTTCGTGCAGGTCGCGATCGACGCCGACACCCGGTTGGTGATCGCCACCGGCGACGCGCATCCAGGCAACCGCAACGACTGCACCGTCTATCGCGACTGCGGCATCGAGCAGAAGTTGGCGGGGCGCCCGGTGATGGCCGACGGTGGCTACCAAGGCAATCCCGAGGTGATCATGCCCTACCGCAAACCCCGTGACCGCAGCGATCTGCCCGGCTGGCAGGAAGACCTCAACGCCGACCATCGCAAGATCTGGGCCCGTGTCGAGCACGCGCTGGCGCGGATGAAGTGCTGGAAGATCCTGCGCGACTATCGCCGCGCCGCCAGCACGCTGAACGACACGGTCTCCGGCATCGCGCATCTGCACAACATCCTCCTCGCAGACTGATCCGCAACACCAGCCCCACCAACCACAAGAGCAGTTACGAGACATCCCTTAGCGGACGTCGGTGGCCCAGCCGATCTTCTCGAAGAGCCAGATGATCCGGGCGGACCGAAGCCATGATGGTCCCGCAGTCGACACCCGTCACACGGACCTGAGGTGCGGCTCGGTTCAGCTGCTTCCCTGCCGGTGCCTGAACGGGAACGCATAGTGCACAAACGATCGTTCGCGAACAGGTGGCTGATCGACGTTTCCGCAGGCCGATCTGTAAAGCATCCCGCGTCCGCGCCAACGTCACGTTCTCGAGGGTTCTCGGCCTGGACCATGCGGATCGGCTACGGACACATCCACGGGGTCGACTCACCGCGCAGGCCTGGAGGGTAGGTCAAGGAACGCCAGCAGCCGCAGGACTCCGGGCGAGGTGGTCGAGGTCGTGCCGGAGCGCGATCACGTCGTGTGGTCCGCGCCGAGGACGGTGGGATGCTCGCGCGTCCGGGCCGGTCCGCCGGAGAACCGGCAGCGGGCCGAAGTAATCCGGGCGTCTACGTAGCAGGCGCCGAAAACAACACTTGGTCGCGTCCAGCTGGTCAGGGCTGGTCGTCTTCGTCGAAGTGCTCAGTCTCGTGCAGCAGGGTGATGACGTCCGCGTGGTGTTCGATGGTGGTGAGCAGTTGGCGGGCGGTCGCCTCGTTCGGCCAGGCGTCGATTGGAGATCGGGCCGAGCAGGTAGCCGGTGAACCACAGCTGGGTGAGGATGTTCGCCGCGCAGTGCTGCATCCGGCCGAAGTACTCGGGGTCGCCGGCGGTTACGATCCCTGTCGGGGCATCGCCGAGGCCGAGGACGAGTTTGTGGGCCTGCTCGTAGAGGGTGTTCGGGTCGGTGTCACCGCCGCGCTCGGCGAACGTACGGGTGCGTTCGTCAGGCTCTCTTGGCGCCAGCGCCTCAGCGTCGGTGCCACAGAAGTTCTGGTAACACGACGCCGCCTGTTTCCGCCTACCGAGTAAGCGGGTGCACGTTCTCGATCCGTACTTGCGGCGGCGAGAACGAGCTCGGCGACGTGCGCATTCTGCCCGACACCGACGTCGGCCGCAC
This sequence comes from Amycolatopsis sp. NPDC051372, assembly GCF_040682095.1. Taxonomy (NCBI): domain Bacteria; kingdom Bacillati; phylum Actinomycetota; class Actinomycetes; order Pseudonocardiales; family Pseudonocardiaceae; genus Amycolatopsis; species Amycolatopsis sp. NPDC051372. The sequence goes on from NZ_JBFBAF010000042.1 coordinate 32,949, forward strand.
GAGGAGGCAGTGCGTTGACCCAGAGGAAGACCAGGCGAGAGTCGCGAGCCGGCAGGTCTGTTCTGCTCACTTTGGCAACAGGGCAGTTCGTCATGGCCCTGGACACCACCGTGATGAACACCGCGATCGCGACCGTCGCCAAGGACCTCGGCACGACCGTCACCGGCATCCAGACGGCGATCACGCTCTACACGCTGGTGATGGCCTCGCTCATGATCACCGGCGGGAAGCTGGGCGAGATCCTCGGCCGCAAGCGCTCGTTCTCGATCGGCTGCGTCGTGTACGCGTGCGGGTCGTTGACCACGGCCCTGGCACCGAACCTCGTAGTCCTCATCATCGGCTGGTCTTTCCTGGAAGGCCTGGGAGCGGTGCTCATCATGCCGGCGATCGTGGCGCTCGTGGCGTCGAACTTCGGCAAACCCGAGCGTCCCAGGGCCTACGGTCTGGTCGCGGCGGCGGGCGCTATCGCCGCCGCGCTGGGCCCGGTGATCGGAGGCGCGTTCACGACCTACGCCTCGTGGCGCTGGGTCTTCGCCGGCGAGGTGCTGATCGTGCTGGTGATCCTGGTCCTGGTCAGGCGCGTGAACGACACGCCAGCCGAAAAACGGACCAATCTCGACCTCGGCGGCACCGCGATGTCCGCGCTGGGACTCGGGATGATCGTGCTCGGTGTCCTCGTCTCCGGCAGCTGGGGTTTCATTCAGCCGAAGCCCGGCGCCCCGACGTGGCTCGGACTCTCGCCGGGGATCTGGCTTGTGCTCGCGGGCGGCGTGATGTCCGCGGTCTTCCTCGCGTGGGAAAAGCGGCGTGTCACGCGACATGAGGGCGCGCTCGTCGACCCGGCGCTGCTGCGTGTCCGCCAGCTACGCAGCGGTGTCGGCTCGTTCCTGTTCATGTTCCTCGTGCAGGCCGGCATCTTCTTCACCGTCCCGCTGTACCTGTCCGTCGCTCTCGGGCTGTCGGCGGTGGAGACCGGCATCCGGCTGCTGCCCCTGTCCCTGACGCTGCTGCTGTTCGCGGTAGGCATCCCGAAGCTGCGGCCCGACGCCTCGCCGCAGCGGGTCGTCAGACTCGGGTTCTTGGCCGTCTTCGCGGGCAGTGTGCTCCTCGTCGTGCTGCTCGACGTCAGTGCCGAGGCAAAGATCATCACCTGGCCGCTGCTGCTTGCCGGCGCGGGCCTGGGTGCGCTTGCGTCACAGCTGGGCAGCGTCACGGTGTCGTCCGTGCCCGACGAGATGAGCGGCCAGGTCGGCGGCCTGCAGAACACCGGAACCCAGCTCGGCGCGTCGATCGGCACCGCGCTGGCAGGCGCTGTCGTGATCTCCGCTCTGACCGCGTCCTTCTTCACTGGCATTCAGGACAACCCGGAGGTGCCTGCCGATCTCGCGTCACAAGCGCAGACACAGCTGTCCGGCGGGGTGCCGTTCCTGTCCGACGACCAGTTGAGAGTCGCACTGGACAACGCGGACGTCCCTCCGGCGACGGTCGACACGGTGGTGGCGACCAACGCCCAGAGCCGCATCGCGGGGCTGCGGTCGGCACTGGCGGTGCTGGCGATGCTCACGCTGCTGGCACTCGCCGTCACCGGCGGCATACCCAGAGAACAGCCCGGTGCTCGCCCCAAACCGAACCCTCCGCCCGGGTAGCGCAATCTCCTCCGACAGAGGGCCGTCACCCGCCGCGGGCACGCCCGGCCCGCAGGTAATCGTTCGCGGCCCCGCCGAATTCACCGACCAGGGACATGGGCACTTCCTCGCGCTGTCGTGATCTTCCTGTCTTTCCCGTTGCCGATCGTGGTACCCCTGCACGGCCAGGTTATGCACCCGGCGAATCGATACTGGTCAGGCCGGCCGCGTCGAGCATGTGCCGGCAGTACAGCGGTTCCCCGACCTTCGATAGCGGTAGCCATTCGGCGAATCCGCGTGCCTGCGGGGTGTCTTCGATCAGCATGGTTGTCCACGTGTACCCGGCGCCGTGCTGCGCCGCGCGCAGCGCCCGTACGCGCCGGTCACCGTGCATCCAGTCCGGCCCGTCGGTGAACCAGTCCAGGCGGGAGAACACGGCGAGCGCGAGGACCCGCCCGTAGCCGCGGCGCCGAACCTCGCCGTCGACCTGGACGTGCTCGAGCGCCCCGATGCGGTCCTCGGGGCATACCGCCCGCGTGCCCTCTCCCGCCCTCAGCCGCGCCGACGACATGATGACCGCGCTCTGCGGCACCGGGCTGCCCCACGACGACATCAAGCGGGTCGACGGCGACCTCGGCGTCCCCTGTGCGGCCGCCTGCTGCGGTTCCTCAACAGGCGCGGCCCGCGACCCCGCTCGGCCGGGCAGCGCTGGCGCGAGTGGTGACACCCGGGTGCGTCCGTTTGCAGAGTGGGCGTAGCGCTGCAGCCTTCGGCGGCGATTCAATGGCGACGCCACCAGGAGGAACAGTCAGATGACCTTGTACTCAGGCTTCATCGAGACGATGCCCGCACCTCGCTCGCAGGGTGTGAGCCGCCGGTTCGCGCGCGTCGGCGAAGCCACCCCGCAGCCTGTCGTGTTGCGGCACGCGGTGCACGACGACGCCGACTATCCGTTGTGCGACAGCACCTTGCGCGTCGTCATCCGTAGCATGAAGCCGTTCGGCGCGCAGGTTGGCGGTTTGAACCTGAGGACCTGCCCACGATGTGCGGCGCTGGCCGCCGACAGACCGAACGACGAGTGGTCCGAGCTGCGACGGCACGCCGGCCCGAACTGAACGACGCCGTGATCGACGAGCCCAGACCCCGGACCCGGGGTTCGACACGAGCATGTTCGTCGCTCCTGCGCGGGCGGACCCGTTCCCTTTGGGCGGTGAAGACTTGCGGCGTCGCCGGTCATGGGGCCGCTGGGTGATTCGCGCCCTTGTTGTGAACCGTCTGGCTGTTGACACCGGAAATGTTGGTGTCAGTGACTGGAGGATGGCACACGGTGTTCACCAGGGTGGATCTTTTCGAAGAGGCGGAAAACTCCTCAGGAGGCGGCTTGGACGAGTTCCACGATGGTGCCGTCCGGGTCGCTCGTATACAGGAAGGTTATCCCCTTGGCCGGGCCCTCCTGCCTGATCCGCGGCGCCCCGTGGCCGCGCCATCCAGCTGCAGCGCAATCCCGCGGCACAGCCTCGATGTCGTCCACGAACAACGCAACGTGCATCGAAGGGACGTGGCCGCAAATGCTGCCGATCGGCCGGCTCCGTGTACTCCAACAGCTCGATCTGGCCTCCGCCACCGGGAACCTCGAGAATGGCGAACGACATGGCGCCTCCACGGACACCCGTGATCTCTTCGAGCGCCTCGCCAGCCACTTCATCGCGCATCACGACCTTGAGCCCGAGGACGTCCCTCCAAAAAGACAGCGACCTTTCGAGGTCGACGACCGTGATTCCCGTGTGTGCGGTACCAAGGACTTGAAATGACATGAGAACTCCGAACGGCATCGACCTTCCTGGGACACCTCCGACCGTAGCCACAAGCTGATCGCCGAGGTCCTTCTCTCCTCGCAGCGCGCCGAAGGCCGGCCGGCAAAAGCTAGGTCAGCTCGCCGTGGTGCCCGGCGCGTCCTCGTCGAGCACGGCCTGGACCCGGGTGGCGTCGTGGAAGTCCGGCAGGTACTTCTCCTGGTCTTTTGCGCTGGTACCACTCCTGAGCGGCCTGCTTGCTCATCTCCAGCGCCACACCGATCTCCGGCCAGCTGGCCCCGGCCCCGCGGGCATCACGCATCACGTACCAGCGGCTACTGGTCAGTATCCGGGCCAACCGGTGCGCCGCCGCCAGCTCCTGCAGCGGCGTGACCTCCGCCGTGACCGCCACGGCCGGCTCCCACAGCCTGCGATGGTCCTCGTCGACAGCCTGATCCGCGATCTGCTGCCACCGCTGCCGAGGCCGGTAGGTCTCGCGCACAGCGAACAGCTCCCGCTCGTCCCCGGACCGCACGATCCGCTCCACGTCCGTCCCGGAGGGCAGGACCCGGCCCTCGCTGAGTCGAATGGAATCAGCCATACGTCACCCTCTTGACACTCACCACTGCATCAAGACAGCCTGACGAACAACACCGCGGTCGGCCCAGCTTGGCCACAAAATTCGGTTCCGTCACAGTATGGCGCCTTGGGGTGGTGGGCTTCCCAAAAGCGCCGGCGGTGACCCCCAGACTTGGTCAGGCGCCGAGGCGGCTGGCCAGGGAGGCGGCCAGCCGGTTCAACTCGCCTGGCGGATCGAGCTGCGCGAACTGCCCGAGCAGCTCCGCCGCCGCATAGGCCTCGGCCTCCGACAGCACCGCCACCCACCGCTCCCGCCCCTGCTCCAACAACGACTTCATCGGGCCGCGACCCCGAGCTCGCCGGCGCCCCTGGCCGAGCCGCTCGGCGGCCGCCACGGTCGTGCTGGACGCTCTGCTCGCCGGCGACCCGGGTACCGCGGCCGCCGCGGTGCAGCAACGGCTCGCGATACCCGAGGACATTGCCCCCACCGACACGGCACGGCTACTGACGGAGCTGCTCGACCGCAGGCTGGTGAGGCGGACGTGCGTGCACCCATCGTGCTGGACGCTCCCGTCCCGCTCACTCCCCGCTCGCGCGCGGTGGGGCTGTCGAGCGTGGCCTGCTGACCGATTCGGCCGTGCGGTCGCGATTGCGAAACGAGTTCGGTCGGCGTGACCTGCCGGTCCGCCGAGCGCTGCGCCACCAGCCGGGTTGGTGCTGACCGTCCCGGTGCGGAACGGTCAGCACCAACCCGAGTGAAGAGCCATTCACGACGTTAGTCTTCAGCGTTCACCCGGCTTGCCGATCTCCATGCTTGTCCTGCGTCCGGTCGCTACAGCACCGAGCAAGGCGACGTGATTTCAAGAGCGCGCCGTCACGGGTGGACACCGAAGGGGCCGAGGAGATCCTTGTCGATCCGGTGGGACTCCAGCATTGCGAAGGCGTTTTCCACGGTGAAGACGTCGGCGGCGGCCAGCGTGCCGGTGTACTTGGCGATCACCGGCTCGGCGGCCCGGCGGGAGACGGCGTCGAGGTAGGTCTTGAAAATCGCCCACGCGTTACCGCTCGCCCCGTACTTCTGGAAGTAGGGCGCGGGGTCGACTGTCTCCGAGGCGTCGCGGACCGCTGCGTCAAGGTCTGCGAGGTACTGCTTCTGGAGGTAACCGTCGGAGCGGGCACCGAGGCGTCCGAGGTGCCCGCCGACCAGGGTCTTCCAGGGATATCCCATGGCGATGTCGTGCGCTTTCACCCAGGCGGGGATGTCCTGGGAGACGGCGAGGCTCTTGAACGGCACCCAGCCCGGAAAAATCACGTCCACGACCATGAGAGTCTGATGGCCCGGTGCATGGATGAAGATGTTGTCAGGCGAATGATTCGGGCCGTGGTACGTGAGTTCCAGGCGTTCAACCCCCACGTTGAGAACGTAGCGGTCGTCGAACGTCTCCGTCGGGACCGGCCGGTTGGGATCTCCGGCGGTACGAAGCAGTCGGCGGGTCTCCGCGTGCCCGATGCGCACCACGTCCGAACCCAGAATCGCCGAGGCGCCGATGTGATCGGCGTGGGAGTGGGAGTAGATCAGGTGCGTGACCTTGTTGGGCATACCGTTGGCTTTGGTGACGTCGTCGATAGCCCGCAAGAGGTTGTGCCCGATCGTCGGCGGAGCGTCGACGAGCACGACTCCTTCAGAGGTGGTCAGGAACATAGCCTGGTAAAACGAATCGGTCACCCAATAGAGGTTTCCTTCGATCCGGCCGACGTAGTAGCCGTTCGCGTTCAGCGCAGGCCCCGCCGAGGCGGAGGGAACCGGTGCGAAGTCCGGCAGCGTGTCGGCCTCGGAGGCACTGGCCGAGCTCGGCATGGTGGCGCCGAGCAACCCCGCCGCCGCGGGTACGACGGCGGCAGCAGCCACCGTTTTCAGCACCGCTCTGCGGCTGGTGGGTTCGGAGGTTTCGGACTTCGTCGTCAAGGTGCATCCTTTGCAGGGGACAGTGATGGAGGTTTCCGAAAGCGTGTTACTCGGTTCACCGCAATCTCAAGCACTGATGAACACAGTTCACTCAGAGCCGATGACCCGAGGGCAAAATAGATAATTTACACGAATTGAAAATGTACATCTACCGCTTTTGGCAAATGCTCGAGTGGCGAGGCAAGCCCAAACCGTCGGCGTTCACGGTAAAACGGTGCACAGGACCCGGGCCACGCCCACGCTGCTGTACCTCGCCTTGGTGTGCTTCACGGCAAAACCGTATGAAGTTTCAAACACGTGTGTCAATACTCAAAAAACAAAAAGTAAATTGTTGGACCAGCGTGCGTATAATTCCCCACTGAAAGGAGTATCGAATACTGACCCAGTTGGCGGCAATTGTGTCTTTCACCTCACTTCGGGACGAAAGACGCAGCGTGGGAGCGCAACGGCTGGCCGGCGTTCTTGCCGGTCTTGATGGTCAGCTTCAAGGACGCTGCCGGTCTTAGCGCCTCCGGCGCCTTGCGCGCCGTTACGTTCCGACGATCTCACTCAGCGCAACACCCCCGCAGCCCTGGCGCAGTCGCCGCTGCGAGGGTCAGGTTCGGCAATCTGGCGGAACCGTGTGCCATGTCGTCTGCTTAGTCTCACCGACATCGACCACCAAACTTGCGAGAGGGGGTCAGGATGGACGCGGGATCAGCGAGAAATGTCGTGCTCGTGCACGGCGGTTTTGTCGACGGGTCCGGTTGGCGTGGGGTCTATGACGTGCTTTCACGCGACGGCCACCGCGTCGCTGTCGTGCAGAACCCCACCCTGTCGCTTGAGGGTGACGTCGCAGCGACACGGCGGATCATCGATGCGCAGGACGGGCCGATCGTTCTCGTGGGCCACTCCTACGGCGGGGCCGTCATCACCGAGGCGGGCGCACACCCGAACGTCGACGCGCTGGTGTACATCGCGGCGTTCGCACCGGACGCGGGCGAATCGGTGAACACGCTCATCGCCGACCCGCCGCCCGGCGCCCCGTGCCGCCTCAGGATGGTTTCCTGTTCCTGGACCGAGAGAAGTTCCACGCGTCCTTCGCCGGTGACCTGCCCGCCGAGCAGGCCGCGTTCATGGCCGATTCGCAGGTCCCGTGGGGTGTGGACGCCCTCGGCGGATCGATCACCGAACCCGCCTGGCGAGCCAAGCCCAGCTGGTACCTGATCGCGACCGACGACAAGATGATCCCACCCCCCGCGCAGCACGCGATGTCCCAGCGGGCCGGCTCGACCGTGGTCGAAGTGGCCGGCAGCCCCTCCATCTACGTATCGCAACCGGCCGCAGTCGCCGCCCTCGTCCAGCAGGCCACGGCCGCAATCGTCGCGGGGTGACAAGCAACGCGAACCATGGCGACGGTTTACCGGTCGCCGCTGCGCGGCCTCGCCGGCGTGGTTTCGTGGCACTCACCCGAACCGGCCTCCAAAACGACTACGCCACGACCACTCTGCCCGGGCTGCTGCTCGCCGGGCTGGGCCTGGGCACCGTGTCCGGCTCGGCGATGTCCGCGGCGACGGTCGGGGTCTCCCCCGCCGAAACCGGCGTCGCGTCCGCGACGGTCAACACCACCGTGCAGATCGGCGGCTCGATCGGGGTCGCGCTGTTGATGAGCCTCTCGGCTTCCGCACCCGGTCTGGTGGTGACCTGGCCGGCACCACGCCGCATTCTGGGGTGGGGCCGTGGCGCTTGCGCTGGCCGCATTGGTCGCCGCGGCGTTGTGCCCCGGCAAGTCCGCGAAACCCGACCCTGAGCCCGAGGCGGTCTTGCCGCACGCCGGCTGAGGCGCACCACCAGGAGGAACCATGACCCAGCCCGGCGTGCTCGCGCGCGATCGGCGCCGTCCACCGCGCGGTGTTCAGCCTGCCCCGGCGGACGGCGCTACACGATCGCGCGCGCGGTGCCCGTGCCCACCACCGACGGGGCGCAGCTGCTCACCGACCTCTACCTGCACGTGGGCGAGGCGCACGGCACTGTGCTCATCCGCACGCCGTATGGCCGCGGGCTGCCCGAAAGCCTGTTCCACGGCCGCGCCTTCGCCGAACGCGGGTACCAGGTCGTGGTGCAGAGCGTCCGCGGGACGGTCGGATCCATCGGCGCCTTGCGGCCCATCGCGCAAGAAACCGCCGACAGCCAGGACGCCGTCGCGTGGCTGCGCGAGCAGCCGTGGTTCACCGGCCGCCTCGCGACGCTCGGCGGTTCCTACCTGGGCTGGACGCAGTGGGCGCTGCTGCAGGACCCTCCGCCGGAGCTGCGGGCGGCCATCGTTCTCGTGGTTCCGCACGACTTCGCCCGCGCCATCCGCGGTACCGGTTCGGTGGCCCTGGCCGACTTTCTCGGCTGGAGCACCAACGTGCAGGCCCGCGGGCCGCGCACGATGCTCGCCGCGCGCCGCCGCGTCGACACCGCGCTACGCGAGCCGACCGCGGAAGCCGCCGCTGCGAAGGCGCTAGGTCCCGCCCACACGTGGTTCACCGACTGGCTCTCCCATCCCGACCGCGATGATCCTTTTTGGACTCCGTACGGGGCCTCGGCGGCGCTGACCGCCACGCGAATCCCCGTGCTGCTCATCGGCGGCTGGCACCCCTGGACTTCGCATGATCTCGCCTCCGCCAGGATCGATTACACTGTGCAATATGCGGTTGGCACTGATCGGGAGTCACGATGTCCAGTGAACTCGCTGTCGCGGACCCGTGGCCTGCGCTTCGGGTCGACGACTGGACCGACACGCGTGACACCTTGCACATGTGGACCCAGGTCGTCGGCAAGATCCGCATGGCCAACACGCCGCCGGTCAACCACTGGTGGCAGGTTCCCCTGTATGTATCCGCGAGAGGCCTCACCACGTCTTCGATCCCGAACGGGAATCAGCTCTTCGACCTGGAATTCGACTTCGTGGACCACCGCCTGAACATCCGTGTCAGCAACGGCGCGCACGGTCAGGTGGTCCTCGAGTCGAAGCCCGTAGCCGTCTTCTATCGGGAGACGGTCGCGGCGCTGGCCAACTTGGGCATCGAAGTGTCAATTTGGGCGACCCCCGTGGAAGTCGAGCGGGCGATCCCCTTCGCCGAAGACAACGCGCATCGCACGTACGAGCACGATCACGCCCGCCGGTTCTGGGGTCAGCTCTCGGCCGCACACCGGGTCATGAGCGAGTACCGAGCCGAGTTCATGGGGAAAAGCAGCCCGGTGCACTTCTTCTGGGGAGCGATGGACCTGGCTTGCACCCGGTTCTCCGGCCGCGCCGCTCCACGGCACCCCGGTGGAGTTCCGAACTGTCCGGACCGCGTGATGGTGGAAGGCTACTCGCATGAACTCGCCAGTTGCGGGTTCTGGCCAGGCGGCAGCGCAGAGGGCTCCTTCTACGCCTACTCCTACCCTGAGCCCGCTGGCTATCGGCAGCGCCGCGTGACGCCCAACGTTGCTTATTTTGACGCTGGTTTGGGCGAGTTTTTGCTGCCGTACGAGGCCGTGCGCACAGCGCCAGACCCGGATGGCATGCTCCTCGGCTTTCTTCGGTCAACCTATGTCGCCGCGGCCGATCTTGGGGCATGGGACCGAGAGGCACTGGAACATCGACCGCACGCGATTGACGGCTGACGCAGTTGGCCGCTGTAGATCCTGCAGCTTGTCCAGCTGTGCCAAGGCGATCGTCCGCTCCGCCAGGCATTCGAAGACGAGACAGCCGAGGTGGCCGTGCTCAGCCGGCTCCGCGGCCGGCTCGATGCGATCGGCGGCGAACCCCGCGCCCGAGCCGATCCTGAGTGTCCGCACGGGTCCATCCTGGACACGACACTATTGTCCCTCGCGGCTTGACCTTCGCGGTCGGCCCGGCGAGATCATGGCGTGGTGACCGGTGCGCGCTGACGGGCTCGGGCCAGGGGGCAGGACCACCATACACCGCAAGGCGACGACACCGGCGAAATACTGCACGGCGGCAAGGAGTCCGACCACGGTGGCCAGGAAACCGACACCGATGACCGGCAGAACGACGCCGAGGTACACGTCCGCGCGATGGGCCAACGGCGTCAGCGATGAGGCCTGCAGCTGCAAGCAGGGCTGGCGACTACCGGGAACCGGTGTCTAAGAAGCGACACGCCGAGACGGTCCTACGCGGCAGTCGCGAGTAGCCAGTGGAGCCGTCGCACTCGGAGGGGCTGCCTCGTCTCCCTGATGAGACGGAAAACGCGACGTTGTGTTCAACCATGCGGTATGGCACAGGTCCAGCTGTGGCGTGCATCCTTAGACAATCGCCATGAGCCCAGCAACAAATGCGCCTACGGCACGACGATTCTCCGCGTCACCGAAAGCTGAACAGAAGACCCATCCTGATCGGAATGCGGATCGCCGGTGGCATCCTGGCCGTCGCCACGCTGGCCGGGGCCACGACCTGCGCCGCCCGGACCAGCCCGCCCCCGCCACAGCTCCGATGCCCACCACGGCATCGCAGCCACCCACCGAAAACCTCACCCCCCTGATCCAGCAGGCCCTTCCGAATGTGACAGGCAAGACGTTCACCTCCGTAGGGGTCGACTTCCCGCCCGGCGCACGCGCGTTACCGCACCGGCACGGTGACGCTTTCGTCGACGCGTACGTCCTCGAAGGCACTGTGCGCAGCCAACTCGAAGGCAAACCGGTCAGCACATTCCGCCAGGGCGAGAACTGGACCGAGCAGCCGGGTGTGCACCATGTGCTCACGGAGAACACCAGCTCGACGAAACGGGCCAGGCTCCTGGTCGTCTTTGTCGCCGACCCCGGAGCCGAGCTCAAGGTCGACGACCCCCACTCGTAGCCCGCAGCCGCTACGGCGGGCAATGTTGCCGGAAAATCCCAACGGTAGAGGCGGCTGAGGGCGTGGGCTCGACCTCAGCCGGCTCGGCCGACGAGCAAGCTGAAGAACCGACTCCGTCAGCCGCGTCGAACAGCACCTGTTGGAGGTCACGCGGCAGAGCCCCGCACCACGCCACGACGGCAGTCGCGATGAGCGGGCAGGGTTCGACGGCGACCCGGACCATGGCGTACGTGCTCGCCATCGGCTGCCGGATGCGCGGTGCCGCCCGCTCACTGCTCGGGTTGAGCGGGCCGGTCAGCACCGCGGTCGGACGCGGGGCGGTCGCCGCGAACGCCAGTGTCGTCGGTAGCGAGTGCGAGATCGGAGGGTCGGTGAACTCGAAACGCGGGCGGTTGCCACGCAGCAGCGTCAACCAGGCGTCGTAGGTGGCTGGACTGGTACGGCGTGGTGGTGGACGACATCCATGTCGGCCAGCTCGTCCACGCTGATGGTTCGGCGGTCAGCGTTGCCGGCTGTCGCGGGTATCCAGACCTCCGGCTCGAACTCCCCGACGCTCACGACCTCCAGCGGATCCGGTAGTGCGTCCGGGGAACACATCAGCCAGCCCAGCCCGGCGTCGGCACGTCGCTGGCGGATCGGCGTGAACTCGGCGTCGAGCGGTGCTTCGAGCCATTCGACATCGACGCCGGCAGCGTCCGCCGTGGACCGAAGACGAGAGGCCGTCCGCACCACGAGCCCCTCCGGCAAATTCGGCGGCAGCACAAACCTCAGACGGGGCCGGCCCAGGCCCGCCACCTGCCGGCTTCGCGTCACTCCGTGCTCAAGCATTGAGAGCACGGCGCGCGACTCCTCAAGCAAGACTCTGCCGGCGGCAGTGAAACGGACACCGGTCCGCCGCCGGTGCAGCAACGGCGCACCGACCAGCTCTTCCAGCCGCCGTATCTGCTGGCTGAGGGTGGGCTGGGTAACGAACATCCGCCGCGCCGCATGCGTGATCGTTCCGGCGTCGGCGACCGCCACCAGGTACCGCAGATGACGGAGCTCAATCCCCTGACGGAGAGCTGTTCCCACACGAGGCTGCTGATCAGGCCCGGTTTGTTGCGTCATTTCTGTTCCATGCATTCGTTTCCTTGTCCATGGCCTGATTGAATCGACGACGCACGCGCGCTCAGGTGATCGAGCTCAGTGACCACAATGCCGTGGTGCGTGGTAGGCCGAATCCGGCGAACGCGTAGCCGTCGGCGGCGCGAGGTGTGGCGCCGCATGGCACTCGTCGCCGATCGCATGTCACGCAACACTCGGTGCGTCACCGATGCGACCGCGCCCGGCACAGGGCACGGTGCGCCGGTGTCGCGATCCGCGCACGACCAATCAAGCCATAGGCCACGCCAATTGGCCGGCGACTCCGGATCCGGCTGAGCTTCGGAAAGCAGCCACTCCCCCGCGCAGAAACGGTCGCTGCGCGCTGCGGACGGAGGATTCACCATGCACGCGACGAGTCCATCGTGGCCCTCCCGGCCGCTCATACGGCCGGCCGACAGCCTTCGTGCGGTCAGGTATGTCGAGGACGTGGCGCATGAGTTGCGATGTCGCGGCGTCCACATCCGATCGGTCGAGGTCAGCCTCGGCCCGGTGCCACGCGACCGCCTGCGGATCGCCGGCGGAAGGGCGCCCGGCAGACCGTATGTCCGCCGAGAGGTGATAGTGGTGTGGCGCGACGGCCTCGGTTGGTGGACCGAATGGCCGGGTGACGACTCAGCCGGCCATTGCCACTGTTTCCTCGACGACTCGGACATCGCTCCGGCCACTGTGGCCTGTCTGGTATGCGACACGCTGGTGCAGCCGCATGGATTGCCGCAGCCATTGCGGCGACCTATGGCAGGACAGGCCCCATCACTTTTACGACAGCCCACCACTTCGATGTACTGGAAAACAAGAAACACACGCGATCGGTCGACATCGAAAGCCGGCCGACAGAAAGGATCCAGAGCATGACCAAGACCAAGGACATCCGCGAGGCGGTCGAAGCCGAGCTCATCTTCGACCCGACGGTGGAAGCGACGGACATCACCGTGAAGAACCTGCGCGGGGACGTCGCTCTCAACGGCACAGTGCCCAGCTACCCGCAGTACCTCAACGCGGCCGCCGCCGCTCGCCGGGTCGCGGGGGTGAGCCGCCTGCACAACCATCTGGAGGTGGTGCTGCCGCCCGGCGACGAACGTGACGACCCGATGCTGACCACTGCCGCGAACAACGCACTCGCGGTGAACGTCACCGTGCCAGCCGGAATCGAAGCCAGCGCGCGTCGCGGCAACATCACGCTGACGGGCACCGTGAAGTACGGCTCCGAGCGGGACGCGGCCGCGTCCGCGGTGGGCTCGCTGACCGGTGTGCGGAATGTCAAGAACGACATCGACATCGCCTACGACGCCGACCCGGTGGACGTGCTGGCGGCCGTCCAGGACGCGCTCGACCGGTACGCGCTGATCCTCGACGACAGCGACGTGGTCGTCGACACCAACGGCAACACCGTCATGCTCACCGGGCACGTGCGTACGTGGGCCGAGCACGACGCCGTACTGGACGCCGCATGGATGACAGCAGGCGTCTACGACCTCCGCGACGACGTGTACATCACCGGCTGACCGTCGTCGCGGTTCAGAGCCGGCCTCCCGGCGCCAGCGGGGTGGCGCCGGGAGGCCAGGCTGCAACGACGTCCCGTGCGGTGCCCACGGCCTTCCCGTCGAGAAGACACCAAGTACCTGGTTTTCCTTCCACACCGACGGTGCCCGGCTTGCGCGGGTCGTCGACTGGATTGACAGTGCACGCGCAGGTGCCTTCGGTCAGGCCGCAGCCTGCGAGGCGCGGGACCTCGAGGTGCAATTCGGTGCGCGCCAGCAGTTCCATCGGCACTGGGGCCGCTTCGCAGACCGTCAACTGCACGGAGGAGGTGTCCGGCCGGACGTCCTCGGGCAATTCGGCGAGCCGAGCGTAGATGGTCGGGACGGCGGAGAAGTAGGTCGGCCAAACCAGGGGATGCACGAGCAGGCAGTGGTCCGCTGGACCGAGAAATATGGCTTCGGCAATCACCCCGGCCACCGCGGTGAGGTTCGAGTGGCCGAGTACCCCCTTCGAACAGCCTGTCGGGCCGCTTGTGTAGATCCGCAGCGCCAGGGCCGTCCGCCGCCTCGGCGCGCGCGACCTGACCACCACCGTAATGACGCTGACCCTCACCGGCCTGACCGCCGACAGCGCACTGGTCCGCGACCCCAGCGCCAAACCACACCGACGACTCGGCTCCACCGCCGCGATACTTACCAGCGCCGCAGCCGATGCGGGCATCCTCCAGTGGCCCCCCACAGCCGTCATCGCGATTGCCACGGTCCTCGTGGCCATCGTCGCCGGCGCGTGCGCACGATGCGTTGGCGCCTTTGGAGAGGGTGCATCCCGAGGCTGACGACCGGCTGGACATCGCGGAGCGAGAGCGGCGGGCGGGTTCTGCCGGCTTTCCGGTTCTGGTGGGGCCGACTCGGGTTGCCAGCGTGACAGGTGGCAAGTGGCAAGTGGCAAGTGGCAAGCTTGATCTGAGACCTGACTATCCACAAACCTGTCGACGACCCGGGAGTTACCCACAGCGGGGTGAAAAACCGCACACTGAACGACCCCTCGACGGTCCAGGAACCCCGCGCGTGAGCGCGGGTCGCGAACACGGAGTGGTAGCTTGCAAAAATGGCTGCGGGAAACTCCGACGCCGCAAAACAACTGTCTGCAGTCGCAGCGAACGTGGAGTCACACCTCCCCGAGGTCAGCCGCGACGTATGGCTATATCTGACTGCCGAAATACCGCCACTTCGGGGCGATGAGGCCATCGTTGAAGCCTTGCAGGCGAGCGTCATGGAAAATGTCACCACCTTGCTGCACATTTTTGAAAACGACATTCCGCCGGGTGATATCGAAGCGCCTGTAGCAGCCAAGGAGTACGCCAAGAGGCTGACCCAGAGGAATATGCCCATAACCGCTTTGGTCAGAGCGTACAGAATCGGGCATTGGCGTTTTCTTCAATGGTGCCTTCAAGAGCTTGACCGTCAGGAAGCCGACGGTGACCTCTGTGCCGCCACGAACCTGCGGATGCTGAGAGTGAGCTTCAGCTACATCGACCGAGTCACTGAGCGTCTCATTGAGGTCCACCAAATGGAGCGGGACCGCTGGCTGCTGGCGCAGACTGCGGTGCGCGCCGCTCGCGTGCGGGACATCCTTGCCGAGAAGGAGGTCGACCTGGACTGGGCGGAACCAGCCCTTGGCTACCGGCTGCGACAACATCACCTCGGACTGGTGGCTTGGCTGCCCGAGCCTACCCGTGGCGATGTGGGACTGGCCCGACTCGACCGGCTCACCACTAAGATCGCCGAGGAGTTCGAATGCCCTGCCAGGCCGCTGTTTGTCCCCCGAGATGAAATAGTGTCGTGGGCTTGGTTGCCATTGGGCTCACACAGCGACGTCTGCTGGGAACGGTTATCGAGCGTGGTCGAAAACGGCGATCCTTCCGTGCGGGTATGCGCTGGACGTGTGGCACCCGGCATCGAGGGATTCCGCAGCACACATCGGCAGGCGCTGTGCGCACAGGAGCTTGCGTCGGTGGCGATTTCAGGTGCACAGCTCACCGCGTATTCTCACGTGGCTCCGATTGCCCTGATGTGTACGCACTTCGAGGACTTGCGTGCTTGGGTATGGAGCGCCCTCGGTCCGTTGGCTGTCGATGACGAGCGCTCCGCCCGGCTGCGCGAGACCGTGCAGATCTTTCTGGCCACCGGAAGTAGCTACGCGGGTACTGCGAGCAGCCAGATTCTGCACAAGAACACTGTGCAGTACCGCATCCGGAAGGCCGAGAAAATCATGGGACGGACCGTACAAGAAGGGCGAACCGATCTGGAGGTGGCGTTGCTCGCCGTCGAATACCTCGGCTCGGCGGTCCTTCGAACTGGTTCGGCATGAGACAAGGTGCACTCGCCGGAGCGCACCTTGTCCGGCGTTGCGCCCTCGCCCAACCCCGTGGTCTTTGGGCACCGTCAGCGGCCCTGCCAGTGGGGCCCGCGCTTTTCGGCGAAGGCACGGGCGCCTTCCCGCGCGTCCTGAGACGCCAGCACGGGTGAGACGATCTGATCCTGCTCGGG
Organism: Amycolatopsis sp. NPDC051372; assembly: GCF_040682095.1. Taxonomy (NCBI): domain Bacteria; kingdom Bacillati; phylum Actinomycetota; class Actinomycetes; order Pseudonocardiales; family Pseudonocardiaceae; genus Amycolatopsis; species Amycolatopsis sp. NPDC051372. The sequence goes on from NZ_JBFBAF010000042.1 coordinate 48,911, forward strand.
AAAGGCATCCTGGTCGCGAAAGGCAGTTCGCTCGTTGACGACGCGTTTCACGGCTGCTACGGCCAGTGGTGCGTTGTGCGCGATGCGAGCGGCCAGTGCCAGCGCGCGGTCCAGTGCCTGGCCCGCTTCGCTGAGCTGGTTGACCAGCCCCAGCCGTTCGGCGTGTTCGGCGGGCAGGGGCTCGCCGGTGAGAAGGAGTTCGACCGCGATGTTGCGGGGGATCCGTTCGGGCAGGCGCACGATGCCCCCTTCGGGTGGCACGAGGCCGTAGTGGACCTCGGGCTGGCCAAAGGTGGCGTTTCGGGCGGCTACGATCATGTCGCAGGCCAGCGCCATCTCGGTGCCGCCGCCCAGTGCGTAGCCCTCGACGGCGGCGATGAGGGGCGTTTTGATCTGGGCGCGGGTGATGCCGGCGAAGCCCCGCCCCGGGAGGACGGGCGTGTCTCCGGCCGCGAACGCCTTGAGGTCCATGCCTGCGCTGAAAACGCTTCCGGTACCGGTGAGGACGCCGACCATGAGGTCATCGCGGGCGTCGAGCTGGTCGACGGCGGTAGCCAGTGCCCGGGCGGTGGCGCCGTCGATGGCGTTGCGGGCCTCTGGCCGGTCGATGGTGATCACGAATATGCCGTCGCGTTCCTCGGTGTGCACCGTGGTGGCGCCTGTGGCCGTGGTCATGATGATGGTTCCCTTCTCTCGGTCTTCCGTCAGTCGATCGCTTTTGCCGTGCGCAGGTCCTCGATTCCGGCAGCGTCGAAGCCGAGGTCGCCGAGCACGGACTCGGTGTGTTCGCCCAGGTCGGGGGCCGGGCGCGGGCGGACCTTCTGTTCCTGGTCCAGGTGCACGGGGCTGTCGACGGTCAGCTGCGGCTCAGCGCTGCCGTCGTCGATCGGTACGAGGACCTTGTTGGCGAGGAGCTGGGGGTCGCGGGCGCATTCTTCGAGAGTCTGGACGACTCCGTAGGTGAGGCCCGCGGCGTCGAGAACCTCACGCCACTCGGCCAGTGGGCGGGTCGCGAACGTCTTGTCCAGCAGGGCGACGATCTCGGCGGCGTGAGCGCGACGGCTCGCGGTGTCGGCGAAGCGTGGATCCTGCGCCGCCTCGAGATGGCCGATGGCCTTAAGAAACAGGGGGACCTCCTTGTCCTCGTTGACGAACACCAACAGCACCCAGCGGTCGTCTGCTGTCCGGTACGTGTTCCCCAGCGCATTCGGCGGGTGCAACCGGTCGACCGGGCGAGGCCCCTTCGCCCCAACCAGTACGGCTTGCAGCCACATACTCGCCGCCCAGGCACCTTCCGCGAGCAACGACGCCGTGACGCGGGCGCCCTGACCGGTCTTCTCTCGCCGGTACAACGCGGTCATGATCCCGGCGAACAGGGTTGTCGCCGTCGCGTGATCGCCTGATCCGAAGGCGTTCATCGCCGGCGGCGCGTCACGCTGGCGTGTCACGTCCATCAGACCGCTGCGCGCCCAGAACGCCGTGACGTCGAAGCCCGGCTGGTGCGCGTCCGGACCTGCCTCACCGAAGCCGGTGACATCGGCGTAGATCAGCCGGGGATTGAGGGCGGCGAGCTCGTCGTAGTCCAGGCCCAGCTTGGCCCGGGTCTGCGGCGGAAAGTTGGTCACCAGCACGTCGGCCCACCGCACCAGCCGCTCGAGCACGGGCTTGGCGCCGGGTGACTTCAGGTTGAGCGCGATGCTGCGCTTGTTGCGGTTGTCCAGCTGCCAGGGGTAATTGACCCCTTCGACATGAGGGTTCGGCGGCACCCGGCTGAGACCACGGTAGGCGTCGCCGACGTGCGGTGGTTCCACCTTGACGACGTCGGCGCCGAAGTCACCGAGGACGGTGGCCGCGGCCGGCCCGGCGATGAAGCTGGCAAGATCAACGACGTGCAGGCCCTCCAGCAGGGGCGTGTTCTCCATGACAGGAAATTCAGGCGGCGTCGGCAGTCGCGCCGACGCGATGCGTGCTGAGTCAGCGGCGCGGAGCCGCGGGCACGAAGGCGTTGTATCCGGTGATGTCCCGGCCGACGATCAGCGCCTGAACGGTGTCGGTGCCCTCATAGGTGTCGATGGCCTCGATGTCGCACAGGTGTCGGGCGATGTGGTAGTCGAGCAGAATGCCGTTGCCGCCGAGCATGTCGCGGGCGTCGGCGAGGATTGCTCGTGCGCGTTCGGTGTAGTGCATCTTGGCCAGCGCCACTCGCGGCATCGAGTACTTGCCCTCGTCCATCAGCTGGCTGAGCCGGTACTGCATGCAGACCATGTCGGTGATGTCCGCCAGCATCCGCGCCAGCCGGTACTGGACGAGCTGGAAAGCGGCCAGCGGCATCCCGAACTGGTGCCGCTGCTTGGCGTAAGCCAAGGCCGTCTCATAGCCTGCGATGGCGGCGCCGATCGCTTCCCAGGCCACGCAAAAGCGCGAGGCCAGCAGGACCTTTTCGGTATCGCGGAAGGTGTTGCCGCCCGCCAGCCGGTTCTCCGCGGGCACCCGGACGTCGGTCAGAGAGATCTGAGCATTCTGGACACAGCGCAGCGCCGTCTTGCCCGTGATGGCCTGGGCATCGAACCCCGGCGTACCCTTCTCGACCACATAGCCGCCCACATGCCCGTCATCGCCGCGCGCCCAGATGATCACGTAGTCGGCGAAGGTCGCGTTGCAGATCCACCGCTTGTGACCGTTGAGCACGTAGGAATCACCGTCCCGGCGCGCGGTCGTCTCCAACTTGACCACGTCCGTGCCATGCGCGGGCTCGGTCAAACCGAACGCGCCGATCTTCTCCAAACGCGCCATCGGCGGCAGGAAGCGCTGCTTCTGCTCCTCCGAGCCCAGCACCGCGATCGACGTCATGGCCAGGGCCGAGTGGACACCGGTGAACGTCGACATGCTCAGATCGCCGCGAGCCAACTCGAGGATCACCACGCCGGTCGTCACATTGCTCATACCCGGGCAGCCGTAGCCGTCGATCTGGAAACCCGCGATACCCAACTGCGCCAGCTTGGGGACCAGTTCGTGCGGGAACTCCGCGCGCTCCCAGTAAGGATTGATGACCGGGTTGACCTCCCGGTCCATGAAATCGCGGACCTGCTGGCGAAGGGCCCGCTGCTCGTCGGTCAGCAGTTCACCCAGCAGGTAATAGTCGGACTGCTCGGTCCCACCCAGCACCGGCGGCTCCACCCCCGACCTCCCGTTCCCTCCCGAGGAGGCCCCAGTCAGGGTGCTCTGGCCCGAGCCGGATGCTGTGTCGTGTGTCGCGTTCATCTACCGCTCCTTATCGTCTACGTGGATTGGATCGAGTCAGTAACCACGACACTAGGAACAGGCGGCGCGACAGCCATTGGGCGCGGAATACCGCATTCGGTGAGAAGTTCGTGCTTTTGAACGAAGCCATCCATCGGTATCCCGCTCGCAACCTAGGCGCCGCTCCTTCGTGTCCGGGAAGCCTGGCTCACTATTCCCGCGCCCAGGACCGGGACCAGGGCCAGGCAACGCTTTACCTGCACCACTACGGAGTTCTGCTCGGCTGGGAGCGGAACGACTGCAACTCGCCCACCGAACACAACTGCCCGACCACATCGGGACCAAGTGATCGCACGGTGAGCGGCATTCGCCGGCATCCGGCGCGACTCGCCGACACTGGGTTCCCTCAGATTTCTAGCCCCTGGTCCAGGGTTCGAGCCCCTGACGACGAACAGGCTTCCCCCACCTCCAGCCGGGTTGCGCTAGTGCTCAGGCGACATCAGGGATACCCGGCCGGTGCGAACCCACTCCGCACCGGCCGAGTTCCACTCCCGCTCGATCGGGCCCTCTGCATTCCCCGACCCCTTAGTTCGCCACGCCGAGCCTGTCTCACGACGCCGACGCAGCCTTCCCTGCCGGGCAACGCGTCACCCGGCAGGCCGGTGTCACCCAGGCGACGGGCACACCCCAACCGCAGCCGACACTGGCCAAAGCCCGCCCGGCGACACCCTGTGGCCTTCAGCTTGCAGCCGTCCCAGCGCGGATCTGACCGCTCGTCAACGAGGATCGGCAGGTACGCGTGGATCCTCGCCGAGACACAACACCGGATCCAGGCCGCGTTCCAGCACCGGTCTCCAGACCCGGCCCGCGGAACTGGCCCTGGCCCGCACGCTCGACGACCTGACCGGAGAATGAGCGACAAGACGCCCCGCCCGCGCCGCGGTGACGCTGATCCGTGACCGCGCCCCGTGCACAGACCGTGGATCGGAGAAGGCCATAGCCTCCCCCGCATCACAGCCTGCCCCGCATCACCGCGGCGAAGCGCGCGGCGCCCGCACCACGTCGGCCACCGGGACTCCAGCTCCGGCCTTCGCCCGACCAGGTCACCGAGCGTGCGGACTGGTGACCATCGGCGAGCGGGCTGGGCTGGGTCCGTCACCGTGGTAAAGCTCGTTGATCCAGCTGCACACCATGGCGCACATCGCCGGCTCGGCCCCGCGAGCGTGGTCGACGAGGCGATCGCCCGACCACAGCCGTCACCCGGCCCCACCGGAACGTCTGTTCACGTACTGGATACGAGAGTCTGCAGGCCTCCGCAGGACCTTATCGTCGACCCGGCGGCCGAGATCGGGGCAAGGCCTCCGGCGGGCCCCGAGGGGTGCCCGCCGGATGCGCAGGAACGGAAACAACCGGCCCCGCGTCCCGACCGGTGAGGGGCCAGCCGGCGACGGAGCTGGGGTTCACGCCACCGCTGACGCCGCGGCGAGGCATCCGCCGCCGATCGCAGCACCTGGTTGGCTCCGTAGACGATGTGGAGGGCTTGGCCGGCCCGCGTGCTGGAGGCATCCCACGTCGGCGGTGGCGAACCCAGCAAGCTGCCAGCGCCGTCGCCCGGTATGCGCACGCCGGGAGTTTCGCGCCGGTCGCGCTGGGCCGTCTGGCTGTTGACAGCGACGTTGTTTGTGCCGGTGATCCGGTGCTGACACATGGTGTTCACTGCGTGGGTTCTTTTCAGTCCACGGTCTGGTGAGGTGGGATGTTGGCGTCCCCGGCGACTCGGCCTGGGGAGGTATTCCGGAGGCTGTGCGTGCCTGGTTGTGATGTGACCCGTCGAGACATTCTTCGCTGGAGTGCGATCGCTGCTGCGGCCATACCGCTGGCGGGAGTGGTCGATCCCGCTCGAAGCGACGCCTCCACCGGCGCTGCCGGGACCGGCGAGGTCGTGCCGGTCAACCTGGAACTGGTGACTCTGACGGAGGACCGGGCCGTGGTGACCTGGTACACCGGCGAGGCCGGCACGAACGACGGCACGGGCAGGATGGTGCCGCTGCCCGCTGACGGTGAGGTCTGGTACGGCACCAACCCCCGCCGGCTCAACCGCGTCGCCGGCCAGAGCGGTCCACTCACCCCGTACCACCACGTCGAGTTGACCGGCCTGGAGCCGGGGCAGACGTATTACTACCAGGCGCGTTCCCGTGGGAAGCTGGCTGCTCCCATGGTGTTCACGCTCATCGCCGGCAACGCCGTCGGCACCAGCGACTACGGCCTGGGTACTCCGGGCGGCCCGTTCTCGTTCACCACGCCGCAGCCGCCGCCGGGGCGCTACCTCTTCTCGGTGGTGCTGTGCAACGACCTGCACATGGGCGAGACGCAGGCTGGGCTCGTCGGTGGGGACCCGTCGGTCATCCCGATCGTCCAGGTCCCGGGCGAGCCGCCGTATCCCGAGGTCATGCTGGAATCCCTGGTGCGCGACGTCCGAAGCTTCGACCCGACCTACCTCCTGGCCGCGGGTGACATCTCCGCCGAGGCCGTACCCGGCGACCTCAGCCGAGCCGGTCAGTTGCTCGACCGGTTCGGTGTGTACCGCGAGGACTACTTCCTCACGCGCGGCAACCACGACCGGGCGCACGTCGGCGACCCCTACGCGAACTGCCGGGTCGGTCGCTGGCAGGGCAACGACTGCTTCCAGGACCGCTACTTCCCCGACGACGAGGTCGCCTTCTACTCGACCGATCTCTCCGGTCTGCACGTGATCGGACTCGACACGTACGACAAGGCCGGCGGCGGAGGCGACGCGGGTGCACTGGCAGCGGAGCAGTACGCCTGGTTCATGAAGGACCTGGCCGAGCACAAGGAGCAGCCGACCCTCGTGTTCGGTCACCACCCGCTCGTCGTTCAGGAGTCGTCGAAGCCGATCAAGTCGAGCAGCTCGCTGGACGCCGCCCAGGCCGCGTCGATCCTGGAGACCTACGCGAAGACTCCGGGCGTCTTCCTGCACCACGCGGGACACACTCACCGCAACCACCACACGGTCAGCCCGAGCGCACCGCGGGTGACCCTGCAGGAGGTCGCCGCGGCCAAGGAGTACCCGGGCGGCTTCTCGATCCTCCGGCTGCACAGCGAGGGGTTCGCTCTGAACTTCCACAAGTCGCGCAGCGACCTGGCCCGCGAGTGGAGCGAGCGCAGCCGTCAGGAACTCGCGGGAAGCTGGGCGCAGTTTGCGCTGGGGAACAACGTGGTGGACCGCAACATCGTCAAGAAGGTCGATCTCTCCGGCCTCCGCCGGCCCGAACGGACCGCGGCCGGCACGCGGGGCTGACCGTTAGTGCATAGCAACTGCGTCCTGCGGAATATGTGCTAAAGCCCAGCCCAGCGGCTGGCTGTGTCAGCGTTGAGTAGCTCCGGTATGTCAGAGAATTGTGGCCCTTCCCGTTGTGAATCTTGGGACACGCCGGTGCTTTGGCGGTGGTAGTCGGCCCCACCTCGTCATCGCGGGCGCGATGACGAGGTGCGCCGCCGCCCGGACGGGCCCAGTTCGGTGCGCAGCCGCGACCTCAGGTCAGTATCAGGAAAACGTAAAGAGCGATCCGGTCGGCCCGGTTCGCGCTTTGCCCGGCTGATGCATGCCACGCACCTCGAGGTGGGTGTGTTCGCCGGAGGACCACGAGCGCCGGCCGGGGGCGGCGGCGCGCACGACTGCGGCGATCGGCTCAGCCACTGTTGTCCATGTCTGCGACCTATTCTTCCCCCGGCAGGCTTAGGCTGCGCCGCCGGTTCCTCCTGCGCGAAGGCCTGTTTTTCTTTCGCGGAAGACGGTTCCTGCTGCGCGAACATCGGCTCGGGACGGGCCGCCTGTGATGGCCCGCGCTCCGCCACCGGGTGGTGCGCCCGCGACCTCGGGCTGTCCGCCCATCGCACCATCGCGCCCCGCTTCCGTGCCGCGCGCGTAATCGGCCAGGGGGTCGCCGGACCACAACATCGCGCTGACGAGGCCCTGGCAGACCGGGCTCAAGCCGATCCGCGCTGGTGGTGAACGTGAGGTGCACTCCCGTCGTGCTCCTGGAGGGGCCGAGCATTAGCGGGCTCGGGGGATGTGGTGGGCCCGCGGTGGCGTGTCAGCACGGCGACGGCGGCGAGCAGGGCCAATACGACGGCGGCGAACCACGTCGTCGCGGCGGTCACGTTCATGGAGCGGCTGGCGACGCCCAGCCCGGCGGGGAGCAGGGCCAGACCGAGGTAGGAGGCGAGGAACAGGCCGGCGAGGGCTTCGCCGCGCCGGGCCGGGGTGGCCGTGGTGGCCACGTGTCCGACGGCAGACTTGAACAGCACCCCGGCGCCGGCTCCGGCGATGATCCCAGCGAGCAGGAACACAGGCAGGCTGGCAGCGTGCATACCGACCGCGAGGACCGCTATACCCACGGCCTGGGCGAGCAGCCCGATGTGCCGGCGAGTCCGTGTGCCGAGCCGGCCGGTGCCCGTCTGCGCCGCCGCTGCGGCACCGAACACGGCGAACACGACCAGTCCGGCCAGCGCGCGGGACGGGTGGTGGAGGGTCCCGCCGACGAAGCCGGGTACCACGGATGTGAACAGGCCGAACACGGCCATGGACGTGAATCCGGCCGCGGCCGCGGCGAGGTATCCGCGGTCACCGCGACTCGCCCCGACCCGCTGCGGACGGTAGCCCGGCCGGACCGCGGGCCTGTGGACGGTCTCCAGTGTTAGCGCGAGGGCGGCGACGCCGGTGAGTAGCAGCACGACGAAGACGGCATACGGCAGACGCAGCGGCGCACCCAGGTACTGGGCGAGCACTCCCGCGACGATCGGACCCAGGCCGAGCCCGCCAATGTTGGCCGCGGTCGACACAATCTCGAACCGCCGCGTCGAGGCGCCGGGCCGGTCAGCGCTGTGCAGCTCGTGCAAATACGCGGTGGCGGTCGCCGACAGCATGCCGACGCCGAGGCCGGTGACGAGCCGGGCGACGATCAGCACCGGCAGTGACGGCGTGGCGAGGAACACTGCGGCGGCCAGCAGTTCCAGCGCCAGAGCCGCCGTCATGACCTTCTTCCGGCCCAGCCAGTCCGAGACGTGCCCGGCGAGCAACAGACTGATCAGCACACCAACGGCGTAGACGGCGAACACGACGGTGACCGTGAACGTGGAGAACCCGTCATGAACCTGGTACAGCGGATACAGCGGCGTGGGAACCGTGGAGAACGCCATGGCCGTCATGAACACCACGGCCACCGTCCAGAACCCGGCGCCGGACCGGCGGACGGCATGTAGGTGGTCCCGCGCCGGAGCCTTCCCGGTGCTTGCGTGGTCCCTACGCGGACCCATGGCCGACGCCATCGACATCAGAGCACTCCGATCAATTGACGGTGGATTCCACCGCTAAGGGATGTCTCGTAACCCGCGGCTTTCCGGGCGTGCACCAGGCCCGGAATAGCTTGCGGACATGTCCGCCGACCAGCACTTTCCGCACCCGGTTCCGCCGCACCTCCTTCCGCCACAGCCGGTGGCCCGGCAGCCACCCGCGCCGCCGCGGCCGAAGCGCCGCCGACGCCGGATCGTGCTGCTGGTGATCGCGGCCCTGCTGGCCTACCCAGCCGGCACTTACGGCTACGCGCTCGCTTACCCCGGCGACGCGAGTGTCTCCGTCCGGACTGTGAATTGGCTGCGGGAGATTGTTCTCGGCGGTGTGGTCAACGCCGTCGAGAACTGGTGGTTCACCCGGCACCCGCCGTCGAGTGCGCGCGCTGCTCGACATCCCCGCGTCACCCCCGCGCCGTCGCGGTGTGCTGACCGCCTTCGCGGTCGCCGTGGTACTCGGCTGCTGCGGCTGGTCCGCCGGAGCCGGGGCTCAGGCCGCGATCGCGATGCACGCCGATATCGAAGCCGCCCAGCAGGCCTCGTGCGCGTCCCACTCCGTGTTCACGAAGGGGTCCCACGGCGAGACCGCGGTCCGCGCAGCCGACCAGGATCGCCGGGAGTGCGCCGAGCGCTGACCGCCACGAACCGACCGTGGAGGCGGCGGTGTCCGAGTCGTGCAACAGGATCGTGCCGCCGGGGCGAAGTCCCTTGTGGACTGTCGCGGCCACCGACGCCGGAGTCGCGCGGGCGGACCAGTCGAACCCCCAGGCCGTCCACAGCACGGGCCGCAGGCCCAGCTTCCGGGCGGCGACCAGGGAGCCGGCAGAAAACACCCCGTAGGGCGCGCGCAGCCACCGCGGCCTGACGCCGGCGACGTCGGTGATCAGCTCGACCGTCCGCGCGAGGTCGTCGTGCAGAGCGGACGGGAACCGGCGCAGGAAACAACGGTGGTCCCAGCCGTGCACCGCGAGCTCGTGCCCGGCGGCGACGATCTCGCGCCCGAGCTCCGGGCACCGGGCGAGTTCGCGGCCGAGCACGAAAAACGTCGCCCGCGTGCCGGTTTTCGCGAGCAGGGCCAGGAAATGCGGGGTCGAGCGCGGGTGCGGGCCGTCGTCGAAGGTGAGCGCGACGTGCCCGGGATCACCCACTCCGGCGAGCGCGTCGGTGCGCAGGTGCGGCAGGAACAACGCGGCCGGGGCGGCGTGCGCCACGAGCGCGCCCGCCGCCGCCACGCGGATCATCCGGCCACCTCGATCGGCAGGGCCGGCGCGGCTTCACGGGCCAGAGCGGCACGCAATGCCGGGCCGAGCGCGTCCGGCGTCCGCACCCACGGCACGGTGCCCTCCTGGTCCAGCACGGCGGCGTTGGCGCGGCCGTGGCCGGGCAGGCAGCGGTAGGTCAGTACCGGCAGGCCCGTCGCGAGGGCTTCGGAAGTCGTGAGCCCGCCCGCGTTCTGGACCACGACGTCGCACGCGCGCATCAGGTCGGCCATCGTGTCCACCCAGCCGAACACGTGCCGGTGCCCCGCGTTCCGCAGGCGTTCGCGCAACGCGTCGTTGCGGCCGCAGACGACCACGGGCTCGACCGAACCGTCGGCACGCAGGTCGGCCACCGTCCGTTCGACCTCTCCGACGCCCCAGGACCCCGAGACGACCAGGGCCAGCGCGCGATCCGCGGACAGACCGTGCGCGAACCTCAGCCGCGTCCGCTCGGCCGCGCCTGCGACCGGCCGGAACTCCCGCGCGACCAAGGGCGGCGCGACCAGCACGCGGCCCGCGCCCCAGGCTCGCGCCTGCCTCGCTGCGGTCTCGTTGGGCGCCACGGTCAGGTCGGCCTGCGCACTGACGCACAGGCGGTGCACCGACGGATCCGTCAGGTACGCCACCAGCCTCGGCGCGAGCCGTCCGCGCGCCCGCAGGTGCGCCGCCGCGTGGGTCGCGAGCGGGTAAGTCGACACGACCAGCCGGGCGTCGTCGCCCACCACCTCGGCCAGCCCGGCGGACGCGAGCGCCGCGAGCCGCCGGGCGATCGCCGCGAGCGCCGGCGAGCCGAGTGCCCCGAGCAGCCAGTCCCAGCTGCGCGGGGCGACCTGCAACTGTCGGTGGTAGGCGCCGCACAGCGTCTGCCCGAGCCGGCCCGGCAGCAGGTCGAGGAAGTCGACGCGGTCGGCGCGCACCCCGCGCTCGGCCAGCCACTGGGCGAGCTCCCGCGCCGCACCGTCGTGCCCGGCGCCCACCCGCGCGGACACGATCACCACGCGGTCGCCTTCGAAAAGTTCTACAGGCATGTAGTAAATCTACATCCATGTAGTCGTTCGGTTCTTCCGGGTGCGCCGTGCCTGTTTCGTCCGGTGCGCGGCGCCCGCACTCGCGGTGCGGGCGCCGGTCCACTACCGGTCGAGCTCCGGCAGCTCGCGGGTTCCTTCCGCGCGCACCGCGGCGAGCGAGCGCGAGTCGAGATGCAGCAGCCGCAGGATCGTCGGCGCGATCTGCGTGGTCTCCACCGAGCCGCCGACGCTGCGTCCGCGGCCGGTGCCGCTGACGACCAGGGGGACGGCCCGGTCGTCAGCGGCCGCTCCGCCGTGCTCGGCGATCTTCGACTGCCCGCCGGCGAACACCACGCCGGGCACGGTGAGGCCGACGAGGTCGGGCACGCGGGCATCGCCGGGGCGCACGCCGAAGTAGCGCGCGGCGTCCGCTCCCGCGTGGACGGTCGTCAGTCCGGAGTGGACGAACGGCTTGGGCGCGCCGGCGACCCCGTTGCCGGTGCCGGACTGCGCGAGAAGGTAGTTCTTCGCGAACGTCGTGGCCGCGGCCGAGCGGTCGGTGAGCCAAGGAAGCATCGCGTCGTCGTCGGTCGACTGGGCCACGAGGTCGGGCGCGCCCGGGTGGGCCGCGCGCCAGGCCGCATTGAGACCGTCGAGCAGGGCGCCGTCGTCGATGCGGGTCAGCGCGTTCGAGTCGATCGGCGACTGGCCGTGCTTGGCGGACAGCACGATCGTGGTGCTCTGGTCGAGGTGGCGCCGCTGGAGCTCCGCGGTGAACGCGCCGAGCTCCTGGTCCACGAAGTCCAGTGCCGAGCGCACGACCGGCCCGGGTGCGCCGCCGGCGGTGTACCCGCCGGCCTGGCCGCCGGAGACGGGGAGCTTCTGCGCGGTCGACACCGACTGGAAGTTCAGCCCGAACACCGCCGGCGTGCCGACCTTCGTGGTGCCGCTGTGGTCGTAGCCGTCGATCTCGTTGAGCACCGCGCGCGCCTTGTATGAGTCGTACTGCTGGGTCGCGGCGTTGTCCGTAGTCCAGTCCCCGCCGGGCGGTCCGGCGGGCACCTGGCTGTTGATCTCCGGCGTGAACAGGTCCTGCACGCCGGTGCCGGACGGGCCGTTCAGCAGCTCGTAGGCCGGGTGCTTGTCCGACCACGCGGTGCGCAACCCGGCCTGGCGAGCCACCTCGAACACCGTATTCACCTGCAGGTACTGGTGCGGGTAAACGGGTTTGCACGTGCGAGGGTCGACCGGCAGCTTCGCCGGGTCAATGAGCGTGCGCGGGTTGCCGGTCATCTTCAGCACGCTGCCGGGCAGACCGGCGAGGCCCTGCCCGGCGTCGACGGAGTTCTTGTCGAGGTCGAGATCCTCGGTGTAGTCCGCTCCGGTGCCCGGCTTCACGCCGGTGCAGTTCGTGGTGCCCGCGGGCAACAGCGCGTGGTTGTAAGTGGCGTCGTAGTACACGCCGGTCGTCGCGGGGTTGCCGCCGGTGACCTGGGCGACGAGGCCGGGGGACGAATCCGAGGGCACTGTGGTGTTCGCGTGCGTGTACTGCGTGCCGTGCGCCACCAGCCTCGCGAGCGCCGAACAACCAGCGCGGCTACATCCAGGTCGACCTCACACCGCAGCAGTGGCGCGCGGACTTTCGGGTCTCAGACACCGTGTTGCGCCAGGACGCCCCGCTCTACACCCTCGCCACCTTCGTCACCGACGACGGCAAACCCGGCGCCCGTCGCGCCTGACCGCCCTCCCCGGTGGTGGGCCGGGCCCCACCACCGGGCATCTGCCGCCATCTCGAAGCCTCGGCAAAAAGCGTTGATCCGCCCCTTTTCCGCCGGATGCTGGCGCCGCACCCGGCGCGGTTCCAAATCTGGTCTCGATCAGAGCAATGTCCTCCGGCAGGTGTCATGAATTGCCGTCAAAGTCTGGTACCGACCGAATCTGACATGGGATTCTCGGTGCATGTGGGGCAGCGAAGGGACGCGCTGCGATCGGGTTTGCCGGTGGGGCCCGGGATTGGCTGGCGGGCGAGCGTGGTGAGGATGTGCCCGTCGTTGATCGTTTCGGGCGGGTGGTGTCGGGTGTTTACGAGGTTCTTCTCCGATGCGGAGATCAGGCGGTTGCGGTCGGAGGAGCTAGGCCGGGACGAGTTGATCCGGCATTTCACGCTCGGCGCGGATGATCGGGCGTGCCTGGAGTCGTCTGCGCGCGGGACGGGGAACCGGCTGAGGGTGGCGATCCAGTTGTGCACGCTGCCGTGGCTGGGTTTCGTGCCGGAGGACATCGCCGCGGTGCGCCGCGATCACATTCGGACTGTTCATCACGGTGCTGCGCACGATGGATGTCTCCCAAATCGACATCGGCCCGATCCACATCGTCGGCAGCGCCGCCACCGACTCCACTCCGTAAACCCGTCCACAGCAGGTGGCCCGGCGCGATCCTCAGCTTGTGCCGGGCCACCCGTGCTTCTGATCTCGTTGCCCGGCCGCCAATGAGTCGAGGAGGGGCGCGAAGGTCGTGGCTGTAGGTGTTTCGCTCAACCGATCCGGCCGTCCTTGTCGCTGCCGACGTGACGGATACAGGACGGCGGCCGGGGCAGTGCGTCCTGGTGGTGGGAGCGGCCGGTGTCCCCGGTGACCAGCCGCGGAGTCTGCGCGGCACACCCGGGCCGGGGTTACTCGCGCGAACGCAGTTCGGTGTTCTGGCGGTGGGATTCGTGGAGCTGGTCTTCGAGGGAGATGATGCGGCAGGCGGCGTCGACAGCGGTGCCTTGGTCGACTAGTTCCCGTACGCGTGCGGCGATGCGCAGCTGGTGGCGGGAGTAGCGACGATGTCCGCCGGCCGAGCGCTGGGGCTCGATCAGGCCGGCCTCGTCGAGGCTGCGCAGGAAGTTCTGGCTTGTGCCGAGCATGTCCGCGGCCCGGCCCATGGTGTAGGCGGGGTACTGGTCGTCGTCGAACTTGTCGGCCCCGCCCGAATCGGGGGCGGGGGTCTCGCGTTGGTCAGGAATCATTCCACCTCCACATCACAAGGGACCCCGGATGCCGCGCACGGCACCCGGGGTCCCAGGGGTTTGGGTTTCACCATTGTCAACCGACTGTGAGGCCAGCTTCCTGTATCCGCGGTGTCCGTCCGAGAGCCGGACGGTGCGGAGATCGCTTATTCGTAACCGAGAACCACCTTCCAATCCGATGGGACTGCGGTACCCGCGCGGCACTACTGCCCAGCCGCTGCGGGCGATCCAATGATGTGCCCTTTCCCTTCTCTCCTGTGTTTTCCTCTTACTGTGCACCACTTCATGTACTGCGACTTCGTGTACTGCGACTGCTGCGAACGTCACCGGCTGGAGCCCTTCCACTGATCGGCCCCAGCACGCGTCACGCCGCTGGTCACTGCCCGGAACCCCGTCCGTGATCGGTTCCGGCCACCTGACCGTCCTGCACAAACTGACTTAACTGACTTGCCTTATCACTACCTGATTCGATACCGCGTACTGACTTGGTGCTGCAGTAAAACAACCTCACAAGCGCACCTGGCCGCTTGCGTTCTGCGCCGGGACCGTCTGACCTAGTGCGTCTTCCGGGCCCGGTCCAGGATCGTTCACCGGTCACCAGCCGAGACCTGTCCACTGATTGGCCCCGTCCTGCCTGACCGTCTTGTCTCACTTCGCGGGTAGTTCCGTCATCTCCCGCGCATGCTTGACGTTGTCTCTCTCGGTACGTGGAGAAGACTACACATGACCTTAGTTGAATGTCTACCCCGGCCATCATAGATTTACTCAGGCGCCGTTGACATGAGGCTCTGTCGGCGCGAAGTCCCAGGTCAGCGCCGACACCCGATGGACCCAGGTCACACAGAAGGGTGGCGCTGATCGTGCGCCACGCGCTGAACCCGCGGGTACCGGAGGATCTCGCGTTCGCCGAGTCCCGGATCCGCGCGAACACGATGGCAGCCGAGGACCTGCTGCATGACCTGGGCGCCATCTCGATCACCTCATCCGACGCCCAGGCGATGGGACGGGTCGGTGAGATCGTGCTGCGCACCTGGCAGGTCGCGCACGTGATGAAGGCGCGCTACGGCCGCGGCGAAAGCAGCTTTCCGGCCGACAACGAGCGAGCCCGCCGCTACGTCGCGAAGTACACGATCTGCCCGGCAGTGGCACACGGCATCGACCACGAAGTGGGCTCGATCGAGCCGGGCAAGATGGCCGACCTCGTGCTGTGGGACCCGGCGTTCTTCGGGATCCGCCCGCAAGCCGTACTCAAGAGCGGCGCCATCGTGGCGGCACCGCTCGGCGACCCGAACGCCGTCATCACCACACCACAGCCGGTTTTCATCCGCCCACCACTCGCGGCTGGTCACGCGTCGGCGCCACACCTGGCCACGTCATTCGTCGCACCGGCCGCCCTGGAGGACGGGTTGGCCGGGCGGCTCGGCCTCACCCGCCGGCTGGCCGCGGTCCGCCCGACCCGGCATCTGACGAAGGCGGACATGCCCAACAACACAGCGCTCCCGGCCATCGAGGTCGGCCCGGAGACCTTCACGGTCACGGTCGACGGCGAGGCGGTAAGACCCGAGCCGGTGGGCGAGGTGCCGATGGCGCAGCGGTACACACTGTTCTAGGAGGCCGGTTCCGACCCGTGACTGCATCCATCGCAGCGCTGCTGCTGGCCGACGGTCGTCTGCCCGTCGGCGGCCACGCCCACTCCGCCGGCCTGGAGCCCGCCGTGAACGCGGGCCTGTCGGCTTACGGCGTGCCGGATTACCTGCGCGCGCGGCTCATGACGGTGGGCAGGATGGAGGCCGCGGCCACCGTGCTCAGCCACCGCTGGGCCAGGAGCGCCGGGACGGCGGATGGCGCCGGACTGCGGACGCTGCAGGACGAGTTGCTGGCGCGTACCCCCAGTGCACCGATGCGGGAGGCCTCGGTCAGCTGGGCCGGGGCCTGGCGCGGCTCGTGGAGCGCCTGTGGCCCCACGCGCATGCCGTGCGGGGGCTGCGGGCGCTGGGCGGTGCACCGCAACGACCGGTCGCGCTCGGCGTAGTCACGGCGCTGACCGCGATGGACGAGCGGCAGGCCGCCCGCGTCTGCCTCTACGACGACGCTCAGGCTGTCGCCTCAGCCGCTTTGAAACTGTTGCCGATCGATCCCCTCGAGCCGGTCCGCTGGCTGCTCACGGTCGCGCTCATGATCGACGAGGTCACAAGGGAAGCGGTGACGATCACCGAGCCGGCGGCCCTGCCGGCCAGCGCGGCTCCACTGATCGAGGAGTGGTCGCTCACCCACTATCTCAGCAAGAGGAGGATGTTCCGTGCCTGACGACATCGAGCTCACCGATCCTGCTGCCGGGGCAACGGTCCCGGCGCCCCTGCCGATTCACCGCAGGACGCTGCGGTGCGCGCCCTGCGGCTGGGGGTCGCCGGCCCAGTCGGCACGGGCAAAAGCACGCTCATCGCAACCATCTGCCAGCAGCTCGGGCACGAGCTGCAGATAGCCGTCGTCACCAACGACATCTACACCGATGAAGACGCCCGGCTGCTCCGGGCCGTTGGGGTGCTCCCGGTCGAACGGATCACAGCGGTGGAAACCGGTGCGTGCCCGCACACGGCGATCCGCGACGACGTTGCCCCGAACCTGATCGCCGTCGAAGACCTCGAGCGGCAGTTCGCCCCCCTCGACCTGGTGGTCGTCGAGAGCGGCGGAGACAACCTGACCGCAACGTTCAGTCCAGCGCTGGCCGACGCCCAGATCTTCTGCATCGACGTGGCCGGGGGCGGTGACGTCGCTCGTAAAGGCGGCCCCGGTATCGAGAGAGCCGACCTGCTCGTGGTGAACAAGACCGACCTGGCGCCCTACGTGGGAGTGGACCCGGCACAGATGGTCGACGACGCCGGCAAGGTGCGGGGTGACCTGCCCGTCCTGGCACTGAGCCAGCACGATCCTGCCAGCATCGCCGAACTGCGTACCTGGATCCTCCAGCTGGTGGCCCAGCACCGCCGCGGCCGGCACACTCCCCGGGACCCCGGACCGATGGCACCGCACACTCATGCCGCTGACCACCATCCCAGCCCCCACCTGCACAGCCACGGTGGCGCACCGGCCGCGAACGCGCGCCCATGAACGCCGCCGGCTGCGCCGGCCCGCGGCCCACCCGCGTGCGGATCGGTTGTGCCGGCGATGGTCTCTGTGCCGAAGAAATGACTGCCGGGGACTTCCTCACCCCCGGCTGCTCACCCGATGCGGACGGCACGCCCGGATCGCCCTCGTCGGGCACCAGGCGATGCTCCTGGCCGGCGACCGGCTCGAACTGGACGTGGAGGTCGGCGCTGGTACGTACCTCGAGCTGATCGAGCCGTCGGGCACCGTCGCGTACAACGCCCGGGGCGGGCGAGCCACCTACACCGCCCGGGTCAAGGTCGGCGCGGGCGGTAGTTTCATCTGGCGGTCGGCACCCTTCGTCATCGCGGACGGCGCAGACGTCGAGCGTGACCTCGACGTGGCACTGGACGAGGGCGGGGTCGTGGCATTCCGCGAGACTTTGGTGCTCGGGCGGTACGCGGAAGACGGCGGTTCAGTCCTCTCCCGTCAGCGCGTCACGCTCGGCGGTGCCCCGCTGCTCGTGGAGACGCTGGACCTGCGCGATCCGCGGGCTCGCGCGCTGCCTGGAATGCTGGGCCTCCACCGGGTCGTGGCCACGGCCATGGTGCTCGGCCTGTCGACCGGCACCGAGATCGGCCCGGGTAGGACACCGCTCGCGGGGCACGGCATGCTGGCTCGCGCCCTCACCGGCGCCGCCCACGAGGCCGACCACATCCTCGCCGGTACCTGGTCCGCCTGGCTGGGTGCAGTGGAGGCGTATTTCGCGGGGCGACGGCCCGCGCTTTCCCACGCCGCGCCTCATCGGTACGAAAGCTGGAATCGATGCGCTGCGGCGCCGGTTCCCCGGCCTCCCGCGCATTTCCGCCCGATCACGGAGGAGGCAAGATGACCGTCCAGGCCCGCGCCGGCGTCTACCGGCTGCATTCGCTCGACGCGACGATGCCTTCGTGGAGCGAGCGTGCCGACCGGCACCCGGCGGTTGCGTTCGCGGATTCTTGCCTGCGCGGCGTCGGGCAGGTCTGCTTCATGGACAACCCGGTCACCGGGGTGCTCTTCCTGCTCGCTCTCTACCTGTACACACCGTGGCTGGGTACCGCCACGATCGTCGGAGTGGCCGCCGCGACTGTCACCGCGCATCTGCTCGGCCTCGACCGCGTCGCGATCCGGGCTGGTCTCTACGGGTTCAACGGCACCCTGGTCGGCGCCGGATTCGCGACGTTCCTGTCCCCACCGTGGCACGGGGCGATCTTCGGCTACATCATCGGCGGTGCGGCGGCATCGACCATCGTGATGGCCGCGTTGACCACCATCCTCGTTCCCACCTGGCAGGCTCCCCCGCTGACACTCGCCTTCAACATCGTCACCCTTGCCTCCCTGGTCGCCGCGCTGGGACTGGCACATGGTCACGCGGGCACGCTGCTGACACCCGGAACCATCCAGCACCCCGGGCCCGCCACCGGCACCGCGCTGCGATCGACCGTCGATTCCGCCGGGTCGTACGACGTGGCGGCGCTGGCCAACGCGCTCTTCCGCGGGGTCAGCCAGATCTTCCTCGCCAACAGCCTGATCTCAGGCATCGTCATCATCATCGGGATGACGGTCTGCTCACGGATCGCCGCCGGGCTCGTGCTGGCCGGGTCAGCGGTCGGGGGCGCGATCGGCATAGCTCTCGGCAGCGACGGATACGCGATCTACCACGGCCTGTTGGGATACAATTCGTGCCTGACGGCGGCAGCCATCGCCGGGGTGTTTCTGGTCCTGTCGCGGCGAACATTCGTGCTCGGCATCTTCGGCGCCGTCATGTCCGCCGTCATGTCCGCCGTCTTGGCCGCGACCCTGTCGGTGCTGTTCACTCCGTGGGGACTCCCGGCCCTCACCTTGCCCTTCTGCCTTGCCACACTCGCGATCCTGCTCGTCAAGGGACACGTCACGAATCTCGACGCCGTGCCGCTCGATACGCTGTCAACACCCGAGCAGCACCTCAGGCAGGGCCTGACAACACCCGAGCAGCTTCGGAAGCAACGCGCGAAACCCCTGCCGGCCAGCCGTCAGTAGGCGCGATGAACAGAGACCGTCTGAGCGGCCAGGCAACCGACGGGCAGGTGCTGCTGATCGTCCTCTGTTTTGCGCTGTCGTTCGTGGCCTTCGGCTTGACGGTGAGCGGTCCCGTGGATGTCGCCCGCGGTGTGGTCGACATCCTGATGGCGCGGGACGTCCTCGTCACCGACTACGTGGGAATCGGCGGGCTGGGCGCGGCGTTCGTCAACGCGGGCCTGCTCATCGTCCTCGTCTGTGGCGTCTACCGCGTCTCCAAGGCCAAAATCGACGGCGCGGCGGTCGCCTGCCTCCTTCTCATGCTCGGCATCGGCTTGTTCGGCAACAACCTCCTCAACGTCTGGCCCGGGGTCGCCGGCACCTACCTCTACGCCAAGCACCAGCGGCAACCCTTCGCCGAGCACATCAACACCGCGTTCTTCGGTGCCGCGTTGGCGCCGGTCTTCTCCGAGATTCTCTTCACCACGTCGCTGCCACTGCCCGCCCGGCTTGCGCTGTCGCTCGGCACCAAGCTCTGCATCGGCTTCGTGGTGGCGCCGATCGCCAAGCAACTGTTCCGAGCCCACGACGGGTTCACCCTCTACAACATGGGCTTCGTCGCCGGCCTCGTCGGCACGGTGGTCGTGGCGGTCTACAAGGCGTATGGATACGTTCCCGAACCCGTGCTGATCTGGACGAGCGGCTACAACCTGATCCTGGGCGTATTCCTCGGCGCGTTGTTCGCGTCGACGGCGATGCTGGGGTTGCTCGTCGACCGGCAGGCGTGGCGCAAGCTGGGTGCGCTGCACCGGCTGCCGGGGCAGGCACCCACCGACTTCATCACCAAGGTGGGACTCGGGCCGACGCTGCTGAACATGGCGATCACCGGCGGGATCAGTACGGGCTACGTCCTGGCCATCGGCGGGGACCTCAACGGGCCGATCGTGGGGACGATCTTCAGCGTCGTGGGATTCGCGGCGTTCGGCAAGCACACGTTCAACATCGTCCCCGTCATGGCCGGCGTCTTCCTCGCCTCCCTGACCGCCCCGTGGCACGTGACCGACCCGTCGATCCTGTTCGCCGCCCTGTTCGGCACGGCACTGGCCCCGATCCCCGGCCGGTTCGGGCCGCACTGGGGGGTGGTCGCCGGGTTCCTGCACTCCTGCGTAGTCCTCACTGTCGGAAGCCTGACGGCCGGGCTCAACCTATACAACAACGGGTTCGCGGCCGGCATCGTCGCCTCCCTGCTCGTGCCGGTGATCGTCGCATGGCGAAGGCGGACGACAAGGACCCGAAACTCTGAGCGGTCCTAACAGGACCGTCGTTCGGTGTCTGGTAGTCCCACGCGGCGATGATCTCGTCATGAGTGGGCAGTTTCGGACGGCTGAGGTCTGGTCCTCAAACGGGATCGCGCGAGTTGGGTCCGCAGGAGACGTGCCGTGCCTTGGCGGGTTGAGACCGGGGTCGTCAAGACATCCCTCCCGAAGGGCGGCTGCTTCTTTCCGGCGCTGGACAACGAGACCAGCGGCTCTGGTGGCGGCCGGGGCCTCTTTTACGACCCTTCGACTGATCCTTGATCATGGCCGCTCGGTGGCCGAGACGTTCGACGGCACCGTGCACAAGCTCGAGCAGATTCTCGATGCCGTGTTCGACCGTGCGAGCCACCCCCAAGAAGCCGGGCTCATCCAGCACACGACCGGAGACGTACAGCGCTGACCATTGCCGCGCCCGGGGCCTGGCCGCCGAGGCCTGCCACCTGGACCGAAGCATCGACTATTGCTCCAAACGGTTGCGGCGGTTCAGGCCCAGCAGTGGCGCTCGGGACCCGCCGGGCGCTGATCGTGCACGTCCCCTCATTGACTGAATGCCGGTCGATCGGTGAGCGTGAGCTCGGCCGAGCGTTCCTGGCCGCCGGGCCCGCGGACAGTCACGGCGATTTCGTCCCCCGGAGTCCGGCGGCGCAATGCGCCGAGAAAGTCCTCAGGCCGCCGCGTCGGTGTCGCGTCAACGGTCAGGATGACATCACCGGGATGCAGGCCGGCGTTAGCCGCAGGCCCGCCCGGGACGATCGCGCTGATGATGACCCCGTCTGTACTCGGCAGGTGCATCTGGGCAGCGATCTGCGGGGTGATCTGGGCCGGTTCGAGCCCGGCGAATGCATGCCGGGCGCGGCCAGTGGCCCGCAACTGCTCGGCGACGTCGGTGGCGGTGGCGGCGGGAATCGCGAAGCCAAGGGAGACAGCCCCGGCCTGCGGTGGGATATAGGCCTCGCTGATTCCCATCACCTCGCCGCGGGTATTCACGACGGCGCCACCGCTGCTGCCCGGACTGATGGCAGCGTCGGTCTGAATCAGGTCGACGAGCGCCTGAGTTTCCGTGGCGCTGCCGGGAATCTCACGGTGCAGACCGGACACAACCCCGGCGGTCACGCTGTTCTCGAAACCCAACGGGCTGCCGACCACGACGGCGAGCTCACCGATCACCGGCAGTCGGGCCTGGAACCGGGCCACCGGGAGCCCGCTGCGGCCGGTCTGTACCAGAGCCAGGTCGGTGGCGACATCAACTGCTCTGACCGTGGCGGAATAGCGCTGGCCGTCGGCGAACGCGACCTGCACCGACGCGGCCCCGCGGATGACGTGCTCGTTGGTGAGAACCAAACCGTCGGCGGTGTAGATGACACCGCTGCCGTTGCCGCCGCTGGTGAGCACTTTGACCACGGTCGGCAGCACGCTGGCCGAAACGGCCGGCACGTCGGCCAGGCTGCCTAGGCTTTGTGGCACACCAGCGGGCGTGGTCGGCGGGGCTGTGGTGCAAGCGGTAACCAGCAGCACCGCCACCAGCCCACCCGCCCTACCGGCGGCCGAGCGCATCGCGCTGCAGTGGCCAGGTCATGCAGCGCCCGCCCCGCAGCCGTGCTCAACGCCGACGACGGTGATGCCTGTAATATCGGCGAGTTCAGCGGCGTAGGTAGCGCTTCTGGTATCCATGACGGGCGGCTTGCTCAGATTGGACACTTCGGCGACGGCCTCGGTGGGATACGATCGCGGACCGGTCACGGCGCACTCCCCCCGTGTAATTCATTGTGCGCGGCGGGTAGAGCTACCTCCCCATTTAGTCTCTGATAGGCGTGGCCGTCTTCGCCCGCAACGGGTGATATGTGTTGGCGCAAATCACCTACCGCAGGCCTACCCGCCAGTAGGCCTTGCGGAACGCTCGGGGACGTGCGGCGCACACCATGTCCAGCCGTGGATCACGAGCCGCCACTGCAGATCGGATTCAGACTTGCAGACCAGGTCACTCGTCGCCACCACGCCGGCGTCCGACGCGGCGTTAAGGAAACCGTTGTCCGGAGCTCCTGACTCGACCGCGACCACCCGATGAAGCGCGGTGTACGTCACCCCGCCAAGGACAGCGATGAGCGGTGGCTGGCTAGAACTTGTGATTTCTTACGTTCCCAGGACTACAGGAAGTTACGCCGAATGCGGCGTCACCGGACTTCCATGGTTTCCGGCCGCGCCTGGACCTACTGTCGAAATTGGAGGTCCTGCCCGGCCGCAGGCGGGACGGGCGCACGGACACCTCGAGGAGGAGGGACCGCATGACGCTGTACACTGACATCCCGACCCGCTCCGAGATCGACGCGCTCTGGCGGGCCGAAGTTCCGGCCGCCGTGTCGATCTACCTGCAGACCGCGCCCACGTCACCGGGCGAGGCGGAGCGGATCGCGTACAAGAACGGAGTACGGGAAGCGCTGGCGCAGCTGGGCGACGTGGACCAAAAGGACCTCGCGGCGCTGGCGGAACAGCTTGCCGTGCTGGAGGACGAGAACTCCGGGGACTTCTGGCGGCACCAAGCACGCAGCCTCGCCGTGTTCGCGACACCGGCCTCCCTGCGCAGCTTCCGGCTGCCCAACCGCCTCACGCCAGCCGCCGTCGGAGCGACACGGTTCTTCGTCAAACCGCTGATGCGCGCGGTGACCTTCCCGCAGACCGCGTTCGTGCTGGCTCTCGCCCAGGGTTCAGCGCGAGTGCTGGAAACCGTGCCCGACGCTCCCCCACGTGAGGTACGGGTGCCGGACATGCCCGCGGACGTGGCGTCCGCCGTCGGCAAAGCATCCATCAAGGACCGCGCTCCGAACCGCCGGGTGCAAGGCGTGGAGGGGCAGAAGGTGCGAATGGCGCAGTTTTCCCGGCTGGTCGACAGCGCGCTGCGCGAGGTGCTGCCCGGCCACGGTGTGCCGCTCGTGCTCGCCGCGACCGAGCCGCTCGACAGCATCTTCCGCGTGCACTGCCGCTACCCCGACCTTGTGCCGCACAGTGTGCCCGGCAACCCGGAGGACCGCGGCGACGGCGAACTGGTCGCCGAAGCCCGCGCGGTCCTCGACAATTGGTACGCCTCCCGGCTCGACGAAGAGAAAACCACGTTCAACGAACGCTTCGGGCAGGGTCGCACCTCAACGGACCTCGCAGACCTGGCCCGCTTCGCCACGCGCGGCGCCGTCGACACGCTGTTCGTGGACATAGACGCCACCGTCCCCGGTGAGGTCGACGACCTGGGCGCGGTGACCTTCGGAGCTTCCGACGCCGGTGGGCTCGTCGACGAGATCGCGCGCCGCGCCTGGCTATCGGGCGCCCGCCTGCTCGCCGTCCGCCACGAGGACGTCCCCGGCGGCGGCGACGTCGCCGCGACCTTGAGATACGCGCCGACGGGGTGACCGCGGACCGCTCCCATCTCCTACCCCACCACGCCGCCGTGCTCGCCACCATCCGTACGGTTTGCGGCGGCTGGGTGGCGATGCCGCCGCGACGCGGTTCTACGACGAACACGTCGAGGCCGACGCCGTGCGCGAGCAGATCGCCGCACGCGACCTGTGTGGCACGTTCGCCCGCGAGAACCCGTCGGCCGCCGGCGACGTCCTCTTCGGTGCGGCGTGCGCGCTGGCGGCACCCGCAAGGTGTGCGGCTTCCGCGTGTCCGCCGGCGGGCGCTGACCCCGCCGCCGGGCCCAGGGACGAGCGTCCCTCGTCCCAGCGCGTGAGAAGCATGTGGGCGAACTCCGCCTCCACCGGGCTCAGCCTCGAGCCCGCCCGGCTCGCCAGACAGCGATCACGGGTCACGGAACTCGCTCCAGGCACTGGTGCCACGACTTCCCTGATTGTCGTTTAGCGGACTGTGTCGCTGGATACTTGGTGGGTCACCGACAACATGGGGGTGGCTGCCGATGACGGATGAGCGAGCGAGTAACGGCGTCACCGCTCCTCGGTTTTCCCTCGTTGGCGACGTGGTGCCCCAGGATGGCCCAGACAAGCCTCTGACCTTGACCGCCGGACGCTACGAGGTCGAACACCTGATCGGCAGCGGCGGTACCGCGCGGGTCTACCGGGCGTTCGATCGAAGGCTCGGCCGCCCGGTCGCACTCAAGGTGTACGACCGGGACGTCGTCGCGGCGGACCAGGTACGGCGGCTCCGGGAGAAGACCATCCAGGCCGGCATCAACCACCCCGGGGTGGTGGCCGTGCTGGACAGCGGGACCGATCACAGCAGACCGTTTCTGGTGATGCAGCTGGTGGACGGCGGAAATCTCGCCGAGCGCCTGCTCGCCGGGCCCTTGCCAACCGCAGAAGTGTCCGAGCTGGGGGTCCGGCTCACCGAGTCATTGGCACACCTGCACAACCGGCGCGTCGTGCACCGGGACCTCAAGCCCGCCAACATCCTGCTCGACCCCGACGGCCCGCTGATCGGCGATTTCGGCATCGCCCACGAACTCGACTCGACCCACATCACCGGCACTGGTTTTGTGACCGGCACGGCCGCCTACCTCGCACCGGAGCAGATCGCCGGTGAGCCGGCCGGACCGGCCGCCGACGTGTACGCGCTCGGCCTCATCCTGCTCGAGTGCTTGACCGCGGAGCGGGAGTACCCCGACACGATGGCCGAATCGGCACTCGCGCGGCTACACCGGTCTCCGCGCATCCCCGACGGGCTGCCCGTACCTCTCGCACGGACCCTCACACGTATGACCGCCCGCGAGCCAGAACACCGCCCCACAGCGCATGAAGCACTGCAGATGCTGAGCGGGCCACGGCCACGCACACAGGCACCACGGGCCCTGACCGCGCCTCGATGCCGGGTTTCACGCGGCGTCAACGAACCCTGATCGCCTCGAGGGGCCTCGCAGCCGCGGCCACCCTGGCAATGGTTGTCGTAGCGCTCACGAATCCCGACGCGCCAAGCCCCGCTTCAACTCCCGCCGCCGAACAACCCACGACATCCGTCCCCACCTCCTCCACGACGCCTGTGCAGATCATCCCCACGCCCTCGCCGGCGACGCCCGCGAAGCCACCTGCCACGGCGATCGCCGGACCGCCTCCAGCCGCGCCAGGCCCGGCCTCAGTGGCCGGCCCTGGCGCCCTTACGGCCAACCGCGACAACAACGCTGCCAATCCAGCCGATAAAGCCAAGGGGCACCCCAAGGGCAAGGGCAAGGGCCACGTCCACCCCTAACACCGTGCCCGCCGGCCGAACTTCGTCTCCGCGGGCACACCGCACCAGCGCTGAGCCGGCAGTGTCGACCGACTCGGCATTCGGCGTCGGGGTGGTTGCCGCCGGGCCGACCTGAGATGCGCCCTTGACGAGGTCGTTGTCATCGGCCAATCCACGCGGCGGTGCGGGCGGAGACCGCGCCGGCCGCGTGCTCGCCAGGACACGCAGGGCTCCTCGCTACCCAAGGCTGCGCGATTCGATCATGCGGTCGCTGCTGAGCGCGCCACCACGATCGTGAAGCCCAGTGACGGACAGGTCGAGACGATGCGGACGTTCAAACGGCCCAAGGCATTCGCAGTGAAATCCCGGGCCTAGGCGATCAACCAGCTGAAGGCCGACCTGGTCCAGGCAGAATCTCGCTACGCGAGTCGACGACAGGACTGAGCACCCCCGCCTGCTCCACCGCTGCGCTGACCTCACCGCTGCGCAGCCATCCGACTCGTCCAACGGGTCACTCGTGCGGTGCCCGTGCACGACAACGCTGGACAGCGCGCGGTCCGGTATCTTCTTACGTGGTTCTTAGAGATCTCCGGCAAAAGATCTCCGCTGCGGTCAGCGCCGATACCGTCGCGTTCGTCGAGATCAGCCAACGCCGTCCGGAGTGCAGGCGGCAAGCGTTGCGGAGAGGATTGTTTGCATGTCGACGAACGTCATCGTGGCCACGCGCGCCCAATTGTGGGGTGGTCGGTTGGCCGGAGCAGGCTCGCTTGTAAGCCGCTACGGTCTGGTCGTCGTTCTGGCGTGGATCGGTGGTGGCAAATACGTAAAAATGGACGCGCGGGTACTGATCGAGAACAGCCCGCTGATGAGCTGGCTCTTAGACATCTTCAGTCCACACACGGTCGCAGTGGCACTGGGAACCATGGAGATCGTGGCCGCGATCCTGATCGCGATCCAGCCGTTGCGGCCACGGCTGTCCGCTGTGGGCAGCGCGCTGGCGATCCTACTGTTCCTAGGCACACTCAGCTTTCTCTTCACGACCCCAGGCGTGGTCGTCACGTTTGCGGGGCCATTTCCGGTGCTATCGGCACAACCTGGCCAGTTCCTGCTCAAGGACCTGGTCTTGATCGGTGTGGCGCTGTGGACACTGGGCGAATCGATCATCAGCGTCACCGCGAAGCAGAGGGCGACGCAAGAGGCGGAACAAGTTGTCCTCGGCGCATGATGGGCCTCCCGCTGCACCCCAGGAAAGCTGCTCTGCACAACGGTGGTTCCATGGACGTCCAGGCTCCAGCGGAGAGCCGACAGCGCGATCCCGTCGGCGGTCCGCGCGAATCACGGCCGCAAACAATCCTCTCAGGGATCGTTCGCCGCGGAGCGGAATGAGCACCGAATGGGGCGCGGGCGGGACAGTCAGCCTGCCGTCTCCCGAAAATCGTCGCCGGGTGGACGATCGCGCGGCTCTCTTCGATCGACAATGGACCTCCGGCAACCTCGGAGGGCTTCGGTTGCGCCATCCCGCTGCTGGTCCCGCGCCCACGGGGCGCGGGGCCAGCAGCTAGACGATTGTCCTGCCCACACCAAGCCGGCGAGCACAACGCTCGCGACGACCCTGTCAGCGCAGGAGTTTGATGACCTCAGCGAAGGTAGTCATGTGTGGCTCCAGCACGCTGATGTAGCTCGTGCCGAACTCTTCTCGGTAGCGCAACAGCCGGTCCGCGATCTCGCGCGGAGAACCGACCAGCACTCCCGGGAGCCGACAGAGCTTGTCGTCGTCGAGACCGCTGGCGTCACGGATGATCGAAAGGTCGAGCCGATCTGCGCTCTCGCCAACCGCTGCGACGAACAGGTTCAGCTCGATGTCACCCAGACGGTCACCGGCTGCCTCCCGCAACACGTTGACGCGACGAGCCATGGCTTCTTCCGGAGCAAGGCCCGGCTCGACCCCAGCCATGATCGCGAAGCTGAAGATGTCGGCCTCATGGCCTGCGAGACGCAGCATGCGATCACCCGCCCCGGACAACATGATCGGCGGAACAGGCTTGTCGGGCTCGGAGGCGAGGAGGTCCCGGGTGGCTGCGACGACGTCGGCGAGTTTTCGCAACCGATCCCCTCCTGTGCCGAACGGCACACCCGCTGCCTCGAACTCGCCCGGGACGTAGCCGGCACCGAGGCCCAACTCCAGACGCCCCGCGGTCAGCCGATGGACATCAGCGACGTCGCGGGCAAGGTAGGCGGGAGTGAGGACACCGACGTTGAGGACGTAGGTGCCCAGCCGGAGGTTCGTCACGTCAGCCGCAGCGACCAACGCGGGGAACGGCGCCGGCATGCCCAGGTGATCCGGAAGCTGAAGCACGTCGTACCCGAGTTCCTCCACTTCACGCACTCGAGCGCGCCAAGCCGCCCGTGAGCCGATGTTGAAGAGTGTTACGCCGAAACGAAATGGACGATTAGTCATGAAATGCCTTCTGGGGTCTTCGGAAGTGGGCGGTCTGCCCGCCACTGCAAGCCGCCTCCCGCCGCGTATCGAGCCGGTGACTGCGCGGGAGTCAACACCGTCGACTATAGGCAATTTTCTCACGGTGGTCGGATCGGAAAGATGTCCGTAAGGACAGAGATTCCAAGTCCCCCAGTCCGGTTTCCACCACTGCGCAGGAAACAATAACCTGCCATTGAGCGGCGGCGGCGCGTCGCCATGTGGCGAGCATCACCAGGTTTTCGTGCCAGCCACCTGGCCTCTGCACCACAGCTGGTAGATGGTTCGCGCAGGTGCTGCACGCCTTCACTGCGCATGTGAACGAGCGCGTCGGGATCACCCGCAATCATGTAGACATCGAGACCCTCCCGCACGTTCTCGGCCGATCGCTGATGACGATGATGTCCGCGTCGCCCGCGCAACGCATTTCCACCACGGATTCGAAGCTTGAGCCGGGCGCCCCAGATGGGCACGGCTGCCTATCAGGCGATGAGGTCGAAAAACTCCAGGGCAGGCTGTCACGAGGGCGTTCGTGACGGCGCCGCGTTCTGAAGAACTCCGACCTCGCCAGCCCTGAACTCCCAGGCGGTCGACGCTGAGTGATGGTGACTTTTGGTTGCACTTGACTACTTTGCGTACTCGACGTCTACCTACTGCGCAACGGCTGGTTGCGACGAAACGCAGCAGCTCGTGGTTGCAGTGCCCCTCGACGAGGCCGACCCGCCACGTCGGCGTCCGGCCGGAAGCGGCCAGGCAGGGCCGGCGATGCCAGAGTTGACTCCCGCGGTCATAGGGGCATGCAAACACTAACGGTCAGTGCGCCGCCAGCAGCGCCCGACCTGCCCACTGACCCTGAGACCGCACCACGGGAGTGGGTAGCGGCAGCAAGGCACAGCTGCGGATGCGCGTCGTCCGGTTGCCCGCTTCCCCCGTAACGATTCCTGGTGTGCTTGAGCGGCGCCGCGCAACTCGTGCCACACACGGATTCGGCGTCTAGTCTCGAGCCACGGGTTTGACGCGAGAGCAGCACGCGCTGCGCTCAGTTTGCGCTCGCTGCCCTAGGTGAGTGGTCAACTGTCGCTTCGTCTCAGCTGCAACTGATATCGCTTGGAGTCAGATATGGCCACCGTTCATCATCGCTATGCGACCGTCGAGGGTCAGCAGCTCTTCTATCGCGAAGCGGGTCCCACGGATGCTCCCGCCGTTGTCCTGCTGCACGGGTTCCCGACGAGCTCCTTCATGTTCCGAACGCTGATCCCGGAACTTTCGGCGCGGTATCACGTCGTAGCGCCGGATCACTTGGGTTTCGGCCTGTCGTCGGCGCCATCGGTGGAGGACTTCGCCTACACGTTCGACGCATTGACGAGCCTGACGGCGGGGCTGCTGGAGCAGCTAGGTTTAGGCAGTTACGCAATGTATGTCCAGGACTACGGCGCTCCCATCGGCTGGCGCCTCGCCATCGCACATCCGGACTCGATCACAGCCATCATCACGCAAAACGGCAACGGGTACGACTCGGGCTTTGTTGAGAATTTTTGGTCGACCGTGTGGGCTTACCAGCGCGAGCAGAACACGGAAACAGAGGCGAACATCCGCAAGGCGTTGACCTTGGAAACCACGAGATGGCAGTACGTGACCGGCGTTCCAGACGAGAGCTTGGTGAGTCCGGACGCGTGGCACCACGACTACCAGCTGTTGTCGCGGCCTGGCAACGACGCAATCCAGTTGAAGTTGTTCTTGGACTACGCCTCCAATCCGCCGATGTATCCAGCACTGCACGAGTACCTGCGGGCGAACCTTCCTCCCGTGATGGCAGTGTGGGGGAAGAACGATCCGATCTTCGGCCCTGAGGGTGCCCTGGCCTTCACTGGAGACGCCCCGAACACGGAAGTGCACCTTCTCAACGGGGGTCACTTCCTCCTGGAGAGCGCTTTGGACCAAGTTGCCAAGCTCGTGCTCGGTTTCCTGGACCGAGTCTTGGCTGGGCGCTGACAGATTTCGAAGCCCTGAGGTGCACGGTCAGCATTTGTCACACGATGGTGCTCGCGAAAGCACGCCATCCTGGTAGCGAAACTTTCGAGCTGCGCTAGGGAACCGCGAGTCATTGCCTATGGTGAACCTCGTCACAATGAATGAGATTTCCAACACTGTCGCACGCGAGCTTCATAGCCTGGCAGCGACGGGCCAGTCCAGAGCTTACCGGCGATCATTCTTGTCCCTTTGGTCATCTCACTTTATCTCGGGAAATTTTGTAAGTCTGCTGTAACCAGTTACCGAGCGCGCGAAGCTCCGAACGGAGGTTAGCCTTTCGGAGTCGATATTCCAGCAAAACTTCCCGAGCGCCTGACTGCGTTGTATTAGAAATTTCTCAGCGCATGACGCGCCGGTTGTCTACCGAGAAAGGCCAAGGTCAGTGAAAGCTGCTCGAACTCAAGTGGAGGCCTCACTCGATGGAATCACCGAGTTGAAGAGCGTCGTGCTCGGCCCCGTTCTGCGGCCCGGCGAAGCGGGTTACGCGGCGGAGTGCACTGGGTTCAACCTCCTGGTCGAACACCGCCCAGCAGTTGTCGTCGGTGCCACCTGCGCGGCAGACGTCCAAGCCGCAGTGGAATACGCATCGTCCAACGGGCTCCAGATCGGGGTCGTGTGCACGGGTCACCAGCCCTTCGACCCCGTTCGCGGGTCGATGATGATAAACACCGGACGCATGGGCGACGTCGAGGTGAACCCGACCAACGCGACGGTGCACGTTGGTGCCGGCGCTCGGTGGCAGGATGTCGTCGATCGCGCTGCCCGCCACGACTTGGCTCCTCTGTGTGGTTCTTCACCGGGCGTTGCCGTCGCAGGCTATGTGCTCGGCGGCGGACTCAGCCCCTTCCTGGGCCGCACTTTCGGCTGGGCGGCCGACCACGTACTCAGTCTGCAAGTGGCCACCGCCGACGGCTGCCTGCGTGAAGTGTCGGCGGACAGCGATCCCGACTTGTTCTGGGCCCTACGCGGCGGCAAGAGCAACTTTGGCGTCGTGACGGCTCTGCAACTGGCGCTGTTCCCGGTGAAGGAATTCTTCGGTGGCGGCCTCTACTACGCTGGCGACTCAACCGCTGTTGTGCTTCAAGCGTATCGCGATCTCACCGACGAGGCGCCGGAGGAGATGAACTCCTCCGTGGCGCTTCTCAGGTTACCGCCGTTGCCGTCGGTGCCAGAGCCGCTTCGCGGCAAGTTGGTCGTCCACGTGCGTATCGCGTATATCGGTGACCCGGAGGAAGGAGCGCGCCTCGTCGCGCCGCTTCGGCAGGTCGCACCGAGGGTCATCGACGATGTCGGTTTACGGTCCTTCCCGGAGTTCGCCGCAGTCCACCAAGAGCCTACCGATCCCATGCCGTACGAGGAACGATCGACACTGCTCGAGAAACTCACCCCGGAAGCCGTCGACCTCCTCGTTGAGGCAGCCGGCCCGAAGTCCGGCTGCACTGTGACGATCGTAGATATTCGTCACCTCGGCGGCGCTCTGGCCCGACCTCCCGCGATCGCGAATGCGGTTGGCAATCGCGACGCCGGCTTCGTCGTGTGGGGTGCGGCCGTGGGTACGCACGAAGTCAACGCAGCCCCGCTCGAACGGATCGAGACGCTGATCGAACGTCTTTCCGCCTGGGGCACCGGCCTGAAGTACTTGAACTTCATCAGTGGGCACGACGGCGCCGAGCTGGCCTATGCGCCGCACACCTACCAACGGCTCCGCGAACTCAAGAAGGTCTTCGATCCGGACAACACCTTCAGCCAGAACAATCACAACATACCGCCAGCAGCCTGATTTCCGCGCACGAGGACAGCTGGTGGCCGAGGCGTCGGCGGCTGCGACATGCGGCCACCGCCTCCACCCACGGGCTCACTCGGCCGAGCCCCTCGGCCGGGTCGATGCGGGTGTAACTGCGCGACATCCGTGTTCGGCAAACTCGTGTGTCTGCTAAATCAGCGCGGGACGCGTCATAGTCAAGCCAAGCGACGTGGCCGATCCCGAGCTCGCGGCCGCCCTCGCACTGAAGCGCGGCATGCACGCTCGGACGGCTGACGAAGAGCGGCAGCAGATTACCAGTCCGAAAGAAGTTCATATCTGCTAGTGGTCTGTGTTTGAAGTGGTCTGACGGTTGGATTTCTTGAGGATCTCGTCGGCGGTTTTGGTCCAGATGAAGGGGTGGCAGCGTTCGTTCCAGCCGTCGATGAAGGCGCGGATCTTGGCGTTGAGGTC
>NZ_JBFBAF010000043.1:0-75197 GCF_040682095.1 Amycolatopsis sp. NPDC051372
CGCGCGTCCCACACCGCCGCCCGGCCTGGCCGTGCGCCGCGCCCCAACTGTTGTCCTCTTGGTTGCCCCCGCGGCGCGCGACCTCGTCGGCCTGCCCGACGGTCACGGAAGCGTCCGGCTGGGCTGGTTCGCCAGCGCCGGCGCCGCCTTGGTGCCCCGCGCGCTGGCGGACCTGCGCCGCACGCACCCGGGCATCACCGTGACCACGCGCGAAGGCAGCACGCCCGCGCTGGTCCGCGCGCTGCGCGCGGGCACGCTGGACCTGGCGCTGATCGCGTCGGCGCCGCCCTTCCGCCCGCCGGACAGCGAAACCCCGGCACTGCAGGTGCAGACCCTCGCCGAACGCAGCCTGTGCGTCGCCGTGCCCACCGGCCACCCCCTCGCGCGTGGCGAGTTCATCGACGTCGCCGATCTGTCCGGCCAGCGCTGGATCGCCGGCTCGCGCGACGAGCTCGTCATGGGCGTCTGGCCCGGCCTCGACGAGCGCCCCGACATCGCCCACACCGCACGCGACTGGCTCGCCAAGCTCCACCTCGTCGCCGCCGGCTGCGGCATCACGACCGTGCCCACCGCGCTCACTCCGGTCCTCCCGCCCGGCGTCCGTGTCCTTCCTGTCCGGGGCGGCCCTTCCGAACGGCGGCGCATCTTGCTTGCGCGCCTCCCGGGCCGCCCTTCGGACGCCGCGGCGCGTCTTGCGGAGGCCTTTCGCACGGCGACGTTGGAAGGCGAGGTTGAAGGGTTCTGATGGTGGCGGCTGTTTGCCGTTACCTTGAGCAGTCGCGGTCGTCTTGGCGCGCGGAAGGTTGCACATGTATCCGTGTGATCCCAACGGTGTGGGCGGCATGATCAACCTGGACTTCTCGGCGGACGGTCGTGTCCTGGGTGTCGAGATGCTGGATGCGCGGGGCAAACTTCCCCGGTTTCTGCTCGACGGAGCCGAACGGATCGACCGGCCGGCGCGGGGCAAAGACTTCCGAAGGGTGACAGCGGCGAAGGAAACGTTCAACGGCAGCGAAATCAAACTGTTCGATGTCGTCACCGAGGGGGAGCGCCTGATCGAGTTCCGCGATCGCGCCTGGCGTGAGGATGCGGCCGTTCTCGTCCTTCCCGTACCGCGCGGCAGCTCGTGGACCGATGCGACCGTGACCATCAATCCCAGTCGAGGCGCTGTGCCGGTGGCGTTCCTGGCCTGGGCGAGGGAGATCGCCAAGCTGCGAATGACGCGGAAGTAGGACGTCGCCGCTGGTGGAGGGTGCGGCCGTCCGGTGGGCGCACACACCGTCAGCACGATCATCACTTTGTGTACTCATGCGCGAGAACGAACACTCGAGTCTCGCCGGTGATCAACTCCTGTGACTACCATCTCATCGGATGTGCGAATCCGACCAAGGGTGCGTCGGCAAAACACCAACTCTTGATCACCGACGCACAGTCGCCCCTGGTCAAGGCACTACTGAAGTCACACGCCTTGCTCGGATGAGCACTTCGATTCACTTGAACGTATCCATTCTCTAGTCTGGACTTGTTCCAGAAAACATGGTCTGATGCCCTTGTGCCGGCCACCGATCCTGCGGAACGTCTGCGGGGTGTCTCACTGCGAGTCACCAAGCAGCGGACCGCCGTGCTGCACGCGGTGGCGCAGCGGCCGCACGCAGACGTCGAGGCGGTGGTCCGCGCGGTGCGCTCCGAGCTCGGTGCGGTGTCGACGCAGGCGGTGTACGACATCCTCGCCGCGCTGGGGGAGGTGGGGCTGGTGCGGCGCATCGAGCCGGCCGGGTCGCCGGCGCGGTTCGAGGTGCGCACGGGCGACAACCACCACCACGTGGTGTGCCGCAGCTGCGGTGCGGTCGCCGACGTCGACTGCGCGGCGGGGGAGCGGCCTTGCCTCACACCCGTGAGCACCAACGGGTTCGTCATCGACGAGGCCGAAGTGACGTACTGGGGCCTTTGCCCTTCCTGCAACGAAAACTGACTGTCCACCACCTGAAGGAGATGAAGTGGCTTTCGAGGAGAACACCAAACCGCTGACGACGGCGGCGGGTGCGCCGGTCGTGGACAACCAGAACAGCGTCACCGCGGGCCCGCGGGGCCCGGTGCTGTTGCAGGACCTGTGGCTCATCGAGAAGCTGGCGCATTTCGACCGCGAGGTCATCCCGGAGCGCCGCATGCACGCCAAGGGCTCCGGCGCGTGGGGTACTTTCCGCGTCACGCATGACATTTCGCAGTACACGAAGGCCGCGATCTTCGCCAAGGTCGGCAACGAGTGCGAGATGTTCGCACGGTTCTCGAGCGTCGCAGGTGAGCGCGGCGCGGCCGACGCCGAGCGCGACATCCGCGGTTTCGCGCTGCGTTTCTACACCGAAGAGGGCAACTGGGACGTCGTCGGCAACAACACGCCGGTGTTCTTCCACCGCGACCCGCTGAAGTTCCCCGACCTCAACCGCGCGGTGAAGCGTGACCCGCGCACCAACTTGCGTGACCCGGAGAACAACTGGGGTTACTGGACGAACCTGCCCGAGGCGCTGCACCAGGTCACGATCATCATGACCGACCGCGGCATCCCCAAGTCGTACCGGCACATGCACGGCTTCGGCTCGCACACCTACAGCTTGATCAACGCGGCGGGCGAGCGGAACTGGGTCAAGTTCCACTTCCGTACCCAGCAGGGCATCGAGAACCTGACCGACGAGGAAGCCGGCGCCGTCATCGCCGCCGACCGCGAGTCGAACCAGCGCGACCTCTTCGACGCCATCGAGCGTGGCGACTTCCCGAAGTGGAAGCTGTTCGTGCAGGTCATGCCCGAGGCCGACGCGGCGACCTACCGCTTCCACCCGTTCGACCTGACGAAGGTGTGGAGCAAGAAGGACTACCCGCTGATCGAGGTCGGCGAGTTCGAGCTCAACCGCAACCCGGACAACTACTTCGCCGACGTCGAGCAGGCCGCCTTCACCCCGGCGAACCTGATCCCCGGCATCTCGTTCAGCCCGGACAAGATGCTGCAGGGCCGCCTGTTCTCCTACGGTGACGCCGCCCGCTACCGCGTCGGCGTGAACCACCACCAGATCCCGGTCAACTACCCGCGCGGCGCCAAGGTGGTCAACACCTACCACCGCGACGGCGCCATGCGCGTCGACGGCAACCAGGGTGGCGTCCCCGGTGTCGAGCCGAACAACTTCGGCCGCTGGCAGGAGCAGCCCGCCTACGCCGACCCGGCGCAGGCCGTCGGCTCGACCGCGGACCACTTCAACTTCCGCGAAGACGACGACGACTACTTCACCCAGCCGGGCAACCTGTTCCGCCTGCTGTCCGCGGACGAACAACAGCGTCTGTTCGAGAACACGGCGCGCGCGATCAAGGGTGCGCGCAAGGAAACCGTCCAGCGGCACATCGAAAACTGCACCAAGGCCGACCCGGCCTACGGTGAGGGTGTGCAGAAGGCCTGCGAGGCCCTGGGCGCGCTGTAAGTCCTTTGTGGCCGCTGCCCCCGTCGCCGTCGCTGCGACGGGGGCGCGGCTTTTCTACAGGCTCTGCCCGAACATTTTCGCGGCTTCCCGCGCGCTCGGAGTCCCAGCGTCCAGATCGGCACCCGCCTTCTTCAGCGCCGCGACGATTTCCCTCTCGCCCTTGAACAAGGCGCCCGCGATCGGCGACTGGTTGCGGGCGTTGCAGATGTCGGGATCGGCGCCGTGCCGCAGCAAGTACTCCACGGTCTCGCCCCGCCCGTGGTACGCGGCGAGCATGAGGAGTGAATTGCCGGCCTCGTCGAGCACGTTGACGTCCAGGCCGTGCTCGATGAACTCCGCGAGCTCTTTCGTGTTGCCTGCACGCGCGAGGTCCGCCATGACGGTGCGAGCTCGTTTCCGGAGGTCTTCGTTTTCGTCAGCGGGCATGGTGGAATTTTAGCATCGCGTGATGCGTGTTCCGGAATCTGAAGTGGGGGCTTCTGGCCGGAGAGAGATGCCGGGCCGGTGGTTTCCGCGGACTCGCGCCGGTGCTCGTCCGTCCTGAATGGATCGAGCGAGTGAGTGCTTTAGGGATGTTTTGGAAGCCCTGCAGACAAGTCTTCTGTGGACAGGGCCGAGTGGTACCGGCTCGGTATTCCGAAGCCTCGACCTCCCACGACGGGGCCGCACACAAGTGTGTGCGCGGCCCCGGTGAAAGATCAGCGCAGCGGTTCGAGTGCCTTCGCCAGCGGCTCCAGCACCGCGGGGGTGTGCGGCGGCGGAAGGTAGACGATCGCCAGGTCGAGGCCGGCCTCGCCGAGGCCCTCGGCCTGCTTGGCGACCGCGGCGTAGTCCAGGTCGGGCTCCAGGCGCACGTGCGAGGACAGCGTGATCTCGCTGGGGTCGCGGCCGATGTCGGCGCAGTGGCGGTGCAGGACGTCGCGCTTGTGCGCGAACTGCTCGGGCGTGCCGCCGGTGAAGTTCCAGTGGTCGGCGTACTTCGCGGCCGTGCGCAGGGTGCGCTTTTCGCCGCTGCCGCCGATGCAGATGGGCGGGTGGGGCTTCTGGACGCCCTTGGGTTCGTTGCGGGCGTCGGTGAGCTGGTAGTGCGTGCCCTTGAAGGTGGTGGTTTCCTGCGTCAGCAGGCTGATCAGGACCTCGCAGCCTTCCTCGAAACGGTCGCTGCGTTCCTTGATGGTGCCCAGCTCCATGCCGTACGCGCCGGACTCCTCCTCGTTCCACCCGGCGCCGATGCCGATCTCCAGGCGCCCGCCGGACACGATGTCGAGCGTCGCGGCCATGTTCGCGAGCAGCGCGGGGTGCCGGTAGTGCATGCCGCTGACGAGCGTGCCCAGGCGCAGCCGCTTGGTGGCCTGCGCGAGCGCGGTCAGTGTGACCCAGCCCTCCAGGCAGGGGCCGGTCGAATCGGAGAAAATGGGATAGAAGTGGTCGAACGTCCAGCCGGATTCGAACAGCTCGATCTCGTCGGCCGCCTGCCAGACCGCGAGCATGTCCTCCCAGACGGTGTTCTGGGGCGAAGTCTTGATGGCGAATCGCATGGTCGTGAGCGTAAACCTGGAGTAACCCCAGCTGCCAACACCGTCGCCGTGCGCAGCGGCGGACGGGCGCTCGTCCGAATCGTGTCCCTTTGCGGGTAACAGCTGCTCGGCACGGCGCGAACCGCGTTGAGGCTCAGGACAAGGGGGCCAGTGTCAGTGCTGGTCGCGCCGCGCCTGCCACTCCCACGGCCGCGCGGAGCACCGGCTCGCCGACGACGGTCACGGTGACCGCGACCGCGCCGGCTCCGCCGCCTGTCGCGATCGAGGCCGCGGCGCCGACCACGAGCACGACGCGGCCAAGCGGACCGCAAACCGAGTTCGGCAACGGCACCTGCAAAGTCGGCGAAGACATCGTGGCGGGCACGTACAAGACCGCGGGGCCCCGGGACCGACTCATTCGTGAACAACTGCTGTTGGGAGCGTGACAAGAACGACACCGGATCGTTCGACGCCATCATCGCCAACGACAACATCGCCGGACCTACGTGAATCACCCTAAGAAGGGCGAGTTCTTCAAGTCCTCCGGTGGGTGCACGTGGAAGAAGAGCTGACCGTCAGTGTCTTGTGGACAGTGGGCACCACGCCGGAGGAAGGCCGGCGCGGCGCCACTTGAAAAAGACCTCAGTCCCGGATCGCCTTGAGGTCGCCCGACCAGGTCTCCAGTTGGGTGAACAGCGTGTTGGCCGCGTCGTCGTGGAGGGTGGCCGGGGCGAAGGACGCGAAGTTCTCGAAGTCCGTGAACAGCGAGAATGACAGCTGCTGGCGCACGTGGGCGATCTGGAGCTCGCTGCAGATGGCGCGCAGGTGTTCGATCGCGCGGGCGCCGCCCAGTGAGCCATAGGACACGAAGGCCGCGGCCTTGTTGTTCCACTCCGCGTAGAGGTAGTCAATCGCGTTCTTCAAGACGGCGGACGTCGAGTGGTTGTACTCGGGCGTCACGAAGATGAAGCCGTCGTAGGAGTCGATTTTCGCGGCCCACGCTTTGGTGTGCTCGCCGGCGTACTGGCCGAGGGTGGGCGGCAGGGCCTCGTCCAGGTGGGGCAGCGGGAACTCGGCCAGGTCGACGAGCTCGTAGTCCGCGCCGGTGCGGGCCTTGGCCTTGGCGAAGACCCAGTCGGCGACCTGCTTGCCGTTACGTCCCGGGCGGGTGCTGCCGAGGATGACGGCGATCTTCAGGTTACTCACGTGCCGGTTCCTTCCGGAGGTGACTTGAATGTTCATGTCAAATGCTGGACACGCGAACTTGAACATTCAAGTCACGCGCTAGACTGGGACGCATGACACACCGGCAGGCCGCCCCGCGGTGGCTCGACTCCGAAGAGCTGCAGACGTGGCGCTCGTTCACGTACCTGCTGCACCGGCTGCCGACCGAGCTGGAGAAGCAGCTGCGGGAAGACGCGCAGCTCAGCTACGTCGAGTACTACGCACTGGCCGGGCTGTCGGAGGAACCCGGCCGGCGCATGCGGCTGAGCGAGCTGGCGATCCTGACCAACGCCGAACTCTCCCGCCTGTCGCACCTCATCAGCCGGCTGGAGAAGCGCGGGTTCCTCTACCGCGAGCCCGACCCGGAGGACGGCCGCTACACCCACGCCGTGCTCACCGAAGCCGGCTACGCGCACGTGCTCGAGTCCGCGCCCGGTCACGTCGAGCGCGTGCGCGAGCTGGTGTACGACGTGCTGTCCGAAACGGAGCTGCGCACCCTGCGCACGGCGGCCGACAAGATCACCCGGCGCATCGAAGCCGATGGCTGAAGGTCTCCATGAGAGGGAGCGGCAGACGGCCCCCGCGCCGACGCATCCTGATGGCATGACGAAGAACCCCGGCTTCGAGTTCGGGCTGAACTCCTTCGGCGAAGTCGCCACCGACGGAGCGCGCACACTGAGCGACGCGGAGACCGTCCGCCTGCTCGTCGACGAGGCACGCCTTGCCGAAGAAGCCGGCCTCGACGTCTTCAGCGTCGGCGAGCACTACCGCGAGGGCCACAACGACAGCGCGACGCCGGTGCTCCTGGCGGCCGTCGCGACCGCGACCGAGCGCATCAAGCTCGGCACGTCCGTGACGGTCCTGAGCACCAACGACCCCGTCCGCCTCTACCACGACTTCTCCACCGTCGACGCCGTCTCCAACGGCCGCGCGCAGCTGGTGCTGGGCCGGGCGTCGGCGACGGAGTCGTTCCCGTTGTTCGGATACGACCTCGCCGACTACGAGCACCTGTTCGAAGAGAAACTCGAACTGTTCATGCGCTTACAACGCGAGGAGTCCGTGACGTGGTCGGGCACCGTGCGCGCGCCGCTGGTGGACCAGACGCTGCACCCGCGGATGCGCCCGGGCGGGATCCCGACGTGGATCGGCGTGGGCGGCAGCCCGGATTCAGTCGTGCGCGCCGCGAAGTACGGGCTGCCGCTGATGCTGGCGATCATCGGCGGTCGGCCGCAGCGGTTCGCCGGGCACGTGGAGCTTTACCACCGCGCGCTGGCGCAATTCGGACAGCCGGTGTTGCCGGTCGGACAGCACTCGCTCGGCCTGATCGCGGACACCGACTCCGAAGCCGTCGAGACGTGGTGGGAGTACTGGCATCCCGTGGTCGCGAACCTCGCGGCCGAGCGCGGCTTCTACAAGCCGGACCGCCGCCGCTACCTGGCGGAGATCGAGGGCGGCGCGCTGTTCGTCGGCTCGCCGGACACCGTGGCGCGCAAGATCGCGACCGTGGCGCGTGACCTGCGCCTCAACCGGTTCGACCTGAAGTACGACATCATGAACCTGCCCCGCGAAGCTCGCGCCCGGTCGATCGAGCTGTTCGGCCGCGAGGTCGCGCCGCGGGTTCGCGAACTGCTCACGAAGGCGCCTTCCCATGTCTGACCTGGTTTTCGGCCTCGACACCTTCGGCGACGTCCCGGAGGACGACTCCGGCACGCCGATGTCCTACGCCGCCGCGATCCGGCACGTGCTCGACGAGGCCGTGCTCGCCGACGAGATCGGCGTGGACGTGATCGCGCTCGGCGAGCACCACCGGCCGGAGTACTCGATCACCACCCCGGAGACGGTGCTGGCGGGCATCGCCACGCGCACGTCGCGGATCCACCTGTCCTCGGGGGTGACCGTGTTGAGTTCCGACGATCCCGTGCGCGTTTTCCAACGTTTCGCGACCGTCGACGCACTCTCCAACGGCCGCGCGGAGATCATTCTCGGACGTGGTTCGTTCACGGAGTCGTTCCCGCTGTTCGGATATGACCTCTCCGACTACGACAAGCTGTTCGAAGAGAAAATCGACCTGTTCGTTCAGTTACTCGACGAGAAGCCCGTGACGTGGAGCGGAACGCTCCGTCCGGCGCTGGACGCGGCCGACGTGTTCCCCAAGACGGAGTCGGGCCGCCTGACGACGTGGGTCGGCGTCGGTGGCTCGCCGCAGTCGGTGATCCGCACGGCCCACTACGGGCTGCCGCTGATGCTCGCGATCATCGGCGGGCCGGCGAAGCGGTTCGCGCCGTACGTGGACCTCTACCGCCGCGCCGCCGCGGAGTTCGGCACGACCGCCCACCCCGTCGGCATGCACTCGCCCGGCTTCATCGCCGACACCGACGAGGAAGCGCGTGAACTGTTCTGGCCGCGCTACCGCGTGATCCGCGACCGCATCGGCCGGCTGCGCGGCTGGCCGCCGATCCAGCGCGCCGAGTACGACAGCGAAATCGAGCACGGCTCGATGTACATCGGCTCGCCGGAAACGGTCGCGCGCAAGATTGCCGGCGCGGTGAAGGACCTGGACGTCGGCCGGTTCGACCTCATCTACTCCAGCGGTTCGCAGCCGGCGAGCGCGCGCATGCACGCGGTCGAGCTGTACGGCACGAAGGTGATCCCGATGGTGCGGGACCTGCTGGCGGAGGGGAAATGACGGA
This sequence comes from Amycolatopsis sp. NPDC051372, assembly GCF_040682095.1. Taxonomy (NCBI): domain Bacteria; kingdom Bacillati; phylum Actinomycetota; class Actinomycetes; order Pseudonocardiales; family Pseudonocardiaceae; genus Amycolatopsis; species Amycolatopsis sp. NPDC051372. The sequence goes on from NZ_JBFBAF010000043.1 coordinate 8,896, forward strand.
GACGCTGGGCATCCTCGGCGCGGGCAAGGTCGGCACGGTCCTCGCGCGGCTCGCGGTGGCGGCCGGCTACCGCGTGCTCATCGCGGGCTCGGGTGCGCCGGAGAAGATCGCGCTCACCGTGGAAGTCCTCGCCCCGGGCGCCGTCGCCACGACGCCGGCCGAGGCCGCCTCGGCCGACGTCGTGATCCTGGCGCTGCCGTTGGGCAAGTACCGCAGCATCCCGGCGGCGGAGCTGGACGGCAAACTCGTGATCGACGCCATGAACTACTGGTGGGAAGTGGACGGTCACCGCGCCGACCTGGAGGTCTCCACGAGCGAGACGGTGCAGAAATTCCTGCCCGGCGCGCGTGTTGTGAAGGCGTTCAACCACATGGGTTACCACGACCTGGAAGACGAAGCCCGCCCCGCCGGGACGCCCGGCCGCAAGGCCATCGCCCTCGTCGGCGACGACGCCGCGGCCGTGGCGGAAGTGTCCACTGTGGTCGATGCGCTCGGCTTCGATCCCGTGCCCGCCGGCGGTCTGGCCGAGGGCGTGCGGCTGGAGCCGGGCGCGGAGACGTTCGGCGCGAACGTCGAGGCCGTCGAGCTTCGGACGATGCTGGAGCGGTTCCCGGAGTCGGAACGCGGTCGTGCCCTCAGCGAGCGACCGGCGGCAGACTCACGTTAGACGCCACCTCCGCGAGCCGACGCGGCCGGGCGCTTGCCGCGCCGCGGTGGCCGGTTTTCCTGCGGTCGCAGCGTCCGGGAAAGCCGAGTGCTGCTGATACCGAGACCACGCGACGGTGTTCGCGCCGGTTCCGCCGGTGGCTTGGCTACGGCTTTCGTGTGCCGCTTCGTAAATCAGGAGAACGAGTGTCGCTTGCTCGGCGCTGCTGAGCATCGCCACGGCGTTCGGGAGCGCCGGGTGCCGTGGATGCCGAAGCCATGCGGACCCGTCTGGGGCCTGTGTCGCTGGCCGGTTCCGTCGGCGGCTCGGCTGCGGGTTTGGTTTGCCGCTTCGTAAAACAGGAGAACGGGCGTCGCTTGCTCGGTGCCGGTGGTCATGGTCACGGCGTTCGGGAGCGCCGGGTGCCGTGGATGCCGAAGCCATGCGGACCCGTCTGGGGCCTGTGTCGCTGGCCGGTTCCGCCGGTGGCGCGGCTGCGGGTTTGGTTTGCCGCGGCGGTAAGGCCAGCGGAACCGGTGCCGCCGAATCGGTGGCGGTGGTTATGGTCATGGCGTTCGGGAGAGTTGGACGCCGCGAATGCCGAAGCCACGCGGACCAGTCTGGGACCTGTCGTGCAGGTGCTGGTTCCGTCGGCAGCTGGGCTGCGGCTTTGTTGTGTCGAGGCGGCAAAGCCAGTGGATCCGTTGCCGCTCATTTGGTGCCGGTGAACATTGCCATGGCGTCCGGGGACGCTGGGTGCCGTGGATGCCGAAGCCACCCAGGCGTGTCTGGGAGCTGTGTCGCTGGCAAGCGGTTCCCTCGGCGGCTGGGCTGCGGCCTTGGTGTGTCGTGGCGGAAACCAGTGGATCTGTTGCCGCCTATTTGGTGCTGGTGACATTGCCGTGGTGTCCAGGAACGCAGGGTGCGATGGATGCCGAAGCCACCCAGGCGCGTCTGGGACCTGTGTCGCTGGCAAGCGGTTCCCTCGGCGGCTGGGCTACGGCTTTGGCGTGTCGCGGCGGTAAAGCCAGTGGCTCCGTTGCCGCTCATTTGGCGCTGGTGAACATCGCCACGGTGTCCAGGTACGCCGGGTGCGATGGATGCCGAAGCCGCCCAGCCGCGTCCGGGACCTCTGTCGCTGGCGCCGGTTCCGCCGGCGGCGCGGCTGCGGCTTTGGTGTGCCGCGGCGGTAAAGCCGGCGGAACCGGTGCCGCTCACTCGGCGCCGGTGAACATGGCCACGAGGTCGCGGGCCGAGGTGCCGCCCGCGAAGAGTTCCTGCATTTCGGCGCCCTCGACTGCGACCGCCTGACTGCGGGGGAACATTTCCTGTTCGTATTCGGACAGGGCTTTCTCGACGTTGCCCGGGTGGGCGGCCAGGGCTTGGCCGAGCCGGGCGGCGTCGAGCATGGCGAGGTTGGCGCCTTCGCCGTTGGGGGGCATGAGGTGGGCGGCGTCGCCGATGAGGGTGACGCCCGGCGCGCGGTCCCAGTGGTGGTCGAGGGGCAATGTGAAGTGGGGGCGTAGCAAGGGTGGGGTGTCGCCGTCGGTGATGAGGGCGGTGAGTTCCGGGGCCCAGCCCCGAGGCCGCCGTCGAGCTGCTCGACGCGTCCGGCGAGGGCGGGCTGACGTTCCGGGCGCTGAGCGAGCACCTCGCCACCGGGCCCGGGGCGATCTACTGGCACGTGGCGAACAAGAGCGAGCTGCTCGAGGCCGCGACCGACACCGTGGTCGCCTCCGCGCTGGCCGAGCCCGCCGAGGCCGCGGGGTCACCGCGGGACGAGATCCGCGCCGTCGCGCTGGGCCTGTTCAACGCGATCGCCGAGCACCCGTGGCTCGCCACGCAGGTGTCGCTGCAGCTGTCGCATGGTCCGACGAAATCGGTGCCGCTGCGGATCTTCGAGGGCATCGGCCGGCACGTCGGCGCGCTGGGCGTGCCCGAGGACAGCTGGTTCACCGTGGCGTCGGCGCTGATGCACTACATCCTCGGCTCCGCCGCGCAGAACGCCTCGAACGCCCGCGTGGCCGGATCAGCGGTGGACCGGGCCGAGTTCCTCGACACGGTGTCGGCGGCGTGGGAAGAGCTCGACCCGGACGACTACCCGTTCACCCGCGCCGTCGCCCGTCAGGCGCGTGAGCACGACGACCGCGAGCAGTTCCTGACCGGGATCGACCTCATCCTCGCCGGGATTCACGCCCGGTGACGGCGTTGCCGGCGTTGTGGGGCAAGCGGATCGCGGCGACGAGCGGGATTGCCAGCAGAACGGCCAGCAGCGCCAGCGCCACGCGGAACGGGCCGGGCGCGTCGGCGGCGACCAGGCCGCCGGCGCGGATGAGCAGTGCGCCGATGGCCACGCCCAGGCCCGCGCCGAGTTCCTGCAGGGTCGAGAGCAGGGTGTTGGCGTGGTTCATCAGGGGCTCGTCGACATCGGCGAAGGCGACGCTGTTGTAGGCCGTGAAGCCGGTTGAGCGCGAGATGCCGCTGATGAGGAGCAGGGCGAGCAGCACGGGCAACGGGGTGCCGGCCTCCACGAAGGCCAGGCCGACGAGGCAGGCAGCGCCGACGAGGATCGACGCGAGCAGCACCGTGCGGATGCCGAAGCGCCGCATGAGCGGGGTGGTGGCGGGTTTGATGCCGACGTTGCCGACGAACAGCGCGATGACCACCAGGCCGGCGCGGGCGGGGCTCCAGCCGAAGCCGAGCTGGAAGAGCAGCGGGAGAACGAAGGGGATGGCGGTGATCACGCCGCGGTAGACCGAGCCCGTGGCGGCAGTGATGCGGTAGGTCGCGATGCGGAGGATCCGCAGGTCGAGCAAGGGGTTCAGGGCGCGCAGCAGGTGCCGGATCGCCCAGCCGAGGCCGACGACGGCCACGACCAGCGCCACGGCCGTTGCCGGGCCGAAGCCCGAGCCGAGACCTTCGAGCGCGACGACCAGCGCGGCGGTGCCGACGGCCACCCACCCGAACCCGACACGGTCGAACGGCGCGGGCCGCTCCGCGCGCAGGTCCGGCACGATCGCCCACGCCACTGCCAGCGCGGCGATGCCCAAGGGCAGGTTGATCACGAAGATCCACCGCCACGACGCGTACTGCGCCAGCAACCCGCCGACGACCGGCGCCACCACAGGCGCGAGCAACGCGGGCCACGTCAGGTAGGCGACCGCTTTGACCAGGTCTTGCTTGGGCGTGGCGCGCAAGACCACCAGCCGGCCGACGGGCACCATCATCGCGCCGCCGACGCCCTGCACCACTCGCGCTGTTGTCAGCAGCACAAGGTTTGGTGCGAGGGCGCACGCCAATGATGAAAGTGTGAACAGGATCAGTGCGGTTGCGAACACGCGGCGCGCGCCGAAGCGGTCGGTGAGCCAGCCGCTGATCGGAATGAGGACGCCGAGGGTGAGGACGTAGGCCGTGATGGTCACGTTGACGTCCACCGAGCTCACCCCGAGGTCGGCCGCCATGAGCGGCGCCGCGGGCGCGATGATCGTGGCGTCGACGATCTCCATGAAGAACGTGGCGGCCACCAGCAGCGCCAACCCCCGCCGAAACCCCATGGCGGTCGACATTACTGGCCTGGCAGGGTTGGTCGGGCGGTCGCGATGGGGATCACATCGGCTTGGCTGGGTCGTTGCGGCGGGTGGCGGTGTGATGGGGCTCCGCACGGGTGTGAGGGTTCGGCTGAGTGGATTCCGGTCACGGTTGTCGTGCCCGCAGGCATGGTCGGCTCGGGCCGCTGCGCGGCTTTCCGGCAGCCGGCGGCGCGGCTCGCCCCCTTGACCGGATGCGAGGTTCGGCTGGGTGGTCTGGTGGGAGCCTGCTTGGTTACGCACGAGTGGGCTGGGTTTGCGACTGCGGCGGGGTGGTCGTTTCCGTTGTCGGGGTGAATGCTTCGGCTGGGTGGTCTGGTGGGAGCCTGCTTGGTCATCCGCGAGTGGGCTGCGTTTGCGACCGCGGCGGCGTGGCCGCGTCCGTTGCCGAGGTGAACGCTTCGGCTGAAGGAGGGCTGTGGAGCGGCGAAGTGGAACGATGGGGTGTTGCGGGCTCGTGAGTGGTGGGGTCGCTCGCGCGTCCGGCCAGCGACGACCGTGAGCGGCGGGGGTGGGTGTGGCCGCAGGGCTGCGGCCGGGCCGGAGCATCGGGCCGGCGCGGTTTGGGGCGCGGCGGTCGTGGCCGGAGCGGCCGGGCGGGGTCAGGTGAGAGAAGCCAGCGCGGCTGCCAAGCGTTGAGTGCGGTCCTTGCGCGCCACCAGGGCGGCGGAGAGGTCGACCGGACGGAAGTGGGTTTTGGTGCCCGGCGCGGCGCGGGCGACGAGGTCCATGTCGGCGCTGATGACGGTGGCGACCATGGCGTAGCCGCCGCCGGAGACGGCGTCGCGGTGCAGGACGATGGGCTGGGTGCCGCCGGGGATCTGGATGGAGCCGACGGCGTAGCCGGCGTCCACGATGTTGGAGGGGTCGGAGCCGGCACCGAAGGGCTGGACGCGGTCGCGCCATTCGACGCCGGGGCCGTCGTAGCGCAGGCCGGCGCGGTCGGCGACCGGGGTGAGGGTCCATTCCTCCTCGACCAGGTTCGCGAGGCCGCGGTCGGTGAGACGGTGGTCGTAGAGGCCCAGCAGCACACGGACGTCCTGGTGTGCGGAAAACACCGGGCGGTGTTCGGGATCGATCACGGAACCGGGAGGCAACGCACCCGGGGCGCCGATCGGCACCACGTCGCCTGCTGCCAGCTTGCGGCCGTGGAAGCCGCCGAGGGCGCCGAGCAAGTAAGTCGAGCGGCTGCCCAGCACGGAGGGGACGTCGATACCGCCGGAGAAGGCCAGGTAGTAGCGCGAGCCACCGCCGATGTAGCCGAAGGACAGTTCGTCGCCTTCCGCCAGCGAAAGGCGGGTCCACTGTGGACGTTCGGCGCCGTTCACCTTCACCGGGACCGGAGCGCCGGTGACCGCGACGTCGAGCGGGGCCAAGGCCCGCAGCACCGGCCCGAGGTACGTGCATTCGAGCAGGGCCTCGCCGTCGACGTTGCCCACCAACGCGTTGGCCAGCTCGGCCGAGTACTGGTCCAAGGCCCCGCCCTGGGGGATTCCGAGGTCGTAGTACCCGATCCGCCCGCGGTCCTGGACAGTCGTGGCCAGCCCGGGCTGGCTGATCTCGATCGCGCGCTCACTCGCCACGGAGCACCTCCAGCAGGGTGGCGTTGTAGGCCTCGGGGTCGGCGACGGCCCGCTCGGTGTCGAACTCGACCGGGACGGTGCGGTAGCGGAACGTGCCGGCCTCGACGTCGGCCTCGATCCGGCGGTATTCCTCTTCGGACACCGGGGTGAACTTCACGATGTCGCCGGGTCGGAAAAACACCATGGATTGTGCGAAATCCGCCAGTTTCTGTGCGGGATCGAAGATCGGTGCCGCGGCGATGCCGAACATCTGGTAGCCGCCCGCGCCGCGCACGGAGTAGATGCAGGCGAAGCACCCACCGTGACCCACCGTCAGCTTCGGGGTGTCCGTGCGCGGGCTCAGGTACTTCGGCACTTCCAGCTGATGTTCGCGTTCCACCAACTGGAACAAGAACGGCAACCCCGCGACGAAGCCGACCATCGACACGATCCACGGCTGCGTGTGATGACGGCGGATGAACTCCGCGGCGTCGGACAACCCATTCACCCGCGCCGCGTAATCGAGATCGGTGCCGGCCGGATCCTGGTGATAACCCTCGCGGAACCGCCCCACGACCTCACGCGTGTACGGATCGTCGTACCACACCGGCACTTCCACGATCCGCGTCGACAACACCGTGTTCGTTTCCGAACGCGTCCGCGCCTCCAGTTCGCGCACCGTGCTCTCCAGCGAAGCCGGCTCCAGCACGTCCGGGTCGAAGCGGATGAGCAGCGACGCGTTGGCCGGGCAGATGTCGACGATCCCGTCGAGTGCCGCCTCGGCCAGGCCCCGGGCGATGCCCATGGCCCGCAGGTTGCCGGGCAGGCTCATCTCCTCGGCGATCTCCACGAACAGGAACTCGTCGCCGCCCCAGGTGTAGCGGGCCGTGGCGGGCAGGGTCTGCGGTGCGCTCACGCCGTCTCCTTCAGCAGTCCGGGAGTCGTCTCGATGAACTTCGTGTGATGCTCCACCGCGGCGAGCTCGGGCCGGGCGAACAGGTCCAGCTGCAGCCCGACCGTCGTCGCGATACCGGTGATCTCCACGCCCCGCAACGCTTCCGTCATCCGCGCGATCGCGGCCGTCCGATCAGGACCGTGCACGATCAGCTTCGCGATCATCGAGTCGTAGTACGGCGCCACCGCGTCACCCGCGGCAACCCCGCTGTCCACGCGCACGCCGGGACCCGAAGGCCACGTCAGCGCCGAGATCGTGCCCGGACTGGGCAGGAAACCGCGGTCCGGGTCCTCCGCGTTGATCCGCGACTCGAACGCGTGCCCGGTGAACGTCACGTCCGGCTGCGCGAGCCCGAGCCCCTCGCCCCGCGCGATCCGCAGCTGCTGCTCGACCAGGTCGATGCCGGTGACCAGCTCCGTCACGGGGTGCTCCACCTGCAGCCGCGTGTTCATCTCGATGAACGCGGCCTCCTGGCGAACCGGGTCGTAGAGGAACTCCACCGTCCCCGCACCGCTGTAGGAACAGGCCTTCGCCAGATCCACCGACGAGTCGCGGATCCGCTCACGGACCGCGTCCGGCAGGTCCGGCGCCGGCGCTTCTTCGAGCACCTTCTGCGAACGCCGCTGCATCGAACAATCCCGGTCGCCGAGGTGGATCACGCGCTCGCCGTCGCCGAGCACCTGCACCTCGACGTGCCGGGCGCGCTCGACGAAGCGCTCCACGTACATCGTGTCGTCGCCGAAGCTCGCCCGCGCCTCCGACCGGGTGAGGTCGAGCGCGCCGAGGAAGTCCGCGGGATCGGTCACGAGCCGGATGCCCCGCCCGCCGCCACCTGCGGAAGCCTTCAGCACCAACGGAAACCCGACCTCACGCGCGACCGCCAGCGGATCCGCCGCAACGTCGAGCGGCCCGTCCGACCCGGCCAGCACCGGCACCCCGGCCCGCCGCGCCGCCTCCCGCGCGGCCACCTTGTCGCCCATCAGCCGGATCGCGGACGGAGCCGGGCCCACCCACGTCAGCCCGGCATCGAGCACGAGCTGCGCGAACCCCGCGTTCTCCGACAGGAAACCGAACCCTGGGTGCACGGCGTCGGCCCCGGTGTCCAGCGCGGCCTGCACCACGGCGGCGCCGTTGAGGTAACTGTCCCGCGCCGGCGGCGGGCCGATGACCACGGCCTCGCCCGCCGTCCGGGCCGCGAGCGAATCACGGTCGGCCTCGCTGCACACCACGACGGTCGCCAGGTCCAGGGCGTGGGCCGTGCGCAGGATCCGTACGGCGATCTCGCCGCGGTTGGCGATGAGCAGCTTGCGCACTAGTCCTCCACCACGACGAGGACTTCGCCCGGGGTGACGGTGCCTCCGTCGGCGACGTTGATCGACACGACCGTGCCCGCGATTTCCGAGCGGATCTCGGTGAACTGCTTCATCACCTCGACGATGCCGACCGCGGCGCCGGCCTCGATGCGGTCGCCGGGCTGCACGAACGGCTCCTTGTCGGGCCCGGGCCGGGTGTAGAAGATGCCCGGGAGCGGGGAGAGGATGTCGGACACGGACCTGCCTTCCTCAGCATTGACGGTCGAGCACGGCGCGGACGGCCGCGGCCACGTCGGGGGAGTTGGGGGCATCGGAGTGCACGCAGACGCTGTCGAAGCGCAGGTCGAGCTCGGTGCCGTCGACGGCGAGCACCGGTTTGCCCTCGGCCGCACGCGAGACGCGTTCGGCCGCCGCCGCGGGATCGGTGCGGGCGGGGCGGCGCAGGATGATCAGGTTCCCGTCGCCGTCGTAGTCGAGGTCGACGTACAGCTCGGCGACGAACTCCACGCCGAGCTCGGCGCACACCGTTTCGTGGGCGCTGCCGGGAATGCCGAAAAACGGCACGCCGTACAGCTTCGCCACGCGCGCTGCGCCCGCCATCAGCTCCGGGTCGCCGGCGAGCATTCCGTAGAGCGCGCCGTGAGGCTTGACGTGATTGAGCGCGGCGCCGTGCTTGGTGAGGAACGCGGTGAGGGCACCCACCTGGTAGAGCATGATCGACTCGACCTCTTCGGCGGTCAGGACCATGCGCCGCCGCCCGAAGCCGGTGAGGTCCGGCAGCCCCGGGTGCGCGCCGATCCGCACGTCGTGCGCGACGGCCGCGGCGACGGTCGCGTCCATGACATCCGGGTCGCCCGCGTGGAAGCCACAGGCCAGGTTGATCACGTCGACGAGATCGAGCAGGGCTTCGTCGTTACCGAAGCTGTGCAGGCCGAGTCCTTCGCCCATGTCGGAATTCAGGGTCGCGGTCATGGTTGGCAACCCTAGGCACCGTGTGGTGCCCGGCACATTGGTCAAAGTGACCTAATCGATCGGCCGTGGTTGTGCGGAGTGCTCTAGCCTGGGCGAGTGCGCGTCTCCGACCTGCTCGAAGATCCCCAGCGTCGCATCGAAATCCGCGTCGCGGGGCCGCCCGGTGCGCTGGAGCGGCCGATCACGTGGTGCGCGCCGACCGAATCGATCGACCCGTCGCCGTTCCTCACGCCCGGCGCGGTGATGCTGACGTCCGGGATGGCCCTCAACGTCACCGACGTCCGGATCTGGGACGCCTACGTCGAACGCCTCGCGAACGTCCCCATCGCCGCGCTCGCCTTCGGCCTCGGGCCGGCGCACGCGACGCTGCCCGAAGGCCTGGTGGTGGCGTGCCGCAACCGCGGGGTGCCGCTGCTGGTGATGCCGGACGAGGTGCCGTTCGTGCTGGTGCAGCGCGACGTGCAGGACCGGCTTTCGGCCGAACGTTACGAAGCCCTGCGGCGCGGCTCCGAGCTGGCCCACGACTGCACGCGCATCGCCGCCGACCAGGGCACGATGCAGGACGTGCTGCACCGGATCAGCGAGGCCGCGGGCGCGCGGGTGTCCATTCAGGACTCGACCGGCGCGACGCTGCTCTCGGCCGGCGACGAGGGCGGGTTCGCGGCCCGCACCGAGTTCACGCTGCCGGGCAACAACCGCGACCGGTTCCGGCTGGTCGTGGAGGAGACCGTGGCGCAGCCCGCGATCCGGACACTGCTCGCGCCCGTCGCCGCGGTCGTGTCCATGCAGCTGAGCACCACGCTCGGCTCGGCCGGGGTCGCGCACTCGCGCAACGCCGGGCGGCTGACCGAAGCCGTGTACGGCAATGACGCCGTGCCCACAGCCGACCTGATCGCTCTGGCCCGCGACGCCGAGCTGGAGCCCTACCAGCGCACGGGCGTGGTCGTGCTGCAGGCCGAGGCGGGGATGTCGACGACCTACCTGCGGTCGGTGTCGTGGCGGGCCCGCGTGATCCTCGCGGGCGAGTTCTCGGCGATGCGGTTCGTGGAGGAGCCGGACCTGTCGACGATCCTGCTGCAGAGCGAGGCGCTCGATCCCGACCACCTCGTGACGGCGGCGCGGGCCGCGGTCGGGCCCGCGCGGTCGGTGTCGGCGGTGGTCGCCACGGCCGAGAACGCCGCCGAACTGGGCCTCGTCCTGCGGATGTGCCGCCGCGCGCTCGGGGAGCCGGGCGTGCACGCGGCGCCGAGCCTCGACTTCGACGCGGTCGTCGACACCCTGCGCCACCCCGGCGCGATCAGCCTGGCCCAGCGCCTGGTCGCACCCCTGTCGCGCTCCGACGACCGCACGCTGCTGACCACCCTCGAGGCCTACCTGCGCCACAGCGGCGCGACGCCCGCGATCTGCGCGGAGCTGTTCATCCACCGCAACACGCTCGCCTACCGCCTCAGGCGGATCCGGGAACTTCTCGCGCTCGACCTGCAGGACGGCCGTGTCCGCGCCACGCTGCTCATGGCGGTGCGGCTCGCGTGACCCGCGGGTCCCGTTTGTGCTGAGTGCACAGTTCGCCCGGCCCCCGCTGGGCAGGTCGCTGCGGGTGTCGAATTCCGCGGTCCGGTAGATATTCGGAACTGACGGCCGCGCGGATTTGGTCCCGGATTCGACAACAACTCCTTACGGAAGAATTGCCGAATCGACTCATCGCCCGACCCTTGCGGCACCGGCAGCGACAGCGGTTCGGCGCCGAGCAGCAGCGCTCCCGCGCCGACGTCTGCGATGTCCAGCGCGGACACCGCCGCTTCCGGCGGCGTGACCTCCAATGCCAACGGGTTCGGCCCGGCGTGTTCCCGGCTGCCGCAAGGGAACGCGCCCGGCTCGCTCGACTCCATGGGCCCGCAGCCGGTCGCGCCGGCCGCGTCGTCGAATCCGTTGCTGACCAAGCTGGTCGCCGCCGTGAAGGCGACCAACCTCGTCGACACGCTCAACAGCCACCAGGGCATCACCGTGTTCGCCCCGGCCGATCCGGCGTTCAACGCCCTGGGCGACGCCAGTTCCAGGAGCTGGCCGGCAACCCGAGTGAGCTCGCCCCGATCCTGCAGTACCACGTGATCGGCAAGCGGTACGACGCCAAGGGCCTCGCGTCCGCCGGCTCGGTGATGTCGCTGAACACCGCCGGCGGCCCGGTGACGGTCGAGGGCACCGGCGACACCATGACCGTCAACGGCGCAAAGATCCTGTGCGGCAACGTCCCCACCAAGAACGCCACGGTCTTCGTGATCGACAAGGTGCTCACGCCGGGGACGAACAAGAGCTGATGATCCACCGGGCTCGCCGAGCGGGTCCGGTGGTTTTTGCTGTGCGCCCTTCAACCGGGGCAGAACGGGCGCGCCGGCCTGATGATGCTTGAACTCCGCAGGATCGGGGTATGAGGACGCTGGATCATGTCGAAGTTCGGAGAAGGAGCGCTGACCGCTGGTGGACTGTCCCGTGCGCTCGAGCCGGACGCGGCGATGACGGCGCTGCCGCTGACCGGCGCCGGCGGTGAGCTGCACAAGGTGCGGTGCTGGACGCGCGAGCACCTGCCCGACGTCGATGCCGACGTGTTGATCGACGTCGTGCAGGTGGTCGACGAGCTGGCCACCAACGCGCTCTCCCACGGCGGGCCGCCGCAGTGCGTGCGCCTGCTGCGGTTGCCCGGCCTGGTCCGCATCGAGGTCGACGACAGCACCCCGGTCCGCGCGGCGCCGCGGCCGCCGGACAACGAGGGTGGCCGCGGACTGCACCTCATCGCCGCGCTGTGTGTTGCCTGGGGTCAGCAGGTCACGACGACCGGGAAGACCGTGTGGGCCGAGCTCGGGCTGGGGCCGGGCAACGGCACCGGTTCGGGAGGGTGACCGGCGGCGGCCGGAAGTGGTGTGATCCCACCATCTTGTGGTGGAATTTTGCCGTGAGTTCTGATCTGGAGCCGGTGGGGCAGGCTGCCAAGGTGGAGCAGCTGGAGGCGGCGCTCGCGACGCGCCCGGTGATCGAGCAGGCCAAGGGCATGCTCATGCTGGTGCGGAGCTGGACCGAGGACGAGGCCTTCGAGGCCCTGCGTGAGGTCTCGCAGCACACGAACGTGAAACTGCACGACGTCGCCACGGTCGTCGTCGCGAGCGGCACGGGCGCGAAGCCCGAGTTGCCGGCCGAGATCGCCGAGGTCGCCGACGTCGTGCTCGCCGAACTGCGGGCAGGCGTCCTGGGCAGCGCCTTCGGCACCGAGACCTGATTCGTCGTGCGGAACGACGCCGGCGAACTGTGACGGCAATGACTTGAATTTTCAAGTCATGCTCGCTGCCGTGAACTCGTGCACCCCGCCAAGACGCCCGTCACCTCGCGTGGCCGCGCCAAGCACGTGATCGCGGTGCTGGTCGTGCCCGATTCCGTGGCGCTGGAGGTCACGGTGGGGCACCAGGTCTTCGGGCCGCGGATGTCCGCGATCGTCGAGCTGACGCGCGACGCCGAGAGCGCCTACGAAGTGGTGCTGTGCGGCGAGCAGCCCCGGCAGGTGCTGTCCTCGGGCGTGGACTTCGGTGAGCTCGCGTCGCTGGACACGCTGCTGACCGCCGTGCTGGTCCCCTGCGTCGAGGATCCGCCGGCCGAGCGCCTGCTGCCGCTGCTGGCGGCCCTGCGAGGCGCGGCCGGGAACGGCGCGCGGATGGTGTCGTTCTGCGGCGGCGCGTTCCTGGCTCGCGCCGGGCTGCTGGACGGACGCCGCGCGACCACGCACCGGCTGTTCACCGAGGAGTTCCGCCGCGAGTTTCCCGACGTCCGCCTCGAGCCCGGCTGCTGGTGACGGCGCCGCGGCGGCCGGGCGCGCAGGCGCGGTTCGTGAAGGACTCCATCCGGATCGCGGGCGAGCCGGCGCTCGGTTCGTTCCTGGCGTGGCTGCGGGAGCACCTCCACGAGCCGCTCACCCTCGGCGGGCTCGCCGGCCACCTGCACCTGAGAGAGCGCAGCCTCGGGCGAAAATTCCGCCACGCCACCGGGATGGCCGTGTTCGACTGGATCAACCGCGAACGCGTCGCGAGCGCGAAGGTGCTGCTCGAAACCACCGAGCACCGAATCTCCGAAATCGCCGCGATGGTGGGTTTCGGCTCCGCGGAAACGCTGCGCCGTCACTTCGAACGCCAGGTCGGCACCACCGCGGGCAGCTACCGGACCACCTTCCGCGCCGCGCTCACCCCGGGCTGACCGGCCGCTAAGATACGACTGGAATTTCTTCCGACCTCACGGGGGATCGATGGCGAGCGAGCGCGTCGGCGCGAAGGATCGTGCGCTCGCCTACGTCAAGGAGCAGGTGCTGTCCGGCGGGTTTCCGGGCGGCGAGCTGATCAGTGAGGGCGAGGTCGCCGAGGCGCTGGGCATGTCCCGGACGCCGGTGCGCGAGGCGTTCCTGCGGCTGGAAGGTGAGGGGCTGCTGCGGCTGTACCCGCAGCGTGGCGCGCTGGTCGTGCCGGTCTCGCCCGACGAGGTCCGCGCGGTGCTGGAGGCGCGGCTCGTGCTGGAGCAGTTCGCGGCCGGCAAGGTCGCGGCCTCGAGGCCGGAGGTGCGCGAAGCCGTCTTCGCGGGCATGGAAGAGCAGCGGGCCAAGCAGCAGGCGGCGGCCGGCCTCGGGGAGTTCCTCGAGGCCGATCGCGCGTTCCACACCGTGCTGGTCGACGCGGCCGCGAACCCGATCCTAGTCTCGGTGCACGGCTCGCTGCGTGATCGGCAGATGCGGATGGTCGGCGAGTCCACCGTGAACGGCCGCGACGGTGCGCGCGACCGCCTCGACGTGATCCTCGAGGAACACCGGGAAATCGCGGAAGCCGTTCACGTCGGGGACGGCGAACGGGCGTGCGAGGCGGTCCGGGTGCATTTGTCCAGCACCCGCAGGGCCCTGGGTGTCACCGAGGACGCGGGGCTGTAGAAAGCCCGGCCATTGTTCAACCGGGGCTCAACTGTTCCGGAGTTATCGTGGCCGCATGGCAGGTGACGCGGATCTCGCCCGGATCGGATTCCTTCTCTCCGACCGAAACCGTGCCGCGATGCTGTTGCTGCTGCTCGACGGACGGCCGCAGCCGGTTTCGGCGTTGATGGCAGAGGTCGGCATCTCGGCGTCGCTGGCGAGCACCCACCTGCGCAAGCTGAAGGACGGCGGCCTGGTCGTCGTCGAGGTGTCCGGCCGCCAACGGCTCTACCGGCTCGCGAGCCCCGTCGCCGACGCGATCGAGGGCCTGCTGCTGCTCGCGCCGCCGGGGCCGGCGAAGTCGTTGCGGCAGGCGACGCGCGGGCGAAAGCTGCGCGAGGCCAGGGTTTGTTACGACCACCTCGCGGGCAGCGTCGGCGTGGCCATCAACGACGCCTTCCTGGCGAAGGGGTTTCTGGTCGAGGACCACGATTCCTACGGCGTTTCAGCCAAAGGACGCGCCGAACTGGCGGCGCACGGGATCGATGTGGACGGGTTGCGCGGTCACGCCCGGCCGTTGGCCCGGCCGTGCATGGACTGGAGCGAACGCCGCAACCACCTCGCGGGCAGCCTCGGCGCCGCAGTGAAGGGCCGGCTGCTCGAACTGGGCTGGATCGACCTGCTCGAGGCGAGCCGCGCCGTCGACCTCACCGAGGCCGGGCGGCGCGAGCTGCGCGATTGGCTGGGTTTCGACCCGGCGTAAGTGTTGCTGTTCAACGCCAGAACGGAGCGAGATGTTCGATGTCAGCGATGTGACGGTGGTCGCCGTCGACGTTTTCGGGACCACTGTGGACTGGCGCACCGGCGTGATCGACGGCGTGGCCGCGATCGCCGAACACCACGAGGCCGAGTTCGACTGCCCCGCCCTCGTCGACGCGTGGCGCGAGCGCTACCTGCCCGCGGTCGGGCAGATCAACCGCGGCGAGCGCGAATGGGCGAACCTCGACGCCGTGCACCGCGAGGCGCTCGACGAGTGCCTGGAGGTGTTCGGCGTCGGCGGGAAGTTCGGCGCCGAGGCGCGCGAGCGCATGGTCCGGGCCTGGTACGCGCTGCCGCCGTGGCCGGACGCCGTCGAGGGGCTGGCCGAGCTGCGCCGCGACTTCGTGGTGGTCGCGCTGTCCAACGGCGGGTTCGCCCAGCTCGTCCACGTGGTGAAAGACGCCGGCCTCGGGTTCGACGCGATCCTGTCGGCCGAGAACGTGGGCGCGTACAAGCCGGACTGCCGCGCGTACACCAACGCCGCGAAGCTCCTGGACGTCGAGCCCCGCACCATCCTCATGGTCGCCGCCCACACCTGGGACATCCACGGCGCTCGCGACGCCGGGTTCCGCACGGCCTTCGTCGAGCGACCGGCGGAAAAGGGCCCTGACCGGCCCGCCGACACCGCCGAGACCACGGACTGCGACCTCAACGCGGTGAGCTTCGCCGACCTTGCGGGCCGGCTGCGCGCTGCGGCGAAGGGCGGTGCAGCCGTTCTCTGAATTTCACTATACGGAATATCAATTACACTTGGTGGAAATTTCTGGCCTTCAGGGCTTGTGGGCCGGTAGGCTGAGAGTTAGCGTTGGTCGGGCTACGACTTGTATCTCAGTCATGTTCCAGACCTCCTCCGAGCACCGGGGAAGGTCTGGACGATCTGGTGGAGGTGGCGACGGTGCCGCAGGGCTTGCACGCCGAGTTCGTCGAAGCCGTGGGTGCCGACGCGGTGGTGTCCGACCCGGTCGCCTTGCGGTCCTACGAATGCGACGGGCTGACCGGCTTCCGCGTCGTCCCGTCGCTGGTTCTGGTGCCGCGCACGGCGGAGGCGGTCGCCGCGGCCGTGCGGGTCTGCGCGAAGCACGACGTGCCGTTCGTCGCCCGCGGTGCCGGAAGCGGGTTGTCCGGCGGCGCGCTGCCGGTGGCCGACGGGGTCGTGATCTCGTTGCAGCGCCTGCGGTCTGTCGTCGATATCGACGTGGTGAACCGGCGTGCGATCGTCGAGCCCGGAGTGACCAATGTGGACATCAGCCGGGCGGCGGCGCCGTACGGGCTGTACTTCGCGCCGGACCCGTCGTCGCAGCAGGTGTGCACGATCGGGGGCAACGTCGCGGAGAACTCCGGCGGCGCCCACTGCCTCAAGTACGGCTTCACCGTCCACCACATCCACTCGGCCGAAGTCGTGCTGCCCGACGGCACGACCACGGTCCTCGGCGGCGACAGCCCGCAGCTGGGCGGGTACGACCTGCTGGGCGCGTTCATCGGGTCCGAGGGCACGCTCGGCATCGCCACGCGCATCACCGTGAAACTGCTGGCCAAGCCGGCCGCTGTGAAGACGCTCGTGGCCGACTTCCCGTCCGTCGAGCAGGCGGGCGACACGGTGAGTGCCGTGATCGAGGCCGGGATCGTGCCCGCGGCGGTGGAGATGATGGACGCGCTGGCCATCGAGGCTGTCGAAGCCGCGGTCGACGCCGGTTACTCGCGCGACGCGGCCGCGGCACTAGTGGTGGAGCTCGACGGGCCGCAGGCGGAGGTCGACGCGCAGTTCGCGCAGGTGAAGCAGCTGTGCGAGGAGTTCGGGGCGACGAAGCTGCGGATTCCGGCGAGCGCCGAGGAGCGGGCGCTGGTGTGGAAGGGCCGCAAGGCCGCGTTCGCCGCGGTGGGGCGGATCAGCCCCAACTACTTCGTGCAGGACGGGGTTGTCCCGCGCACCCAGTTGGCGACGGCGTTGACCCGGATTTCCGAGCTGGCCGCCGGGGCCGGGCTGCGCGTGGCGAACGTGTTCCACGCCGGCGACGGGAATCTGCATCCGCTGGTGCTCTACAGCGAGGCCGCCGGTGAGCACGAGCGGGCGGAGGCGCTCTCGCGGGCCATCGCCGAGCTGTGCGTGGACCTGGGCGGGTCGTTGTCCGGGGAGCACGGGATCGGGACGGACAAGGCGTGTTCGATGCCGCGGCAGTTCAGTGAGGACGACCTGGCCACGATGGCGCGGCTGCGGCACGCGTACGACCCCTCGGGGATCTGCAACCCGGGCAAGCTGCTGCCGACGCCGCGGCTGTGCGGGGAACGGCCGGGTGTCTACAAGCCGCATCCCCTCGAAGCCGCCGGCTTGATCGAGCGGATGTGAGCGGCGTGACTCAGGAGACCACGTTCACTCCGTCCACTGTGGAGGAAGTGCGCGCCGCGGTGGCGGACACCCGGGCGAGCCACCCTCGGCTGCTCGTGGCCGGCGCGGGGACCGCCTCGGGCTGGGGCGCGCCTGCCGCGCCGGCCGACGCGGTCATCGACACGACGTCGTTGACCGGGGTGCTGAAGTACGCGCCTTCGGACTTGACGATCGCGGTTCGGGCGGGCACGCCGTTCACGACAGTTCAGGAGACGCTCGCGGAGGGGGGCCAGCGCGTGGCGCTCGACCCGGCCCGGGCCTGGCGGGGTGCCACGATCGGCGGGCTGCTGGCCACGGCGGATGCCGGGCCGTTGCGCACGGCGTTCGGCAGCCTGCGTGACCTGGTCATCGGGACGACCGTCGTCCTGGGTGACGGCACGGTGGCGCGGTCCGGCGGGCACGTGATCAAGAATGTCGCCGGCTACGACCTTGCGAAGCTGTTCCACGGTTCCCTGGGGACGCTCGGGGTCGTCGCCGAAGTCGTGCTGCGGTTGCACCCGCTTCCCCTGGCGGTGCGCACGGTGGCGGTCGAGGCCGACACGGGCGAGGCGTTCGACCTGGCCGGCAAGGTCGTCATGACGGGCTTGGAAGCGTCCGCCATCGAATGGTCCGGTGGGCAGTTGCTGGTGAAGCTCGAAGGGACGCCGGAGGGCGTCGAGCAGCGCGAACGTGAGCTGTGCCGGCTCGGGGGAACCACAGCCCGCGTGCTCGCGGTCGAGGAGGCGGACGCGGCCTGGGCGGGTGTTGCCGCGAGCGCGGCTGGTGTTCGAGGGACAACAGTTGTGCGAATCGGGACAATGCCGGCCGTCGGCCCGGCTCTGGTGACGAGGATGGTGGCCGCGGGAGCCTCCGTGGCCAGTTCGCTGGCGATCGGCGTCCACACCGTGCAGTTCAACGGCGGTGACCACGACGAACTCCTCGCCCAGTTGCACCAGGAGTTCGGCGCGGCCGTGACCGTGTTGCGCCGCGACGGCCTCTCCGCCGGCCGCGGATGGGGTTCGCCACCGGCGCCGGTGCGCGTGATGCGGGCGATCAAGCGGCAGTTCGACCCGGCCGGACGGTTCGGTGCCGGCCGGTTCTCCCCCTGGCTCGAAGACGAGGAGCGTGCGTCATGACGTCGACACTCGGCAGCTCCTTCGACGAGCACCACCCGCCGAAACGGGAGCTCCTCGACGACTGCGTCCACTGTGGATTCTGCCTCCCCACGTGCCCGACCTACGCGGTCACCGGCCAGGAGATGGAATCGCCGCGCGGGCGCATCTACCTGATGGACCTGGCCGCCAAGGGCGAGATCGGCCTGGACGAGACGTTCGGGCACCACATGGACACCTGCCTGGGCTGCCTGGCCTGCACCACCGCGTGTCCCTCGGGAGTGCAGTACGACAAGCTCATCGAGTCGGTCCGCCCCCAGGTCGAGCGCCACGTGCCGCGCGGCTTGTTCGACAAGGTGTTCCGCGCGCTCGTCTTCTCGCTGTTCCCGTATCCGCGCCGGTTGCGGCTCGCGGCGTTCGGCGGTCTGCTCTACACCCGGCTGGGCTTGCGGGCGCTCGTCCACCGGCTGGGCATCCTGAAGCTGCTGCCGCCCCGCCTCAGGGCGCTGGAAGCCTTGCTGCCGCCGGTGACGCTGCGAGCGTTGCTGGCGAAGACGCCGGAACGCACCCTCAAACCGGCCGGGGAGGCGAGGCTGCGGGTGGGACTGCTCGCAGGCTGCGCGAACCGCGTCTTCTTCGGTGACGTCAACGCCGCCACCATCCGTGTGCTCGCCGCCGAAGGCTGCGACGTCTACGTTCCGCAGGACAACCAGTGCTGCGGTGCATTGTCCGTCCACGCGGGACGAGAAGAAGACGGCCTCACCCGCGCCAAGGCGACCATCGAGATGTTCGAGCGCTACGACCTCGACGTCGTCGTCGCCAATGTGGCCGGCTGCGGGTCCACGCTCAAGGAGTACGGCGACCTCCTCGCGGACGTTCCCGAGTACGCCGAGCGAGCGCGGACCTTCGCCTCGCGGGTGCGGGACATCAACGAACTGATCGCGGACCTCCCCGCGCGCGCCACCCGGCACCCGATGAAGACCAAGGTCGCTTACCACGACGCCTGCCACCTCGCCAACGCCCAAGGAATCCGCCGGCAACCGCGCGAACTGCTGCGCAGTATCCCGGAACTGTCCGTGCACGACATCGCCGAAGCGGAGCTGTGCTGCGGATCGGCCGGGATCTACAACCTGGTCGAACCCGAAACCGCCGAAGAACTCGGCCGCCGCAAGGCGAAGCACCTCGCGGACGTCGAACCCGACGTGGTGGCCACCGCGAACGCCGGATGCCTGCTGCAGATCCGCCGGTTCCTCGACCAGGGGGTCCCGGTGGTGCACCCGATCCAGCTGCTCGACGCGTCCATTCGTGAAGCAGATCCACTCGATCCACCCCAGACGCGTTCCTGAGCGTCGTTTTTCACAGTTCTTCATAGCTTCGTTTTCCAGCGCCGATTGTCCCGGCGTTGATTCACCGCGTCGTTTTTCAGGAGATTTCACATGAGTACGGTGGGTTTCATCGGCCTGGGCATCATGGGCCTGCCGATGGCCGAGAACCTGGTCAAGGCCGGGTACGACGTCGTCGGCTACAACCGCAGCGCGAAGCGGGTCGATGCGCTGGTCGCCGCGGGTGGCCGTGGTGCGTCGAGCATCGCCGAAGCGGTCAAGGGCTCGAACGTCGTGATCACGATGGTGCCGGACTCGCCGGACGTCGCGGCTGTCGCGATGGGCGAAAACGGCATCTTCGAGAACTCGCACCCCGGTCAGCTGCTCATCGACATGAGCACCATCGAGCCGGCCACCGCCCGCGCGGTCGCCGAAGCCGGCGCGAAAGTGGAGGTGCGCGTTCTCGACGCGCCGGTGTCCGGCGGGGAAGCCGGTGCCGTCGAGGGCGTGCTGTCCATCATGGTCGGTGGCGCCGCCGAGGACTTCGCCGCCGCCAAGCCGGTGCTGGAAGCCGTCGGGCGCACCATCGTGCACGTCGGTCCGCACGGTGCCGGCCAGACCGTCAAAGCCGCCAACCAGCTCATGGTCGCCGGCCACCTGCAGCTCCTCGCCGAAGCGCTCGTGCTCGCCGAGGCGTCCGATGTGGACCCGGTGATCGCCGTGGAGGTGCTCGGCGGCGGGCTCGCCGGCAGCACGGTCCTCGACCGCAAGTCGGAGAACATGCTCAAGCGCGATTTCACACCCGGTTTCCGCCTCTCCTTGCACCACAAGGACATGGGCATCGTCACCGCGGCCGCACGGGAAGCCGGGGTGGCGATCCCGCTCGGCAGTGCGGTCGCCCAGTTGATCGTCTCCCTCGTCGCTCGCGGCGACGGCGGGCTCGACCATTCCGGTCTGTTCAAGCTCACCGAAGAGCTCGCGGGCCGGACCCAGTAGGACAGTCACTTGTCAGGAGTGGACTCATGCCCAGAATGACCGCAGCCGACGCCGCCGTCGCAGTGCTGCGCCGCGAAGGCATCACAACTGCTTTCGGGTTGCCCGGCGCCGCCATCAACCCGTTCTACGCCGCGTTGCGCCGGGACGGAAACGTCGCGCACACGCTGGCCCGTCACGTCGAAGGCGCCTCGCACATGGCCGAGGGCTACACCCGGACCCAGCCGGGGAACATCGGCGTGTGCATCGGCACCTCGGGCCCGGCGGGCACCGACATGATCACCGGCCTGTACTCCGCCAGCGCGGACTCGATCCCGATCCTGTGCATCACCGGCCAGGCGCCGGTGGCCAAGCTGCACAAGGAAGACTTCCAGGCCGTCGACATCTCGGCCATCGCGGCCCCGGTCACCAAGTGGGCCGTGACGGTGATGGAGCCGGCGCAGGTGCCGGGTACGTTCCAGAAGGCGTTCTGGCTCATGCGCACCGGCCGGCCCGGCCCGGTGCTGATCGACCTGCCGATCGACGTGCAGCTGGCCGAGATCGACTTCGATATCGACTCCTACGAACCCCTGCCTGTCGCGAAACCGGCGGCGACGCGAGCGCAGGTCGACCGGGCCCTGGACCTCGTGGGCGCGGCGGAGCGGCCGGTGATCGTGGCCGGCGGCGGAATCATCAACGCCGACGCGGCGCAGCTGCTGGTCGAGTTCGCCGAGCTGACCGGCATTCCCGTGATCCCCACGCTCATGGGCTGGGGCACCATCCCCGACGACCATCCGCTGATGGCCGGCATGGCGGGAATCCAGACGAGCCACCGCGGCGCCAACGCCACCATGCTCGAAGCCGACTGCGTGCTGGGCATCGGCAACCGCTGGGCCAACCGGCACACGGGTGACCTCGACGTCTACCGCGGCGAGCGCACGTTCGTCCACGTCGACATCGAGCCGACGCAGATCGGCCGCGTGTTCGCGCCGCACTACGGGATCGTGTCCGACGCGAAGGCCGCGCTGGAGCAGTTCGTCGCGGTCGCCCGTGAGCGACGCGAGGCCGGGACCCTGCCGGATCGTTCGGCGTGGGCCGGGGATTGCGCGCGCCGCAAGTCCACGATGGAACGCAAGACGCACTTCGACGAGGTGCCGATCAAACCGCAGCGTGTCTACGAAGAGATGAACCAGGTGTTCGGGAAGGAGACCCGGTACGTCTCGGCCATCGGGCTTTCGCAGATTGCCGCGGCGCAGTTCCTGCACGTGTACCGGCCGAGGCACTGGATCAACTGTGGGCAGGCCGGACCGCTCGGGTGGACGGTCCCGGCGGCGCTGGGCGTGGCCACCGCCGACCCCGACGCCGAGGTCGTGGCAATCAGCGGGGACTACGACTTCCAGTTCATGCTCGAGGAGCTGGCCGTCGGCGCGCAGTTCAACCGCCCGTACGTCCACGTCCTGGTCAACAACTCCTACCTCGGCCTGATCCGGCAGGCGCAGCGGGCGTTCGACATGGACTACTGCGTGCAGCTGGGGTTCGAGAACGTCAACTCGCCCGAGACAGCCGGGTACGGCGTGGATCACGTCAAGGTGGCCGAAGGCCTGGGCTGCAAGGCCATTCGCGTGCGCCGGCCCGAGGATTTGAGGGCGGGCTTCGAGAAGGCGCGGCAGCTGGCAGCCGAGTACCGCGTGCCGGTGATCGTCGAGGTGATCCTGGAGCGGGTCACGAACATCTCGATGGGCGCGGATCTCGCGGGTGTGAACGAGTTCGAGCCGCTGGCCGAACGCCCGGAAGACGCGCCGACCGCGCTCACGCACTGACGCGTCCGAAGTGGAGGGTTCCGGTGCCGTAAGGAATCGGAAACTACTGCCGCGCCTTCGTCGGCGATTAGCCTGGTTTCCATCAGCCCGGCCAAGACGAAGGAAACATGCATGGTGAAACGCGTGGTGGCCGGCGGTCTCGCGGCCGTGGTCGCGGTCGGGCTCGCAGCTTGTTCGCCGGACGAGCCCGCCGCGCCCGCGGCCCCGGGGTCCCGCGCGGTGTACGTCACCAACTGGGCCTCCGACACCATCGCCGAGTTCGGGCTCGACGACGACGGTTCGCTGAAGGCACCGGCAATTTCACTGCCGGTGGGCAAAGGCGACACCCACCCGCAGGCGTCGATCCGCTCGCCCGACGGAAAATGGCTCTACGTCGGCAACTGGGGCACGCGCGACGTCACTCCTTTCCGGATCGAAGCCGACGGGCGCCTGACCGCGTTTCCCGCCGCGCACGGTCCGGCGCCGGAGCCCGTGACGCCGTCCGGCATCGCGCTGAGCCCGGACGGCAAGAACCTCTACACGGCCAACTTCAGCAACGGCGGTGACGGAACCGTTTCGCACTACCGCGTTTCGGCCGACGGACTGCCGCACGGCGTTGCGACGATCCCCGCTCACGGACGGGGCACGACGGCGCTGGCGGTCTCACCCGACGGCCGCACACTCGTCACGGCCAACAGCGCTTCGGGTGACGTCTCGACGTTCACCATCGCCGGCGACGGCAGCCTCACTTGGGTGACGACCATCGCCACGGGCAAGGGAGCGTTCTTCGCCGCCATCACCCCGGACAGCTCGCACGTGCTCGTCACCAATTCGCTGGCCGACAGCATCAGCTTCCTCAACCTGGGCGCGGACTCACGGCCTGCGTTGGTCAGTACCGTGCCCAACCCGGCCGACGAGCCCCGCGGCATCGTCCTGACCGCCAAGGGCGACCGCGCCTACATCGCGAATTTCGCGAACGGCACCGGCCCCGGCCACATCACGACGTTCAGGGTGACCGCCACCGGCCTCAGCCAGGCGGGCCCGGCAGTGCCGACCGGCGGCAACGGCGCCGAGGGCATCGCCTTGTCCCACGACGGCCGTACCCTCTACAACGCGAACTTCAACACCGACGGCGACGGCAGCGTCACGAGCTACGCGCTGGCCGCCGACGGCTCGGTGGGCGGCCCGCGACCGCCGGTGCTCACGGGTGGCCGTCAGCCCGACCTGACGAGTATCACCCTGCCGACGAGCTGACCGGGCCGGCCCCGGATGCCGCTTCCAGGGCCGGCACCGGTCACCTGCCTTCGAATCTGACGTAGTTCTGCGTCCGGGCGGTGACGCGCAAGTCGTTCGAGGTCAGCCAGCCGGTGTCCCGGTCGGCTTGTGGTGCCGTGGGGCCGACGCGCTGCGACGTTTGCGTGGCCGACAGGTAGCGGCCGTGGTTCTTGGAGTCCGGATTGGACACGTCGGCGGAATAGGCTGCCAGGTGCTCGGGATCGCGGCCGGCGAGGTAGACGCGGCCGGACACGGTGGTGGCCGGTCCGACGTTCGTGCCTGCGGACACGGGGGTCACGACCTCCGACGCAACCGGATCACGGGTGGTGGTGGCGGACGCGCTCGGCGCCGCACCCAGCGGCAGGGTCAGGGTGAGTGCCGCACTCAGCGGACTGATCGTGCGGCGAGCCCAAGCCGCACCACGCTGTCTTCGTAGCCACTCGATCGTGGCCACGACGGCACTTTCACCGCTGCGGTAAGGAAGTCGAAAGATCTCAGGTGAGCATGTGCATCCCGCCGAAGAACGCGACGGCGAGGACGCCCACGGCGAACCCGACGAACAGCGCCGCCCCGAGGCCGGGCCGCAGTCGCGTGCCCGCGTAGGCCAGGCCCAGCGTGAGGATGAGCCACGAGCCGATGAGGGCCACGCCGCTCATCATGGACTCGGCGAAGATGGCGGCGACTCGCGCGCCGGCCGCGACGAACAGGGCGAACCCCGCCGCCGCGGCCGGAATGATCCAGGACTTGCGGCTAAGGTGCGGCGTGGGGGTGGTTTCCGGTGACCTTTGCATGACAACGCTCCTTGGCTGGATGACCACTGTTCGTAGTGTGCCCCGCGTCACCGTGAAGATCCCTTACCGTCGGCTAACGCCGCGTCTGCCTAGTGCTCGCGCAGGTAGCGGATCATGCCGATCACGTCCTCGGGCACGAGCCGCCCGATCGCGCCGCTGGAGTAGACACTCACCAGAACCTTGCCCGCCGGGTCGAGCAGGAAGCCCGTGGACTGGACGTAGAGCGGGTCCTCGTTCAAGAACGCTCCGGTCGCGTCGTGGAGCGTGCGGGCGTCGGCACTGTGGCCGACCGGGAAGGTGATCTTGTGCTTGGCCGTCAGGTCCTTTGTGGTCGCTTCATCGTCCACTGACAGCGCGACGACCTTGACGTCGAGCTCCGCCAACGTGTCGGCGGCACGCTGGAACGCCCGCAGCTGGGCGTTGCAGTACGGGCACCAGCTGCCGCGGTAGAACAGCACCACGGCGAAGTGCCCGGCCAGCTCGGCGGGCAGCGGGCGGACGGTGCCGTCAACAGTGGTCAGCGACAGGTCGGGGAAGGTGTCTCCGGGGTGGAGCAGGGGCATGACGAGACCCTTTCTGGTGGGGTTTCCGGCTTCGAGAACAGCCACGGCGCGGCTTTCGTCTCCCGCCGACGTTGGCGACAGGCGCTGCACATTGATTTGCGTCGCGCGGCCGCCGGTTCTTACCCGGTTCGGCCGAGATTTCCCGGGGGGTAATGTCGGCGGACGTGGATCCGGAGTCAGCCGAGTGGGTGCGCGCGCTGTCCGACGGCGCGCCGGCGCGCGATGCGGCGGTCGCGCGGCTGCACGGCAGCCTGTTGCGGATCGCGCGCGCCGAGTGCGGGCGCCGCGGGGCCGGCGGCGATGTCGATGATCTCGCCCAGCAGGCGGCGACTGACGCGGTCGTGGCGGTGCTCGCCAAGCTGGGGGAGTTCCGCGGGGAGAGCCGGTTCACCACGTGGGCGTACAAGTTCGTGGTGTTCGAGGTGTCCGCGACGCTCGGCCGCCACTTCCGGCGCCCGTCGCCGGAGGGCTGGGACGTCGAGGACTGGACCGCGTTCCCGGACCGGTTCGGGCTCGTGCCCGAGCAGCAGGCGGAATGGCAGGACCTGGTGCTCGGCCTGCGCAAAGCCGTGCACGAGGTGCTGAGCGAGCGGCAGCGGCGGGTGTTCGTGGCGCTGGTGCTCAACGCGGTTCCGCTCGACGCGCTCGTGGCCGAGCTCGCCACCAATCGCAACGCGATCTACAAAACCCTCTTCGACGCCCGGCGCAAGCTGCGCGCGCGGCTCGTCGCCGAGGGCTACCTGGACGAGCCGGGAGGGCGAGCGTGAGCGACCTGAGTGCGTTGGAGCGTTTCCTCGACACCGACCCGCGCGACGGCGGGTGCGCGGAGGCGATGGAGCTGCTGCACGTCTACGCCGAGCTGCTCCAGCGAGGCGAGGACGCGGCCAGGTTCCACCCGCGCATCGCCGCGCACCTGCGTTCGTGCGGTCCGTGCGAGGAAGACCTCGAGGGCTTGCTCCTGGCCATTGAGGACGGTGCCGGTTAGGGGTTCGTAATGATCGAGGTGGCCCTTGAGTGGGTAGCTTCGGGGACGTGATGTTCCGACGTTGTGCCCTTGCTGCCTGCGCGTTGCTCCTCGCCGCCTGCAGCGCTGCTCCGGCCGCTCCGGCCGCGCCGCCGTTCGTGTTTCCTCAGGCCTCGGCCGGCGTCGCGACGTGGACACCGTGGCCTTCGGCGTTGCATGACGCCCGGCATTCGGGCGCCTCGGCGGAGTCCGGACCGACGCACGGCACCATCCGCTGGCAACGCCGTCTCGAAGGCGCCACGACCCCGGGCCCGGTGGTCGGCGCGGACGGCACTGTCTACCTCGCGTCGAACGGTGGCGTTCTCCACGCCCTCGACCCGGCCGACGGGCACGACAAGTGGACCTATGACACGAAGAACCCCGTGGGCGGCGACCTGTCGATCTCACCCCTAGTCCTCCGTGACGGCACGATCCTCGTGCCCAGCGGTGAGGATCTGATCGCGTTGTCCCCGACCGGCCGGCCACTGTGGACGAAGACGTTTTCTTCCAGGGTGACGTCCCCGGTCTCCTTCGACGGGAGCCGGGTCTACGTCGGGACCGGCGACGGCGCGGTGTCCGCAGTGGACACCACGGCCGGCCACGTAATCTGGACCGTCGACACCGGAACGACTTCCTACGGCTCGGTGGTCACCGACGGCCACGGACGCGTCTACACCACGGCCGACTCGTCGTTGATCGCCCTCGACGACCAGGGCACCTCCGCCCGCGTCGCGTGGCGTGTGGACCCCCACGACGACATCACCGAGGTCTCCGCGGGCCTCGCCCCGGACGGCACCGTGCTGCTGGGCACCAACGGCCTCGCAGAATGGGCTTACCACCCGGACGGGAAACTCGCCTGGCAGGCGCCGCGGGTGATCACGTACTCCTCACCCGTGGTCACCGCCACCGGCCTGGCCTACGTCGCCGACCACAGTGGACAGGTCCACGTCTTCGACGTCCACACCGGACACGAGACCACCCACTACGGCCCCATCGGCGCCCAAATCTGGAGCTCGACCATTGTCGACCGCACCTACCACCTCTATTTCGGCGGCGAGAACGGCCACGCCTACGGCTACAACCCCGACGGCACTCGGCTGTTCGACGTCGACCTCGGTGGCAAAGTGGACAGCTACCCGGCCCTCACGGGAGACGGCGCGCTGGTGATCGGCAGCCGCAACGGACTGGTCACCGCCATCGACTGAGTCAAAACGGCTCAGGCCGGATACCGGAGCTCGATCTCGGCCAGCTTGCGGTCCACGACCTGTTGCGCCGCCGTCCTGGGGGAGACCGCGTGGGTCTGCGACCGGGCGAGCAGGTCGGTGACGATGCGGTCCATCGCCTCGCGGACCTTGGCTTCGGCCTGCCGCGCGTCCGCGTCGAGGTCGCCGAACAGGGTCCACCACCACCAGGCGTTGGTGGCCGAGTTGGCCGCGAAATCGGGGATCACGGTGACGCCGCGGGCAGCGAGTGCGGTCTCGGCCCCAGTCGTGGTCGGCATGTTGGCCGCCTCGACGACGATGCTCGCGGTGACGCGGTGTTGGTTCGTCTCATCGAGGCAGTAGGAAACCGCTGCCGGGACAAGGACGTCGCACTCGAGGTCGAGCCAGGAGCCCGGCGGGAGCTCGCGGTCGGCCGGGCGCAGTCGAGTGCGGTCCAGGCCGCCCAACGGATCGCGGGTGAGCAGGAGACGCTCGACGTCGAGACCCTCGGGATTCGCCACAACGCCGTCGGCGTCGGCGATACCCACGACGAGGACGCCGGCCCGCGCCAGATAGCGCGCGGTCGCCCCGCCCATCGAACCGAAGCCCTGTACGACCGCGCGCCTGGGCGCCGAAGACAGCCCGAGCCGGTCCATCGCCGTGAGCGCGGCCTGCGCGACGCCCAGCCCGCCGACGAGCTCGGGCAACGCGACTCCGTCGACGTCGATCGAAAACGCCTTCGCCAGCCGGGCGCGCGCCTCGTCGGCGTTGTCCAGCAAGGGATAGACAGCCTGCACGGAACTGTCCATGCCGAGCTCCGCCACGACCTCGTCGATCGTCTCCTGCCGGACGCCCAGGTCCTCCCCGGTGGCCCAGTGCCGTTCGACGATCGCGCGCACCGCCGCCAGGAACCGGGTGAGCACGCCGCGGGCCTCGGGGTCGTGCGGACTGCAGTCGAGGCCGCCCTTGGCGCCGCCGAGCGGGATGTAGCGAGTGCCGGGTTCGTAGTGCAGCGCTTCCTTGCGGGTCATGCCCGCCGCGAGGCCACCTATCTCGTCGAGCGTGCAACCTTCGCGCATGCGCAACCCGCCGCTCGCGACGCCGCGGACCAGGCGGTCGACGACCACGAACCCGCGCCGGCCTGTCTCGGCGTCGGTCCAGGTGATCGAGAGATGTGGCTCTCGCGCTGTCATGCGTGCCCCGTTCGTCTTCGCCCGCTACTGAATCACGATGCAGTAGCGGGCGAACGATTTGTCAACAGGCCGGCGAGTCGGCGAGACCCAGCTCGTGCACGACGTGCCGACGCGCCCACTCCTGCATCCGTTCCCGGTTCTGCACCCCGCCGTGCACCAGTGCCTGCACGGCAAGGCCGTCGAGGAACGCGGTGATCCGCCACGCCGCGCCACGCGGGTCGGGCGCGGTGAACTCGCCGGCGTGCACGCCGTCCTGGATGATCGTGACGAGGGCTTCCTTCCACCGCAGGTCCAGCTCGCGGCCGACCTGCCGGAGCTCGGGTTCGCGCAGTGCTGCCGACCAGCCCTCGATCCACAGGCGCCAGCCCTTCGCCTGCCCGGTCGGCGCGTACCAGTCCAGCGCGGTGTGCAGGCGTTCGGACGCGGTGACCACGCCTTCGGTGAGTTGCGCCAGCGTTTCGAGATCGCGTTGCGCGGCCCAGGTGAAGGCCTCCGCGATCAACGCTTCCTTGTTCTTGAAGTGGTAGAGCACGAGCGAGGTGCTCACCGACAGGTCGGCCGCGACGTCGGCCATCCGCACGGCGTGGATCCCGGCCTGCTCGATGTGGCGAACGGTGGCGCGCAAGATCTCGTCCCGGCGCACGGTGGTGT
This sequence comes from Amycolatopsis sp. NPDC051372, assembly GCF_040682095.1. Lineage (NCBI taxonomy): Bacteria > Bacillati > Actinomycetota > Actinomycetes > Pseudonocardiales > Pseudonocardiaceae > Amycolatopsis > Amycolatopsis sp. NPDC051372. Next base: position 37,925 of record NZ_JBFBAF010000043.1, read on the forward strand.
CTTTCCGGCTACGGCTCACGGGGGCGAGCTTATCCTGAACGACGAATCAGTAGTGACTCACAGGACACCCGCGCGGAGCGCGAAGGCCACCGCCTGCGTGCGGTTGCGGAGGTTGAACCGGCCGATGATCGAGGCCAGATCCTTTTTCACCGTGCTCTCCGAGTAGACCAGGGTTTTGGCGATCTCGCGCGTCTCGACGCCTTCGGCGAGCATGCGGAGGATCTCGACCTCGCGGGTGGACAGTCCGGGGCCGGTGTAACCCAGGGGTTCCAGGACGTTGCGTTGCAGGCCGCGGATTTGGGCGACGAGGTTGCCGAGCAGACGGGGCGACAGGACGGCGGAGCCGTTGGCGCTCGAGAGGACCGCGTCGGAGAGGTCGGCGCCGGTCGCGGTGGTGCGGTCGAGGACGGCGACGACGCCGTGGCTGACGAGGGAGAGCAGGGAGTGCTCCCGCACGTCGGCGGTGAGCAGGACGATGGGGGCGGCGAGGACGGCCGCGGCATGGACGCGGCGCATCGTGGCCGTGGAGAAGCGGTCGTCGACGACGACGGTGACGTCGGGGGGCGGCTCGTCGCCCGACGTGCGCGGAGCTTCGACGCCCAGGAGCTTGCGGATGGCTTCGGTCGTCAGCGGGTCGGGGCCGAAGACCGTGACCGCGACTTCGGTGAGCGACCGGCGCGGCCTGGCCGCGACGGGTGAACCGGACGTCACGACGAATCCCTCCTCCGGTGCCGTTCTCCCACTGAAGATACTGAGCGATTTCGCCGGAAACCGGTTTCGCAAGAGTTCGGTCACATGAGAAATCCGGTGGTCGAACCAAGACGAGGCGAATGGTTCCTCAGCGCTGGAGGGCGTGCGCCGCGAGAACGTGGGCGACGGCTTCGGTGACCTGGCGCGCGAAGGGGATGTTGAGCCACTCGTCGGGCACGTGCATGTTCGACTCGGCGCCGACCGCGCCCGTGACGAGGAAAGCCGCGTCCGGGTAGGCCTGGCCGAGCATCTGCATGAACGGGATCCCGCCGCCCAGACCCATGAACTGGTGTGGGGCTTCGAAAACCCCGGATTCGAGGGCGGCCGACAACCACGCCGGCGGCTCGGGCGCGCACCAGCCGTCCTGGGCCATCACGTCGGTGAGGGTCGCCGAAGCCCCGAACGGCACGTCGGTGGTGGTCACCCGTTCCAGCGCGGCCGCCGCGTCGGCCGCGTTGACGGTGGGCGGCAGGCGGAAGCTGAGCCGCAGTGACGTCGAGGCTCGCAGGACCGCGCCGGCTTCGGCCACGTCCGGCAGGCCGGCCGCGCCGGTGACCGACAACGTCGGGCGCCAGGTGTTGTTGAGGATGCGCTCGGCCTCGTCGTCGTCGGCGGGCCGGCCGCCTGCGACGAGGGACAGCGGGCGCAGTGTCGACAGTGGACGCAGCTCGGCCAGCCGCTGCGCGTCCGCCACGCGTTCGGGCGGGATCGGCGCGTTCAGTTCCGGCAGCAGGATCCGGCCGGTGGCGGGATCTTCGAGCCGGTCGAGCAACAGCCGCAGGATGCGGAACGAGCTGGCGACGACACCGCTGGCGATCCCGGAGTGCACGGCTTCTTGAAGCACGGCGACGGTGAGCGTGGCCTGGAGGATCCCGCGTAGGCTCCGCGTGACCCACAGCCGTTCGAAGTCACCGCCGCCGGAGTCCAAACAGGTCACGAGACTGACGCGGCCGAGCCGGTCCGCCAGGTGGTCGAGGTAGTCCGGCAGGCCGGGGCTGCCCGACTCCTCGCCCGCCTCCAGCACGAGAACCACGCGGCAGTGCTCGCCGCCGGCGGCCCGGACCGCGGTGAGGGCCGCGTAGGCCGCGTAACCGTCGTCTACCGCGCCGCGCCCGTAGAGCCGGTCACCGCGCACCACCGGTTGCCACGGGCCGAGTCCTTCGGACCAGCCGTCGAACGGTGGCTGCTTGTCGAGGTGCCCGTAGAGCAGGGCCGTGCCCTCGCCCGACGCTCCCGGCGTGGCGGGGATTTCCGCCAACAGCAGTGGTGGCACGCCGTCGAGCTCCACGACGTCGACAGTGCTGCCCGCCGGCGCGTTCGCCTCGATCCAGCCGCGGACGTGCTCGACCGCGCGGCGCAGGTGGCCGCGTTCGCGCCATTGCGCGTCGTACGCGGGGGAGACCGCGGGGATCGCCACGAACTCCGCGAGGCTCGGCAGAACCCGCTCCGCCCAAGCGGCCTCGACGTGGGCTCGCACCTGTTCGATTTCCACCAGTCCGCCTCACTTCTTGGTGACTACCCGATCATCGAATCACAAGACGCCGGCGCGCAGGGCGAACGCGACGGCCTGGACGCGGTTGCGGAGCTTGTAGCGGGTGGTGAGGCTGTGCAGGACGTGCTTGATCGTGCTCTCCGAATACGTCAGCTTTCAAGCGATCTCGGCGGTTTCCGCTCCGTCGGCCAGGAGCCGCAGCACCTCGACCTCACGCTCGGAGGCCGGCGCTGTTTACGCCCAGGGGCCCGAGCGTTTCGCGTTGCATCCGCCGCACCAGGCCGCGAAGAGTCCCGAGCAGGTTCTGCGGCATCACGCTGTGCTGGTGCGCGGCGGCCGACACCGCGGCCGCGAGCTCGGCGCCGTCGGCCGATTTGCTGTCCACGATGGCCACGACGCCGTGCTCGATCAACGTGAGCAGCGCGGCTTCCTCGATGCCGGCGGTGAGCAGCACGACCGGGACACCCGAGGACTGCAGGGCCCGCAGCTGCGCCACGGTCGCCGCGTTCACATGCGGTGTCGAGAAGACGAGGACGACGGGACGCGAGCCCGGGCGTGTCCGCACGAGGCCGGTGTGGCTTTCGAGGACCAGCCGCAGGCCCGTGGCGCTGAGGGTGTCCGTGGCCTCCACGCGGACCGAAACCTGCTGGGCGACCCGCGGCCGGAGCGCGACGGGGTGGGATCCCGGGACGGGGGGCCGGGGCCGGACCGCAACGTGTTCCATGGTGCTCTTTCCTTGCCTGTCTCGTCATCCGGAGTCGGTGCGGGGACGCGGGCGTGCTCCTGGTGCTCCTCCAGCATGCCTCGGGCGCGTGGGCGCGGCATTGACGAAAGCTTTATCGCACACGGCGATCACCCGCGCACGGTTGGTGTCATTCGTTCTTCGGTGGCCGAGCCTCGAAAAGACTCATGCGACGAATACCGTCGCGGTGGCCGGGGACGATCTACGCTCGTCCGGCGGACAGCAGTGAACCGCAACTCGTCCGCCGGCGAAAGGTGTGGCACCGAGATGGCCGAAGTGGACCCCGAGGTCGAATACACCGTCACCCACCAGTGGGTGCGGCGGCTGCCGGACGAATCCGCACGCATCGGCGTCAGCGACTTCGCGCAGGAGGAGCTGGGCGACATCATCTCCGTGTCCCTGCCGTCGGTGGGCACCGAGGTCGTGGCGGGCGAGCCGTTCGGCGAGGTCGAGTCGACGAAGAGCGTGGCCGAGGTCTACGCGCCGGTGTCCGGTGTGGTCACCGCGGTCAACGGCCTGCTCGCCGACAGCCCGGAGGTCGTCAACGACGATCCGTACGGCGACGGCTGGCTCGTCACCGTCGACGTGCGGGCCGGGGAGTCGAAGCTGCTGGGCGCGCAGGACTACCGGACCTTGACCGAGCGCTGAACCAGCCGGGCGAGGCAGGCGTAGGTCGCTTCGACCAGCGCCATCTTGCGGGGGTCATCGCGCGGGTGGGAGCCCATCCGGTTCATCACGTATCCGAAGCCGATGCCGCTCTCCGGGTCGGCGAACCCCGTCGAGCCGCCGAACCCGTCGTGGCCGAAGCCGCGGGGGTTTGGGCCGAAGCTGAGCTGGTCGCTGCCGAGGGTGAAGCCGAGGCCGAACTCGTTGTCCAGCCCCATGACCAGGTCGCGGCAGCGGCCCTGGCCGGCGCGGCCGAGCTCGATGGTTTCGTGCCGCAGCAGCCGTTCCGAACCGTCGGCGAGGGCGCCGTAGATCGTGGCGAGGCCGTGGGCGGTGCCGTGCCCGTTCGCCGCCGGCACCTCGGCGACGCGCCAGCGGGTGAGGTTCGCCGTGCGGCCAAGGGGAAGCGGGTTGGCGAGCGCCGCCAGCGTCGCGCGGTCCGGCGCGACCGTCCGGTCCGGACCGGCGCCCGGCTCGACCATCGTGGAGCAGCGCGTGAGATCGTCGCGGCTCACTCCGATGTGGACGTCCACATTGAGTGGTAACGCCACGTTGGCGCGGAAGAACTCGCCGACGGTCTGCCCGGTGATCCGGCGGATCACCTCGCCCACGAGGAAACCGTAGGACAGCGCGTGATATCCGCTGGCCGAACCGGGCTCGAACAACGGTTCCTGCGCGGACAGGAGCAGGGTCATCTTCGTCCAGTCGAGCAGGTCGTCGATCTGGAGCGGGTGCTCGGGCGCGACCCCGGTGACCCCGGAGCGGTGCGAAAGCAGCCACCGGACGGGGATGCCGGCCTTGCCCGCGGCGGCGAACTCGGGCCAGTAGCGGGCGACCGGCGCGTCGAGGTCGAGGTCGCCGCTTTCCACGAGCTGCAAGGCGCACAGCGCGACCAGGCCCTTGGTGCTCGACCACAAGTTGGTCAGCGTCGGGCGCAGCCACGGAGCCCGGCGCTCCTCGTCCGCCCAGCCACCCCACAGGTCCACGACGGTCCGGCCGCGCACCACGACGGTGACGGCCGCGCCCAGCTCGTTCCGCTCGGCGAAGTTCTGCCGGAAACCTGGGCCACCGGCTCGAAGCCTTCGGCGGTCTCACCGTGGACGGGTGCGGGGGACGAGAGCGGCATCGGGCTTTCCTTAGGTCGAGGCGAGATCGCCGGACGCGCTGGTGGCGGCCCGGCGAAGCCGATTCTCCCCGGCCGTGCGGCGGGAAAACACGGAGTTGGCCGGAAGGCGGGAAACGTCGCCCGCGCGATCACGGGATCTTCCGCAGGAGTTCGTCGAGTGCGCGCCGGGCCTGCTGCCCGTCGTGCTCGCGGTGTTGCTGGTGGTAGAGCTCCACCGCTTGGCGCAGGCTCTTCACCGCGAGGTCGTGGCGGCCCAGCTGCTCGTAGGCCGCGCCGAGCGTGAGCAGGGTGTCCGGAATGGAGAACATCTCGTCCCCGAACAGCGCCAGCGCCTCCTCGAGGAAGGCAATGGCCCCGCCGAGGTTCCCGAGACCGAGGTGGATGGTCCCGAGAGTGTCCAAAAGGGCCGGACGGATGTTGTTCATGTGGGCCTCGTCGGCCAGCGCGAGAGTCTTTTCCGAGATTTCCAGCGCTCTCTCGTACTGGCGCTCCAGCTGCAAGGCCCAGGCCAGGTGGTTGCCGACCCATGCCCGGATCGCCGGCGGCAGCTCGGCGGCAAGGCGCCACGCGTCCGTGCTCAGCTCGACGGCCTCGGCGGTCCGCTGCGCCCGCACGGAGATCTCGGACCACGCGTTGAGGCTGAGCACGCGCTGCGACACGTCCTTGAGTTCCTCGGCGATCCTCAGCGCCACCTCGACGTGCTGGACGGCTTCCTCGTGCCGGCCGGTGCGGGTGAGGGCCTGCGCGATCACGCGGTGGGCCAGGCATTCGGAGCTGCGTTCCTCGAGGATCTGGGCGGCGGCCAGCCCGTCGCGCCAGACGCCGATGGCGTGGTGAGCGTCGCCCTGGGTGGCGTAGAGCGAACTGCTTCCCCACGCCAGCTGCCACACGATTCTGTGCCACTCGCGCTCTTTCGCCACCGACCGGACGGCGCCGATGTTCTCGGCCTCCGTGTTCACCCACCGCTTGGCCTCGGTGCTGTCGCGCAGCGGCACGGGCGTGCACCCTGCGGGCAGCGGCACGGGGGTGATGGGCGGACGTCCGGCGTCGGCGAGTGTGACCGCGTGAATCAAGGTGTGGAGGTTAAAGCACGTGAGACGATGGAGCGCGGACGTGATTTGTTCGTTGTCACGCGAAAGCTGTGCGAGTTCTCGCGCGTACGCACGCACCAGGTCGTGGAGGCGGAAGCGGCCCGGCTCGTGTTGCTGAACCAACGAAGCGCGTTCGAGAACTCGCAGCGCGGTCCGCGTCGCCGCATAGGTCTTGCCCGCGAGTGACGCGGCGGCGTCGAGCGAGATGTCCGGGCCGGGGACGAGACCGAGGAGCGTGAACAGTTCCGCGGGCTCGCCCGCCAGCGCCGCCAGCGACGTCCGCAGCACGGCCCGGATGCTGAGGTCGGTGCCGATCTCCAGCGCGTTGAGGGTGGAGCCGGAGTCGACGAGCTCGTCGGCCAGCGCGGTGAGTGCGAACTCGGGGTGCTCCTGAGCCCGGCCGACGACGATGCTGAGCGCGAGCGGCAGGCCTCCGCACGCGTCGGCGAGCCGAGTGACGGCGGCGGGTTCCGCCGCTGTTCGCGACGGGCCCAGCCGCGAGACGAGCAGCTGCCGGGCCGCGGCGCCGTCGAGGACGTCGAGGGAGATGAGGTCCGCGTGGTGGCTCGAGACCAAAGTGGTCAGCCGGTTGCGGCTCGTGACCACGACCGGGCACTGCGGAGTGCCCGGCAGCAGCGGCGTGACCTGGTCGGCGTCGAGCGCGTTGTCGATGACCACCAACAGGCGTTTGTCAGCCACCAGGCTGCGGTAAAGACCGCTCATCGCGGCGAGGTCCTGCGGGACGGCCGCCGGCTTCACCCCGAGCGCGGAGAGGAATGCGCGCACCGCGGTCTCCGGTGGCACCCGGTCCCCGGACGGCGCGAACCCACGCAGATCCACGAACAGCTGCCCGTCGGGGTACCGGCCGGCGTGGTCGTGCGCCCAGCGCAGCGCGAGACAGGTCTTGCCGACCCCGCCGGGGCCGACTATCACCGACACCGGAGCGTCCGCCAGCGCTTCGAGCTCCCGGTCCCGCCCGGTGAACGCGCGGGGCGGCGCGGGCAGCTGCCGCGGAACCGGCGGTGGCAGGCCGGGATCGTCGTCGGCGGAGCCGGGACGCGAGGGGCGATCGTCCACAGTGGCCTCGTCACGCAGGATCGCCTGGTACACGGACCTCAGCGCGGGCCCGGGATCGACCCCGAGCTCCTCGGCCAGCAGCGTCTTCACCTTCTGGAAGTGCCGCAGCGCATCGGCCTGGCGGCCGGTGCGGTGCCACGCGATCATGAGCTGGCCGGCGAGCCGTTCGTCGTACGGGTGGTGCTCGGCCCGGCTGGTGAGCGTCGGCAGCACCTGCGCGTGGCGGCCGAGTTCGAGCTGCAGGTCCGTTCTGGCCAGCAGCACTTCCTCGCGTTCGGCCCGCAACGCCGTGCGGAACTCCCGCAGCCACGGGCTGTCCAGCCCCGCGAACGGTTCGCCCCGCCACAGGTCCAGCGCTTCGTCGTAGAACCCGACCTTCTCCTCGGCGTCCTCCGTGCGGCGGGCGAGACAGACCAGCCGCCGGAACCGGTGCACGTCGACGTGGTCGGGCTCGACGTCGAGAACATAACCGTGGCCCCGGCGCACGATCTGGTGCTCACCCGCCAGCCCCGTGCGCAGCCGGGTGAAGTAGCTGTGCACCATGCCCCGCGCGCTGCCCGGTGCTTCGTCGCCCCACACGCGGACCACGAGGTCGTCGAGCGAGACCGGCTGTCCGGCTTCGAGCAGCAGCGACACCAGGATGCCGCGCGGCCCCGCCGGACCGATCGGCTGGGGCTCCTCGCCCCGGACCACCTCGACGTTGCCCAGGAGCCGGAAGCCGAGAGACATCTGAGACCACCTCTGACCCGCTCCGCGCGAACATTCGCCACATCTTAAGCACGGCCGCCGAATGTCTCACCCGACAGGTAACCGCGTCCCGCATTGTAGTTCCGCGCCGCCGACGAATTCGGATCCGGAATCCTTGTCATTCGATTAAGGAATGGGCCGCGTCATGCCGCACGTGTTCGGTCGCGGCGGCTACATTCGCCAGGACGCCTCACGAAAGGAGCCCCGACATGGCCGCAGGAGCCCGGACCGTGGGCTTCACCGGCATCTGCCTGGGGTATTTCGCGATCATCCTCGACGGCAGCGTGCTCAACATCGCGGTGCCCGCATTGCGCGACGACCTCAAGACGTCCCTGGCCTCGGTCCAGTGGGTGATCAACGCGTACACGCTCTGCCTCGCCGCGCTGCTGCTCACGGCGGGAGCCCTGGGTGACCGCTGGGGCCTGCGCCGGTGTTTCCTCTGGGGCACCACGATCTTCACCGCCGCCTCGCTGGCCTGCTCGCTCGCGCCGTCGGTGCACGTCCTCATCGCGGCCCGTGTGGTCCAGGGCGTGGGTGCGGCGGCGCTGCTGCCGGCGACGCTCGCGCTGATCCGCACGCTGTTCTCCGACGACGGCGAACGCGCCCGCGCCACGGCCATCTGGGTGTCCACCGGCGCGATCTCCACCGCGGTGGGACCGATGGTGGGCGGGCTGCTGATCGACGCGTTCGGCTGGCGCAGCATCTTCCTGATCAACCTGCCCATCGGCGTCGCCGCGATCCTGCTCGCCCGGGCCGGGATCACGGAGGCGCCGCGGCACGAGCGCAAGGTCGACCACGCCGGGCAGCTCACGGCCGTGGCCGCGCTGGGGCTGATCACCGCGGGCGTGATCGTGAGCGGCAGCGCCGGCTGGAGCTCCCCGCTCAGCCTCGGCCTGCTGGCCGGCGGCCTCCTGTCCGCCGCCGCGTTCTGGCTGGTCGAACGTCGGGTCGCGCAGCCGATGCTGCCGAGAGGATTCTTCTCGGTCCGGGTGCGCTCGGTCGCGGTGGCGAGCGCGGCGTTCATGGGGTTCCTCTTCTACGGCACGCTTTTCGTGATGTCGCTGTACTTCCAGCAGGTCCGCGGGTGGTCGGCGGGCGAGGCCGGGATCGCGCTCCTGCCGCTCACGGTCGGGTCGACGATCGGCTCGCTCGTGCTTTACCGGCCGCTGTCCCGGCGGTTCGGCAACCCCGTGGCGCTGCTGACCGGCTTCGCCTGCTGCGCGTCCGGCGTCGCGGTGCTGCTGATCTTCACCGGGGCCACGGCGTACGTGCCGGTCGCCGTCGGCCTGATGCTGGTCGGGGTGTCGAGCACGATCGCGTTCTCCGCGCTCACGTCGCTGCTGGTGCCGAGCGTGCCGGTCAGCCAGTCGGGGGTCGCGTCCGGCGTGCAGAACACGAGCCGGCAGTCGGGTGCCCTGATGTCGGTGTCGGTGCTGGGCGCGATCCTGAACACGGCGGCGTTCACAGCGCGGCTGCCGATCGCGCTGAGCGTGCTCGCCGCGGTGGTCGTGCTCGCGCTCGTCGCGGCCGGGTTCGCGACGCGGCCGGCCCGTTGAACCGTTGTCCGTTCGGCTACCGAAAAACGGTCTGTACGACCAAGATCGGCCCGGGGCCGGTTCACCCGGCGGGGCCGCCGGGTAGCCAGGTGCCGACCCGGACGAAGGGAAGTTCTCATGTCGGCTGGCACTCGGTGGCACGTGATCCCACGAACCGCGGGGCTGTGCGTGCTCTGGCTCCTCATCGGACTCGCGCTGGCCGTCCAGGCCGTGCTGGTGCTCGGCACGAGCACGGTCGGCCAGCCCGCGCTGGAAGTCGTCGTGGCCGTGCTGGGCTTGATCCTGGTGGGGTGCTCGATCGCCGGGCTGGTGTCCCCGCGCCTGCGCGGCCGGTGAGCTACTGGTCGAGCACGACGTCGGTCTCCGGCCGGGCGCGGCAGACGAGGGTCCGCCCGGCCGAGGGCGGTTCGAGTGGCCCCGGGTCGTATGTCGTCGTCCCGGCGAGCAGTGGGGTGTCGCAGGTGTGGCAGACGCCGCTGCGGCAGGCCCAGCGCGTGGGCACAGCACAGGCTTCGGCCAGCTCCAGCAGGGTTTTCCGTCGTCGCGCCACCGGACCGTGAGGCCGCTGCGGGCGAAGGTGACGGCGGGACCGGTTCCGGGAGGGCCGTCCGGCTGGTGCGGCGCGACGGTGACAGCTCCGCGCACGCCGGGGTTGATCGCGGCGAGGGCACCGAAGAGTTCCGTGCGGACGTCAGCGCAAACCCGGGCGAACAGGGCTTCGCGGACGTCGTCCATGAAAGCCCGCGGGCCGCAGACGTACGCGGTGGCGTCGGCCGGCAGGGCGAGCTCCTTCAGCGTCCGACCGGTCACGCGCCGTCCGTCGGCGCCGGATTCCGGCCGGGTGTGGACGAAGTGCACGTGACTCTTCGGCAGCTTTGCGAGCAGGCCGCGGACTTCGAGCTCGAACGCCTGGTCCGCCGTGTTCCGGGCCGTCTGGATCCACCAGACCTCGCGCTCGGGCTCCTCGGCGGCGAGTTGGTGCAGCATCGCCAGCACGGGGGTGACGCCGACGCCGGCGGACAGCAGCACGACCGGGCCGGAACCCGGCTCCAGCACGAAGTCGCCGCGCGGCGCGGCCACGTCGAGGGTGTCGCCGGCCTTCAGCACGTCGTGCACGTAGGTGCTCGCGGCGCCGTCGCGCTTCACGTTGAGGCGGTAGCCCTCGGTCGTCGAGAGCGAATAGCTGCGGACCAGCGGCGTTCCTTCGGCGCCGGGCAGCCGGACGGTGAGGTACTGGCCGGGCCGCGCGGCCGGGAGGGTTCGCCGGGCGCGTCGAGGTACACGGACATAATGGTCGCGCTCTCGCGTACGAGCCTCGTCACGGTGAGCGGCCGGAACCCGGTCCAGCCCGGGCCCGCGGGCTTCTCGGCCGGGCTGAGCAGGTCCCGGAAAGACTGGCGCCAGCCGGGGCTGAGCGCGGGGAGGTCGACGGCGGATTCGAGGGCTTCGGTGGTGCGGTTCGGGGTGTAGAGCAGGGCGTCGACGTCGGCGACGGTCATCCCGTGCGGCCCGCGCCGCGTCCGCACGATCTCGTCGCCGGACCGCACGTGGCCCTCTTCGAGCACCCGGAAGTAGAACCCCGGCCGCCCGTGGGACACCAGCAGCGACGGCAGGTCCGGCTCGTTCAGGCGCATGCCGACGCGGAAGCACGTGACGCGCGGCTGCGTCACCTCGAACTCCGCCTCGCCGATGCGGTAGCGGTCGCCGACGCAGACCTCGTCGTCGGGCAGGCCGGTGACGGTGAAGTTCTCGCCGAACTGCCCGAATTCGTAGCTCTCGTGCCCGAAGTACGCCTGCCAGTACTCGATCGATTCCAGCTGGTAGAAGAAAACTGCCCGCTGCTCGCCGCCGTGGCCGTACGGGTCGCCCTGTCCGTCGCCGTCGACGTTGCGCCTCCGCACCATCCGGGGGCCGCTGACCGCGCTCTTCCAGATGCCGGTGTGGACGATCCTGCCGTTCCACTCGACGTCCTTGGGCATTCCCACGTTGACCGACACCAGCGTTGACACTCGGGCTCCTTCCTCGATGGCGCCAAACTACTGTGGGGCGCGTTTTCCCCGGAGCGGGGAAATGGTCACCTCACATGAAATTTTCGGAGGATCTTGTTAGATTTTCCGAATGACAACGCTGCGCGCCCTGGAATGTCTGGTCGCCCTCGTGGAAGAGGGCTCGGTGACGCGTGCCGCGGCCTCGTTGCAGATGTCGCAGCCCGCGCTGTCGCACCAGCTCGCCTCGCTCGAACGCGAGATCGGCACCCCGATGGTGCAGAAGATGGGCCGCGGCGTGCTGGTGACCGCGGCCGGCCACGCGGTCGCGGAAGAGGCGCGGGTGGCGTTGAAAGCGTCCGAACGCGCGGTGCGCGTGGGCCGCCAGATCGGCTCCGGCGGCGCGGGCCGGCTGCGGATCGCCTGCGCGGAGACGATGACGGCGTGGCTGCTCGTGCCGGTGCTGCGGCACTGGCGGGCGCGCCGGTCCGAGGTGCTCATCGAGCTCAGCGAGCACACGAGTTCCGACCGGATGGTGGATCTCGTGGCCTCGGGCGAGGTCGATGTCGCCGTGGGGCCGCGGCCGTCCGAGACCGGTGAGCACCTCGAAGTGCTCGGTGAAGAAGAGGTGGTGGTCGTCGCGCCGGCGGGCCACCCGTTCGCCGAACGCCTGTCGGTGCCGTTCGCGGATCTCGCGGCGGAGCCGTTCGTCCACTTCGTGAGCGACAACGGGTTGTCGGTGTGGCTCGACCAGCTCGCCGCGGAACACGGCGTGGTGCTGGATCCCGTGCTGCGGACCAGGAGTCCGCGCACTGCAGCGCAGCTCGCGGCCGCGGGAATGGGCGTGACGATCGTGCCCGTCTCCGCGCTGCCGGCTCGCCCGCCGGGTGTGGTGCGGCGGCTGGATCCCTTGGTGGAGCGGGAGATCGTGGTGGTGGTCGCGTCGCCGTCGGACTCGCTGGTCGAGCTGTTCGTGGGCGATCTGCGCCGGCGCGGGCTGCCGGGTGGCCGCCCCTCACGCGCGAACTGAGAGTGTGACGGAATTCTTTCGGTCTCCGCGACGCGGGTTTCGCACCGCCTGCCGCGGCTACCGTGGCGGTCGACCTGGTTGTCGACCGGGAACGCGAGGTGGGTTCGCGGGCGCGGACCGACACCGGACTCTCTTCTCCCGCAAGGATTCCCGCGGCTTCGTGCGGTCCGGCGCGCGTTCCCCCGAACACGGAAGAAGCGCGTACGTGGATCAGCTGCAGGCTTATGTACTCGACGTCGACGGGACCGACATCCAAGCGGAGGGCGCGCTGCTGCGCGAAGGTGGCTCGGCGGTGGTGGTGGAGCTGCCGGGCGGGGTCCGCGCCTGGGCGGTCGGCCACGCCGGCACGCTGAAGTCCCTGCTGACCGACAGCAGAGTGTCCAAGGACCCGCGGCAGCACTGGGCCGCGTGGAAGGAAGACCGCATCGCCGCCGACTGGCCGCTGCGGCTCTGGGTGTCGGTGCAGAACATGTTCACCGCCTACGGAAGCGACCACCGGCGGCTGCGCTCGCTGGTCGCGTCGGGCTTCACCGCGAAGCGGACGATGGAGCTCAAGCCGTGGGTCGAACGCATCACGGCGACGCTGCTCGACGAGGTGGCCTCACTGGGCCGGGCGAACGGTGTCGTCGACCTGCGGGCAGCTTTCGCGTATCAGCTGCCGGTGGAGGTCATCTGCCGGCTGTTCGGCGTGGACGACTCGCAGCGCGCCGGCCTGCGCAAGGTGGTGGACACCGTCTTCGACACGACGACCACCCCCGAAGCCGCGCAGGCCAACGCCGAGGACATGTACCGGATCCTCACGGGCCTGGCCGCGCAGAAGCGCGCGCAGCCCGGCGACGACGTGACGAGCGCGATCATCCAGGCCGACTCCGACCGCTTCGGCCGGCTCACCGACGCCGAGGTCGTCGACACGCTCATCCTCATGCTGACCGCCGGGCACGAGACGACCGTGAACCTGCTGGACCAGGCCGTGACGGCGATGCTTACGCACCCGGAGCAGCTCGCGCTCGTGCGGTCCGGCGAACGCACCTGGAGTGACGTCGTCGAGGAAACCCTGCGATGGCAAGCCCCCGTGGCGTACCTGCCGCTGCGGTACGCGGTAGCGGACATCGATCTGGGTGACGTCGTGATCCCCGAGGGGGACGCGATCCTCGCCGCCTACGCCGCGGCCGGGCGTGACGAGGCGGAGTACGGCGAGACCGCGGGCGAGTTCGACGTCACGCGCGGGGTGAAGCAGCACCTGGCGTTCGGGCACGGGATCCACCACTGCCTCGGTGCCCCGCTGGCGCGGCTCGAGGCGACGACGGCGTTGCGGATGTTGTTCGAGCGGTTCCCGGACCTGGCGTTCGCGGAGCCGTCGACGCGGTTGGTGCCGATGAGCTCGTTCCTGTCGAATGGTCACGCGGAGCTGCCGGTACGCCTGGGGCGCGACGCGTCTGTCTGACGGGCGGAGCGGTGGCCTCGATTCGGAGCGGAATCGAGGCCACCGTGGTGTTCTTTTGGCTCAGGTCAGGGGTTCGCCGCCGTCAACGCGCAGGGTCACGCCGGTCAGGAACGGGTTGGTCATCGCGAACAGTACGGCCAACGCGATGTCGTCGACGGTGCCGATGCGTCGGGCCGGGTTGTGCGTGCGGAAGTGTTCGAAGTAGGCGGCTTTGCCTTCTTCGCCCATGGCGTCCCAGATGCCGGTGTCGATGACGCCCGGGGAGATGGCGTTCACGCGGATCGGCGCGAGCTCCAGCGACAGCGAGCGCGTGAGGAAGTCGGCCGCGCCGTTGGTGATGGCGACGCCGAGGAAGCCGACCGCGGGCTTGAACGCGGCCACACCGGAGAAAAGTGTGAAGGAACCGCCTTCGGCGAGGTGCGGGGCGAAGTGCTTGGCCAGCATGACGGGCCCGATGACCTTGGTGTCGAACGAGCGGCGCAGCGCGTCGCGGTCCAGCTCTTCGAGGCGGCCGCGAGCTCGTGACGACGCCGTGGTGACGAGGTGGTCGACCGAGCCCAGGCGGTCGGCCAGTGCCGCGATGGACTTGTCGACGGTGACGTCGACCTCTTCGGCGCGGATGCCTTCGTCGTCGTAGGCCTGCTCCAACTTGGCCTTGTCTCGGCCCGCGACCACGACCTGGGCGCCCTCGGCACGTGCGGCGAGCGTGACTGCCCGGGCGATGCCGCTCGGTCGTCCGATGACCAGAACCGTGCGATTTTCCAGCGCTGTCTGCACGACCGTCCCTCCCGTGCTCCTCTGTGGACTCTTCCACCGTACGGTCGCGGCGCGCCGGGGAGCTATCGATGTTATGGCGGGTCAGATGAGGTTTTGCTCATGGATCTCTCGCAACCATTAGGTGGTGTTCCGGCCGTCGACCTTGATCAAATGGGTGACTAAAAGTCGGGACCTTGCGTCTGTTAACTAATGGGTATAGCGTCCTTATAGGCATTAGATGAGTGGCGGGTAGGACGGGAAGGACGGAGCCCGGCAAAAGCGGCGCGAAACATTCGCCGGCTCTCGCTCATGGGCAGAAAACTTTCATGAAGCGGGCCGAACCCCCGGCCTACGCTTCCTCGCGAGACTGTTCAAAGGAGACACGCTCATGTCCGAATCCCTCAAGGGGCGCAAGGTTCTCGTCGTCGGCCGCGGCAGTGGCATCGCGCGCGCCGTGGTGCTCGCGGTGCGCGCCGCCGGTGCGGAGGTCGTCGTCGCGGGTCGCGACGAGGAGAAGCTCAAGGGCGCCTACGACGATCCGGGTATCTCGGTCGAAACGGTCGACCTGACCGACGAGGCCAGCGTGGCCGCGCTCGCCGAGCGCCTTGGGCAGGTCGACCACGTCGTGTCCACGGCGTCGGCTCGCGCCCGTGGCCTGGTCGGCGACCTCGCCCAGGGCACGATCGCGCTTTCGTTCGAGACCAAGGTCATCGGGCCGATCCTGCTGGCGAAGCACCTGACCCCGAAGATGCCGGCCGACGGCTCGATGGTGCTCTTCTCCGGCGCGACGGCCCGCAAGCCGTCGATCGGGATGCTGGCCGTCGCCGCCACCAACGGTGCGGTCGACTCGCTCACCAAGGCGCTCGCGGTGGAGCTCGCGCCGATCCGCGTCAACGCCGTCTCGCCGGGCACGATCGACACCGGCGCGTACGACGCGCTCGGCGACGAGAAGAAGGCCGCGCTCTTCGCGCAGCGTTCGGCGAGCAACCCCGCGCGGCGGATCGGGACGTCGGAGGACATCGCCGACGCCGTGCTCTTCGCGCTGACCAACGGGTTCGTGACCGGGGTGTCGCTCGGCGTCGACGGTGGCGAGCCGCTGGTGTGATGCTGTCCTCAGTGGACGAAAGTTGACCGTGTACCTGCGCAATTCGGGTTACCACGAGGCGGCCTGGCGCGTGTCGGACACCGATCCGTGCGGGAGCAGGCCGGCGTGGCTCCGGTCGTGCCGAGGGGAACGAAACGATGAAGGGAGGTTCGTGATGCCATTACCGTGGTTGCTCGCTGCGCAGCCGGACATGTTCCGGGGCAAGTTCCTCGTGCCCGACGCGTTGCCGGATCGCCTGTCGTACCGCGAACCGCTGCGGCGCAGGCTGCGGGTGCGGTTCGCGGGGGAGTGGATCGCGGACAGCGAGGACGCGATTCTCCTGCACACGCCGGGGCGGTTCCCCGTCGCGTACTTCCCGGCCACGGACGTTCGCGTGGAGGTCCTGGAGTTCCGGCAGCGGACGACGCTGCACCCGGATCTCGGGAAGACGGCGTGGTTCGCCGTCCGCGTCGGGGACCGGGTTCACGAGGGTGCGGCCTGGCAGCACGTGCGTCCACCCGCTCACGCCGCGGAGTTCGCGAACCTCGTCGCCTTCTCGTGGCGGGCCATGGACGGGTTCCAGGAAGAGGACGAACCCGTCACCGCTCACGCGGCGGACCCGTACCACCGCATCGACGTGCGGAACGCCTCGCGTGAGGTCCTGGTCGAAGTGGACGGACGGTTGGTCGCGAAGTCGCGCCGCTCGCGGGTGCTGTACGAATCGGACCGGGAGCCGCAGTGGTACTTGCCGCGCGCGGACGTCGACGAGACCGCGTTGTCCGAGGAGACCTTGCGGACTCGGTGTCCGTACAAGGGGGTCGCGACCTACTACGCCATCGGTGGTCGGTCCGGGGCCGCGTGGTCCTATGCGGACGCGCCGGCGGAGTCGGCGGCGGTCGCCGGGTTCGTCGCGTTCGACCCGAACAAGCTCGGGGTGTACGTCGAAGGCAAGCGGCTGCACCATACGCTCGGCCGGGGCGGAGCGAAGACGGGTCTGGATCGGGCGTTCGCTTCAGGACGCTGAGGTCGGAATGCCGAGGCCAGGATGTTCAGGTCGAGGCGCTGCGGCCGGAACGCCGTGGTCAGCGGCCTTCCGCGAACAGCCGTTCGCAATGGTCGAGGAACGCCTGCGCGCGATGTGTGAGCGGGCCCCCGGCCGGCCAGCCCATGATGACCGGCGTCGAAGGTGCCTTTTCGCGCAACGGAAGTGCGATCACTGCCAAGCCTTCGTAGGAATGCGACAGCGCGGGTTGCTGAACGGTCATCGAGTAGCCGAGACCGCGGGCGACAAGCGACCGCGCGAGTTCGAAAGTTCGCGCCCGATGGGTCGGCACCATCGCCAGATGTGCGGACTCGAACACCGCGCGGAAGTAGCGCTCGCTCGGCGGCACGTCGAGCAGGATGAAGGGCTCGTCGGCCAGCTCCCCGAGCGAGAGCGACTCGCGGCCGGCCAACCGGTGGTTGCCAGGCAGGAGGACCGCCGGCTGCTGGTCGTACAAGGTTCGGAAGGCGATCGCGGGGTAGACGTCCTGTTCGTAGAGGAACGCGATCTCACACCGCCCGTCGAGCAGGTGGTCCTGGATCTCGGGCAGGCTGCCCTCGACGAACCGCACCGAGACGTCCGGATGATCGTTTTCGAACGTCGCGATGGCGGCCGGCAGGTGGAAGGGCGCGATCGGGCCGTAGCAGCCGACGACCAGCGTGCCGCTCACGTGGCGGCCCAGGCCCCGGGCTTCCACGCCGAGGTCGCTCATGGCCCCGACCACCCGCCGCGCGTCGGCGAGTACCTGCTTGCCGGCCGCGGTGAGCGAAGCACCACGCCGGGGTGAACGGATCACCAGCCGCAGGCCCAGGGCACGTTCCACCTCTGTGAGGGCGAGCGAAATGGCGCCCTGCGAGACGTGGCAGCGCGTGGCCGCGGTGGTGAGCGAACCCGTTTCGGCGACGGCGATCAGGTATTCGAGCTGCCGGATCGTCACGTTCGGCAGATTCATGAGCTCAGCATATAACTGGGCTCAGCTCTTCAAGCTGGACTCGGTAATCGCTGGTTGGCAGTGTGGTCAGCGTGACTCAGACGCGGAAGCACCGATACCCGTTCGTGCCGTACGCCCCGCCGCGGCTGACCGTCGCCGAGGGGTTGCGCCGAGGCGCGGAGTTCCACCGGCACCTGGATCGGCGGCGGTCGGTGCGCTGGTTCTCGCCCGACCCCGTGCCGGTCGAGGCGATCGAGCTCGCGGTGCGCGCGGCGAACACCGCACCCAGCGGCGCGCACCAGCAACCGTGGACGTTCGTCGCCACACAGGATGTGGTAATGAAACACCAGATCCGGGTGGCCGCCGAACAGGAAGAGCAACGTTTCTACCGCGAGCGCGAGATCCCCGAGTGGCGCGCCGCGCTGGCACCCCTGGAAACAGACGAACACAAGGCGTTCCTGGAAGTCGCACCGTGGCTCGTGGTCGTGTTCGCGCAGAAACACCGGGTGTTGCCGAACGGACAGCTGCAGAAGACCTACTACGCGTCCGAGAGCGTCGGGATCGCCTGTGGTTTTTTCGTCGCCGCGCTGCACTCGATGGGGCTCACGACGTTGACGCACACACCGAACCCGATGGCGTTCCTCGGCCGGGTGCTGCACCGCCCGGCGACCGAGCGGCCGTACATCCTCTTCCCGGTGGGTTACCCGGCCGACGACTGCGAGGTCCCGGCCCTCACGCGGAAACCGCTGTCCGAAGCGCTGGTGTTCGTCGGCGACTGAGCTTTCAGGCGAGGGTGATCGGGTCGTCCAGGCGGAGCGTGCCCGGCCGCACGACCTCGGCGTACGCGCCTGCACACGGCATGGCCTTGCCGAGGCCGGCGACGTCGACGCGGTTGTCCGCCATCACCGCGCGCACCGCCTGCGGGTTGCGCGGCAGCGTGCCGTGGGCGAGCGACGGCACGGCGCACCGCGGAGTGGGCAACGTGACCCGCAGCCGCGCGCCCGTGCCCACCTCGCCGAACTGGATTTCCTTGCCCAGCCAGTGGTTCTCGACGAACGCGCCGGTGCCGGGCGGGGTCGCGATGACGAGGTTCGGCCGGTACCGGATGGCCTCGGTGTCGAGGTGATCCAGCGTCGCGGTGCTGATGAGGTGGATCGGGGAGTGGTCCACGAAGTTGTGGCCGGGCGTGCCCTGGCCGATCTGCAGCGTCTGCGCCGGGACTACAGCGCTCACGCCGTTGTCGAGCACGTCTTCCGGTGCCGGGCGCTCCACGGACGCGCCGTCGGGCCGGAGTCCGGACACCGTGATCGCGCGGCCCAGCAGGTCCGACAGGCGCGAGCCGGCTTCAGGGTCGTCGGCGGCCAGTTTGGTGCCGTCGGGGAAGGTGATGAACACGCGGCCGTCGGTCTCGGCCGCGAGCTCCAGGAGGCGGCGCCACAGGCGCGGGTGCTTCGCCGTCGCGACGAAGCCGGTGTCGGAGTCGATCACGGCGAGCGTGCGGTCGCCGTCGAGACCGGCGGCGTCGACTCGCGCTTCGGTGACTTCCTCGCCGAGCATCGATTTCACCGGGTAACGCCGCAGCGCGATTACACGCACGTCTGCCTCCTCAGGGCTGTTCGGAACCGGACACGGGATGGTGGACAGCTGACGCGGTCGACGCGATGAGCACCCGCGCGGCGCGGGCCGACGTGTTGTGCAGCCGGTGCGTGCGGCCGGAGTCGAACTGGATGGAGTCGCCGGCCTTGAGCGCGATCTCCTCGGCGCCCAGGAGCAGCACGACGGCGCCGGCGCGGACGTGGAGCCATTCCTCGCCGGTGTGGTGCACGGCGCCGGTTTCGGTGCCGGGCGGCAGTTCGAGCTCGACCACCGCGATGGTGGCGCGCGGCCCGCTGAGCACCTCGTAGCGGCCCTCGGCGTTTTCGTGCGCGACGCCATGGCCGGCGCGCACGAGGTGGTAGTCCTCGTCGGGCTGGTCGGCCACGAGCTTGCCGATCGAGATGCCGTACGTGCGCGCGAGCTGCAGGAGGCTGCCGATCGAGGGCTGCCGTTCCCCGCGTTCGAGGCGCGACAGGTGGGCGACGGAGATCCCCGTGAGCTCCGCGAGGTGGGTGAGCGTGAGCCCGCGATCCGTGCGCAGCTGCTGGAGCTTGCGCGCGACCAGCCGGTCGATGTCGCTGTCGTCACCCGTGATCGGGCACCACCCGGTGGCCGGTCACGCGCCGGCCTGGCGGGTGCGCTGGTAGTGGCGGCGGGCCTTCATGCGGTTGCCGCACACGGCCATCGAGCACCAGCGGGCGGTGTTCGGCTTGCTGTGGTCGATGAGGAACCGGCGGCACTCCGGGTTCGCGCACGGCCGCAGCCGGCCGGGGCTGGCGTGGCGCAGCGTGTCCCAGGCCAGCACCGCGCGCGAGGCGGCCGCTCGGCCGGACACGGTGTCGAGGTCCCACTTAATGCCGCCGTCGTCGAAGACCGCGCGGTAGCTGAGGCCGTCGACGAAGTTGGCCAAGGCTTCCGGCTCCGCGTCGCCGCGCACGACGTCCTGCAGCGCCGAGCGCACGTCGACCAGCGCGCGCCACTCCTGCGCGGACGCCGGCTGCCCGTGGGCGGTGAGCCACTCGCGGCCGAGCTCGGCGTCGGCAAGCTCGTCGTGCGGCGTCCCGTCGAGCACCGGGGTGGTGTTCAGCAGGTCGAGCAGCAGCTTCTCGTCGGTCACGAGTTCAGACTAACCGGCAAACTCGGGGTTGACAAGTTAGGCAGACCCTGTTTGAGTTCTAACCATCAAACACAACGTTAGGAGTTAGCCATCATGACCGCTGTTCACCACCGCTACGCGACCGTCGACGGCCGGCAGCTCTTCTACCGCGAGGCCGGGCCCGCCGACGCCCCCGTGGTCGTGCTGCTGCACGGCTTCCCGACCAGCTCGTTCATGTTCCGGAACCTGATCCCGGCGCTGGCCGACCGCTACCACGTGATCGCGCCCGACCACCTCGGTTTCGGCCTGTCCGACGCGCCTTCGGCCGACGAGTTCGACTACACCTTCGACGCGCTGACGGACCTCACGGCCGGCCTGCTGCGCCAGCTCGACGTCACCCGCTACGCGATCTACGTGCAGGACTACGGCGCCCCCATCGGCTGGCGCCTCGCGCTCGCCAATCCCGACGCAATCACGGCGATCATCACCCAGAACGGCAACAGCTACGACGCCGGTTTCGTCGACGGCTTCTGGAAGACCGTGTGGGACTACCAGGCCGAGCAGAACGCCGAGACCGAGGCCAACATCCGCGGCGCGCTCAGCCTCGACCTGACGAAGTGGCAGTACGTCACCGGTGTCCCCGACGAGACGCTCGTCAGCCCCGACGCCTGGAACCACGACTTCGCGCTGCTTTCGCGCCCGGGCAACGACGAGATCCAGCTCGCGCTCTTCCGCGACTACGCCACCAATCCGCCGCTGTACCCCGCGCTGCACGAGTACCTGCGCAAGACCCAGCCGCCCGTCCTCGCGGTCTGGGGCAAGAACGACCCGATCTTCGGCCCGGACGGCGCCACCGCCTTCTCCACCGACGTGCCCCACGCCGAAATCCACCTCCTCGACGGCGGTCACTTCCTTCTCGAAAGCGCAGGCGACGAGGTCGCTGCCCATATTCGCGACTTCCTGGGCCGCGTGGCTTCGCCGCGCTGAGCTTTCCCTTGCAACGGGGGATTTCTCTCGCCGCCACCGGCCTTCCCCCAGGCGGCCCGCCCCTTCGCGACGCCATCCCCGCCGCGCAGGGTACGTGGGCCCGGCGGGCCGGCGCCCAGAGCCCGCACTCCGGGCGCCGGCCTGTGTCCGGCTTTGCGCGCGGAAGCCTCTACCCACAAGAAACTTTGCTTGGCCGCGGGCAGATCACCTCGCCGGTATGACAATCCCCGCTCTCCTGGGGCATGCCCATTCTATCGGCCACCTCCGACAAGATCGGCGCTCAAGCCGATCTGGGGCCGAGTTGTCCACAGCCCAAACGGGTGTGGACAACCCCTGGTCCAAGCGGCGCGCCCACGGCTCGGCCGCAAGAAACGCCGATGCACCGCGGCACGAAACCGCGGCACACCGGCGTCGACCGACCGGTCTCGCGAGTACACGGTCCCGCGCGGGAAGTCCCGCACCACAGGCTGCTTCGCCACCATCACCCGCACACTTTGCGGCACGTACCCAGGAAATGGGCCGGAACCGCGAATGCGTGGAGTGCGACGGGTTCTGATTCGAACGCGGGCTGGTCGAAAAAACGCACCGCCGGGCCGTGGTGGTGTGGCTCGACGGTGAGCGGGGAAACTGCGCGGGGAACGTTGAACGGTGTCAGTCGAGCACGTCGGGTTCGGTTTCCACCACGACGTCCGCCATGATGTCAAAGCTGTGGCGCGCCATGTTGGCGCTGCCGAACTGGCGGTGGGCCAGCGTCGCTTCCTCGTCCGTCATGACGCGCGGGGTGCCCGCGGCGTCGGCGAGCAGCTGCATCTGGCACGCGCGGTCCATGGCGATGAACCACCACGCGGCCTCGGCCACGGACCGGCCGACGGTGAGCAGTCCGTGGTGGCGCAGGATCGCTGCGCGTTGTCCACCAAGACGTGTGGCAATCCGCTCACCTTCTGTTTTCTCCAGCACAAGACCCTTGTACTCGTCGAACAGGACATGATCACCGTAGAACGCGCAGGATTCCTGGATGATCGGATCGAGTTCTTTTCCGAGCGCGGCGAACGCACGGCCGAACACGCTGTGCGCGTGGGCCACCGCCACGACGTCCGGGCGCGCCCGGTGCACCGAGGAGTGGATCCAGAACGCGGCCTTGTTCGTCCGCCGGGAACCCTCGGCGACCTTGCCGTTCTCGTCGATGAGCAGCAGGTCGCTGACCTTGATGCGGGAGAAGTGCACCGCGTACGGGTTGACCCAGAACCGGTCCGGGAACTCGGGATCGCGCACGGTGAGGTGGCCGGCGATCCCCTCGTCGAAGCCGTAGCGGGCGAACAGCCGCAACGCCACGGCGAGATCTCGTTTGCGCGCCGCGCGTTCGGCTTCGACCGTGCCCGCCTCCGCCGGCAGGTCGCCCAGGTCGAGCTGGTCGGCTGTGCCGGTCTCCGGTGCTTCGGTGGAAATGCTCACGCTCGTCCTCCTCGCCGGGGGTGTTCGCTCCTATGCCTGCGGTTTGCCTGAGAGGCAAACATCGTCTCCTCACTGGCAAATGGGAAAGCAGGCGGTGACGGGTCTCGGGGGACTCCGCCACCACCTGCCGGTGAGGGGGCGGAGCAGCTGGGGGAGGGCGAGCGGCTGCTCCGCGGTCACAGTGTGCGCCCGTCCGCGCGATTTGCCCCGAAAGTGGCCTGAATGGTCAGTGATGTCTGTCCGGGTGGTCACTCCGTCCTCCGGGGCAGACATCCGTAGCCGTTCGGCCAGACCTGGGTGTCGGCTACCGATTTCCCTTGCCGCACAGCGGGATCGGAGCTGACGCCGTGCTGTCGGTGGAGCAAGATCTCGACTCCGGCCGGATGGGCCGATCTCGACAAGCAGTTCTTTGAACAGCGACCGCGCCGCGACCTGGTTGCGCCAGACCGTGCCGTCGTCCGAGGTCATCGGGCGTTCGCCGAACTGCGAGTCCGGCGTGGTGGCGATGACGAGGTCGCCGGGACCGCCCGCCCAGGGGACGTACCGCGGCGGCCGGCCAAGTAGCCCGCCGACCGCGTCCCGCGCGGTTGGTTCCGGCCGGCCAGCCCGAACAGCCGCAGCGACTGGCCGGTCGGAACCAGGCGGCCGCCACCGCGTCGACGAGCGGAGTCTGCCCGATCGCGCCGGCGATCAGCCGATCCGTGAGGGCGAGATCCACCACGTGCAGCCCGGCGAAAGACCTGCCCCACACGACGATCCGGCTCGCGTCGAGCGTCGGCTGGGTCGCGACCCAGCCGACGGCCGTGCGGTAGTCCTCGCGCTGGCGCGGCACGGAAACCACTTCGTCGCGTCCTGCCCTCCCCGATCGAGGACAAGAGAACCGCGTCTACCGCGAACCGGTGGGTGTCGCGCGGCTACCCCTCGAAGCCGCCGAAGCCGCGGTAGTCGAATACGACACTCGCAAACCACGCGCCGGAACCGGGTCGCGAACGCGGCGAGGCCGCCGCCGTCCTTGACCGCACCGACCAGGCCGATCCGTGTTCGAGAACCACCGGCAGCAACGGCACCGCCACCATCGCCGCGCGCCCGACCGGGCGACGGCAGGCCAAGCTCGCGGGCAAGTGGGTGGTGGGTGGCCGTGGCAACCAGCTGCGCGACTCGAACCCGCACGACGGCTCCACGGTCGCGGAGTTCACCGTCGCCGGCACCGCGGACATCGACCGCGCCTACCTCACCGCGAAAGAAAACCAACACGCGTGGGGGAAAACGAACGCCTACCGACTACGACGTCTACGAGGGCGGCGCGAGCTTCGCGGACACGGTCGCCGCGGAGGTCGCCTTCCTGGGCCGCGTCAGGGCACGCTGAGCTTCCTTTGCCGCGTCATGAGCAGGCGCGCGTAGATCAGCCCGAGGAGCCCGACGTGCGCGAGGAGGAGGGCGAACGCCGGGCTCTGCCGCTCCACGGGGAAGCAGTCGCCGAGTGAGTCGTCCTGCCACGCGATCGCCGGGTCACACGCCGCGCCGGACGGGGTCACGAAGTCGGGGCCCCCGAAGAGGCCGCGGAACGCGAGGAACACCCCGACGACGATGGCTGCGACGCTGACGAACGCGACGATGGCGCGTGGTGACACAGGCTGCTCCTCGGATCCGCGGGACGATCACTCGATCGCGGAATTCCTCTCCTTCGTTACGTACCGGACGCTCGGGACACGAAGCAGTTCGCCGTCGCCGTGGCCAGGAGCGTGCCCGAGGTGTCCTGCAGGCGTGCTTCGGCCAGCACGACCTGGGGTCCGGAGTGGAGGACGCGACCGGTGGCCGTGATAGGGCCGGTGTCGATGCGGACGGCCTTGAGGAAGCGGACGGAGAGGTCCAGGGTGCTGAACCCGCTGCCGACGGGGAGGGTCGTGTGCACGGCGCACGCGGCCGCCGAGTCGAGCATCGTGGCGTAGAGACCACCGTGGACGGTCCACATCGGGTTGTAGTGGTATTCGCCCGGGGTGAGGCGGAAGACGGTCTCGCCGGGTGACGCCGAGACCAGGCGGAGGCCGACGAGGTCCATCATCGGCGCGGAGGGGATGTCGCCGCGTGCCATGGCGCGGAGAAACTCCAGCCCGCTGAGCTCGGCGGCCGCGGTGGCGAACGCGAGGTGGTCGGCCCAGGACACGACGCGCACGCGTTCGGCATCGGTGGTGTTGGTCATGGTGTTTCCTTCACAGCGGACAGTTCGTTCAGCGCCGATTGGAGTCCGGTGTCCACCGCGGCGCGCATCAGGTGCGGGCGGCGCTCGGTGCGGCCGATGCGGGCGCTGCCGACGGGTGGGCGGACTTGCAGTGTCGCGGGGTGCGAAGCCAGCAGTCGTTCCTCTTCGGCCCTGAGCGCCGCGCGGTCCAGCCACGTCTCGAGCGCACCCGGTGCGTGGCGGGCGAACCAGCGCGACGCGACCAGCCGCTCACCGCGGGACGGTGCCGTCGCCGCGCCCTCGTCCGACCGTCGCGTGCGAAACGCGACGAGGTGTGTTGCTTTCTGCGCAAGTGCTGTTCGCACGGGAACGGATTCGCTCACCCCGGCGTCCACGAAATGTCGTCCACCGATCACGATCGGTTCGCCCGCGAGCAGGGGCATGGCCGTCGACGCACGCAGCGCGGCCTGCAAGCCGGCCTGGTCGTGGAGGTGCTCGTGCAGGTCCGCGGACTCGCCGGTCATCGCGTCGGTGGCGGTGGGGTGGAACTCGACGGGGTTGTCGAGGATCTCCCGGAACCCCATCGGCACGATCTCGGTGTAGAGGGTGTGGACGAGGAAGTCCGTGTCCACCACCGGCCGCCGGCTCAGGATGCGCTTGGGGTCGATCGTCCGGCCCATGATCATCGGGTCCCACCACGCGTGCTGGGTGCTTTCCGCGCGTCCGCACAGCAGCCACGCACCGTTGAGCGCGCCCGCCGAACTGCCGTAGACCGCGTCGAACATCGGCAGCAACCCGAGCTGTTCGATGGCGATCGTCATTCCGCTCGAATACGCACCTCGCGAGCTCCCACCCTCGATCAGCAACACCAAGCGAGCGCCGTCATCGCGGTTTCCGGGAGTGCTCCCGCTGCGCCTGCGTTCTCTCAGCAACTCCACGACGGCGTCGGTCACCGTTGCACCTTCTTTCGTTCGGAGGCTTTTCGTTCAGAGGAGGCGAAGATTTTTCCCTGGGTGACGGCGAGCAGTGCGCCGACGACGGTGATCACCGCACCTGCGACCTGCATGGTGGTGAACGACTCACCCAGGAACACCACGGAAGTCACCGTGCCGAACACGGGCACCGCGAACATGGTGATAGTCGCGGTCACGGGACTGACAGCCCGCAACCCCCGGTAGTAGAACAGGTACGCGATCGCGGTCGGGCCGATCGCGAGGAATGCGAGGTTCTGCCACGTGAGCGTGGACACCGATGTCCACTCAGTACCAGAAAGTGAGGGAATTGCGACAAGCACCAACGCCAGCGCGCCCACACCCGTGGCATACGTCGTGGCCCGCAACGGTTCCATCCCGCTCAGCACCTTCTTCGATGCGATGCTGTAGGCCGCCCAGCACGCCGCGCCCGCCAGGTAGACGAAGTCACCGACGAGGCGAGTTCCGCTGAACCCCGTACCACCCCCGCCGACACCGACGAAGAACACGACCGAGCCCGCGATCCCCAGCACGAGCCCGGCGATGCGCGCACCGGATGCCGGTTCTTTGCGGGTCACGAGGAAGTACAGCGTGGTCAGCACGGGACTGAGCACGGGCACGATGATGGTGCCGTCGATCGCGGGGGCGAGGGAAAGCCCCCAGAAGAAAAAGAAGTTGTACGCGAACACCCCGACGAGCCCGACCAGTCCGGCTCGCGCGAGGTCACGCCACGAAAAGCGCGCCGAACCCGGCCGCACGCACAACAACCCCACGAGGATCACCGCGCCCGCCCCGAAGCGCAGGCACGCGGCGACCTCGTGCGGCAGCTCACCCACCACGACTTTCGAGCTGGTGAAAGCCGCCCCGAACAACGCCATCGTGATGAGCAGGTACGAATACGGAGCGACGCCACCGTCGCGGTGTTCGGGCATGAGTTCGGTCCACTTCGTTGCGGGTACGGGAAGGGCTGGGGATCACACCGATCCTCGCCGCCCGGCGCGCAGATTTCTTGTACGTTCCTTGCATGGCAGGCGAATCCGAGATCACCGCGTGGAGCCCCGGCGTTCCCGGCATCAGCGAGGTGTTCCACGCGCACTTCGTGCAGCACGCCTACCCCGTGCACACGCACACCGTGTGGACGCTGCTGATCCTCGACGACGGCGTGCTGCAGTACGACCTCGACCGCCACGAGCACGGCACCCTGCGTTCGCAGGTCGTGCTCCTGCCGCCGCACGTACCGCACAACGGCCGCACCGCGGCGCCGCGCGGGTTCCGCAAACGCGTGCTCTACCTGCCCGAGGACGCGCTCGACGCGCGGCTGATCGGCCCGGCGACCGACCAGCCGAACCTGCGGGACCCGAAGCTGGCGAACCGGATCAGCCGGCTGCACGACACGCTCGCCGCGCCGGGCGACGAGTTCGAGGCGCAGAGCCGGCTCGCGTTCATTTTCGAACGTCTGGGCACACACTTGCGCCGCGATGTGATCCGCCGCGAGCCGGATCGCGGGCTGGCCGACGACTTGCGCGACCTGCTGGACTCGCGGGTGGTCGCCGGGCTGCCGCTCGACGAGGCGGCGCGCCTGCTGCACGCGGACCCGACGCACCTGGTCCGCGCGTTCTCCCGGCGGTTTTCGCTGCCGCCGCACCTGTACCTCACGGGCCGTCGCGTGGAGCTGGCGCGGCGGCTGCTGCTGGCCGGTGTGCCGGCCGCGGCGGTCGCCACCGAGGTCGGCTTCTACGACCAGTCGCACCTGACCCGGCACTTCAAGCGCATGCTGGGCGTGAGCCCGGCGCGGTTCGCCGGACGGCGGTGAGGCCACGGCTACTCCCACAGGTCCGTCGACAGGTACTTCAGGCCCGAGTCGGGGATCACGACGGCGACCGTGGCGCCGGCGAGCTCGTGCCGCAGGAGGTGGAGGGCCGCGGCGACGTTGGCACCGGCGGAGAAACCGGCGAAGATGCCTTCGCGGGTGGCGAGCAGGCGAGAGGTCCGGCGGGCTTCGTCGCCGCTGACCTGGAGGTAGCCGTCGAGGGGCACGTCACGCAGATGTGTGAGGTCGGCCCGGCCGAAGCCGCCGCCCTGGATGGGGTGGTGGGATTCGAACACCTCGTGTCCGGCGAGCACCGCGGCGCCCTCGGGTTCGACGGCGAAGCACTGGATGGCCGGATCCCGTTCCTTCAGCGCCCGCGTGACGCCCGCCAGGCAGCCGCCGGTGCCGACGAAATCGGCGAACGCGTCGAGCCGGCCGCCCGTCTGCGCCCAGATCTCGGGGCCGGTGCCGGTGTAGTGGGCCTCGACGTTGTGGTGGTTTTCGAACTGATCGGAACGGAACGCACCGCGTGCCTGGGTGATCGACCGAGCTTGCTTTTCCACCAGCGCCATGTCCACGCCCGCAACACGGCCGGGCACGGAACCGGGGGCCTGGTCGACGAGCACGACCTCGGCGCCGAGCGCGGCGATCATGCGCGCGCGTTCGGTCGAGCTCCCGCGCGACAGCACGGCGACGAACGGGTGGCCGGTCACCGCGCACGCGATGGCGAGGCCGGCACCGGTGTTGCCGCTGGTGAGCTCGACCACGGGCTGGCCGGGCTGCAGCGCCCCGGTTTCCTCGGCGGCCCGGATGATCCGTTTCGCGACGCGGTCCTTTTTGGACCCGCCGGGATTGAGGTACTCGAGCTTGGCCAGCAGGGTCCCGTCGACGCCGCCGGTGACGCGGTCGAGCCGGACCATCGGGGTGTCGCCGATCGCGTCGAGCGCCGAGGGCAGGACGCCGACTGCTACTCCTGTGCGAGCAATAGCGCTATCATTCACCGTCATGTCCCAGGATAGCAGTTCGCGAAACGTGGCCAATGTGCTGCGAAATGAGCTCAATCACTACTCGCCGGGTGAGAAACTGCCGTCGAGCCGGGCTCTTGTCGAACGCTTCGGGGTCAGTCCCGTGACGGTGTCGCGCGCGCTCGCCGTGCTCGCGGCCGACGGGCTGGTGGTGACACGGCCGGGGGCCGGTGCGTATCGCGCGGAGACGGTTGCCCGGGAGAAGCCGGTTGTCGACACGTCGTGGCAGGAGATCGCGCTCACGGCGGATGGCCAGGGTGGCGAGCGGGTGGTCGACGCGTCCGGCTTGAGCGCCGGCCTGGCTGTGCCGCCGCCGGACGTGGTCGCGTTCAACGGTGGCTATCTGCACGCTTCGCTGCAGCCCGAACGCGCGATGGCCGGCGCGTTGGCGTCGGCGGCCCGCCGCCCGGGCGCGTGGGAGCGGCCGCCGCCGGCCGGGCTGACGGCGTTGCGGGCCTGGTTCGCGCGGGAGCTGAGGCTCACGCCGGCCGAGGTGGTGATCAGTGGCGGTGGCCAGGCGGCGCTGAGTACCGCGTTGCGTGCGCTCGCGTCGCCGGGATCCGCGGTCCTGGTCGAGTCGCCGACATATCCCGGGGTGCTCGCCGCTGCCCGCGCGGCCGGGTTGCGCCCGGTGCCCGTTCCGATGGACGACGGCGGGGTGCGGCTCGACCTCCTGCGGGAGGTGCTCGCGGCGACCGGGGCGAAGGTGTTCTACTGCCAGCCGTTGGTCCAGAATCCGACCGGGGCCGTGCTCGCGCCGGAGCGGCGGCGCGAGCTGCTGGAGATCGTCCACGCGGCCGGTGCGTTCCTGCTCGAGGATGACTGGGCGCGCCACCTCGGGCACGGTGGGCCGGTGCCGGCTCCGTTGGTCGCGGACGATCCCCACGGTTCGGTGGTCCACTTGGGATCGTTGACGAAAGCCACGTCGCCCAACCTGCGGGTCGCGGCGCTCGCCGCGCGGGGCCCGGTGCTGGAACGACTGCGCGCCATCCAGGTGGTGGACAGCTTCTTCGTGCCGAGGCCGTTCCAGGAGGCCACTTTGGACCTCGTGGCTGCGCCGTCGTGGCCGCGGCACTTGCGTGCGCTCGCGGCGGGGCTGCGGGAGCGCCGTGACGCGATGGTGGGCGCGCTCCAGCGGGAGCTGCCTTCGCTTGCTCCGCCGAGGGTGCCGACGGGTGGCCACTACCTGTGGTTGCGCCTGCCCGCCGGGACGGACGAAACCGCCCTCACCTCCGCGGCTCTGCGCGCCGGGGTGGCGGTGTCGCCCGGCCGCGGGTACTTCGCCGCCGAGGCTCCGGCTCCGCACTTGCGGCTGGGGTTCGCCGACACCTCGGGCGCGCAGGAAATCACCGAAGGTGTTCGCCGTCTCGCAACGGCGTGTGCGGAAGTCAACCTTTGAGCAGCGCACGCGCCATCACCATTCGCTGGATCTGGTTGGTGCCCTCGTAGATCTGCGTGATCTTCGCGTCGCGCATCATGCGTTCCACCGGGAAGTCGCGGGTGTAGCCGGCGCCGCCGAACAGCTGGACGGCGTCGGTCGTCACCTGCATGGCCACGTCGGACGCGAAACATTTAGCGCTGCTGGCGAAGAAGGTCTTGTCGGGCTCACCGCGCTCGACCTTCGCCGCGGCGAGGTACACGAGGCTGCGGGCGGCCTCGATCTTCATGGCCATGTCGGCGAGCATGAACTGCACACCCTGGAACTCGGCGATCGTCTTGCCGAACTGTGTGCGGTCTTTGACATACGCGCGTGAGGCATCGAGCGCGCCCTGTGCGATTCCTACCGCTTGGGCGCCGATGGTGGGCCTGGTGTGATCGAAAGTGCGCATCGCGGTCTTGAAGCCCGTGCCCGGTTCACCGACGATCCGGTCGGCCGGGACGGTGCAGTCGGTGAAGTAGAGCTCGCACGTCGGGGAGCCCTTGATGCCGAGCTTGCGTTCCTTCGCGCCGACCTCGAAGCCCGGGTCGTCGGCGTGGACCACGAAGGCCGAGATGCCGGCCGCGCCCTGGTCGGCGTCGGTCACGGCGAACACGGTGTACCAGGTGGCCACGCCGGAGTTGCTGATCCAGGCTTTGGCGCCGTTGAGGACCCAGTGGTCGCCGTCGAACCGGGCCCTTGTTTTCATCGCAACAGCGTCTGAGCCGGATTCTCGCTCGGAAAGTCCGTAGGCGAACAACGCCTGTCCGTTTGCCAACGTCGGCAGGACCTGCTTCCTGAGGTCTTCGGACGCCGACAGCAGCACGGGCATGCTGCCCAGCTTGTTGACCGCCGGGATCAGCGACGAGCTGACGCACACCCGGGCGACCTCCTCGATCACGAGGCAGGCGGCCAGGCCGTCCGCGCCTTCGCCGCCGTACTGCTCGGGGACGTGGATCGCGTGGAACCCCGCCGCCGTCAGCGCCGCGCGGGCTTCTTCGGGGAAGCGCGAGTTCTCGTCGACGTCCGCGGCGTGCGGGGCGATTTGTTTTTCGCACAGGGAACGTACGGTTGCGCGCAATTCGTGGTGTTCTTCGGACATGCGGAAGGCTTCGAAGTCAGGGTTCGCGAACGGCTGGTTCATGTCGGTCTCCATCTGCCGAGGGAAGGGTCAGGGGTTGGCCGCCGAGCATCATGAGGGGGATGGTGGCGAGGGTGGCCAGCGCGGCGATCACGAGCCACAGCGCGTAGGAGGCGCCGCCGGCGAGCGCGGCGAGCAGGTACGGCGCGGCGAACCCGAGGTAGGCCAGCGCGTAGAAGATGCTGACGAGCCCGGCGAACTCGTGCTGCTCGGCCATGCGTTCCACTTTGTCCAGGCCGGTGACCATGAGGATGCCGTAGCCAGTGCCGAGGACCACGGCCGTCACGAGGACCAGCGGAGTGACCGGGTGCCACGCGACGAGCGCCGTGCCGGCCAGTCCGAGTGCGGTGACGAGCAGCCCGGCCACCGGGGCGTGCAGGTGCCCGGCGTGCGCGAGCCGGCGCGCGATCGGCTGGACGAGCGCGCCGAGCGGCAGCGTCAGCCCGCCGACCAGCCCGCTGAACGCGACGGGCGTGCTGATCGCGCTCGCCGTGTGGCTGGGCAACAACGCGGGCAGGGTCGCGATGCTGATCGCGACCGTCCCGAACACCCACGGCGCCCACGGCACCACTCCGAGCAGGAAGTGGCGCGACACCGCCGGCCGTGGCAGCCACTGCGCGCGCTCGGCCCGCGCGAGTGCCGGCGCGGTTTCCGGCACCCGCCACGCGAGCACGAGCACTCCGGCCATCAACGCCAGGTGCACGACATACGGCAGCTCCACCGGCCACGGCAACCACTGCGCGAGCGCGCCGGCCAGCAACGGCCCGATCCCGAACCCCAGCGACAACGCGGCGGCCGAGCGCCGGGCGCCACGGCCGGGCGGGGACAGCTCGGTCACCCACGCGGTGCCCGCGCTGTACGCCGCGCCGGACGCGACGCCGGCCAGGAACCGCCCGACGTACAGCGAGGGCCACCACACCGGGCCGAGCATCAGCACGAGCGTGGCCAGCACCGAGACGAGCATCGCGGGCCGCAACACGGCGCGCCGCCCGTACCGGTCCGCCGCCCGCCCGCTGAAGATCAACGCCGGCACCAGCCCCACGGCGTAGATGCCGAAAATGCTCGTCGCCGCCGACTCCGGCAACCCGAGCTCACCCCGGTAGACCAGCAACAGTGGCGTGAAGTGGTTCGCCCCCCACGCAACGCCGAACAACGCGGCCGCCGCCCGCACCCAGGCGACTCGACTCTGCGTGGACTGGTGCACGTTCAACTCCCAAGCGAGATTCTCGTTGTGGGGACAGGGATGTCAGGACCGCGGGGGCTCCTCCACGGCTGCGGCGACCGGTGTGGGCCGACGCGCGCTGCGCCGCGGCTTTCGGAACCGGTCGGCGTTGTCAGCGTTGTTCGGAATGGCTCATGGCCGGCTCCCAAACGAGGTCTCCGTTGTGGCAACGGGAAGTCAGGACCCGTGGGCCCTTCGACAGCCGGCGAGGACTTCGGGGGAGCAGTTGCGGCGACTGGGGTGGGCCGCTGCGCGCTTCGCCGCGGGTTTCGGAACCGGTCGGTTCCCCGCTGTTCTGGATGCTTCACGGTCGACTCCCAAGCGAGGTTCTTTGGTTGCCGGGGTGTCAGGACCCGGGGCTCTTCGACGGCTGGCGAGGACATCGGCGGCGCAGCCACGGCGACCGGGTAGGCCGACGCGCGCTTCGCGGCGGCTTTTCGGAACCGGTCGGTTCCCCGTTGTTCGGGATGGACCACGGGCAACTCCCCGACGAGGCTTGTGTGGTGGCCGGGATGCCGGCACCGCCGAGGCCGCGGCGCGGAGCGGGTGTTCGGGCTGTGCGGATTCGCACACCGAGTCACGGCAGGCGGGCGGGTTCGACGGCCGGCCAGGTCGCCGGTGGGGGTTGCCGCAGCGACGAGGGTGGGACGGGCGTGTGTTCGGCGGTGGCGTGGAGCTTGCCGTCGCGGGAGGTGATGGAGCCGGCGCGGAGCATGGTGGTGATGAGTTCCGTGGCGAGGGACTCGGGGGAGCGGCGCAGCAGCCAGGCCGCGTCCTTGAGCCAGGCGCGCGCGTGGAGGTAGGGCTCGACTTCGTCGGTGGGGATGCCGTCGCGGATCATGAGGGCGTAGGCGAAGACGCGGCGGGCGCCGTATCAGACGGCGCCGTCGGGGTCGTCGACGAGGCGCCGGGCGCGGCGCGCGGCGTTGGCGAGGGCGGCGCCGGTGTCGGCGGGGATGGGCCCGTGTGCGGGAAGGAGCACGCGGGGTTCGAGATCGATCAGGTGTTGTACGGAACCGAGCGCGGTGGTGGTGGCATCCGGACCGTCGAGGGCGAGGTTCACCCAGCCGACGTCGTAGTCCGACAACGCGTCGCCGACGGCGAGGAGGCGTTCGTCCGGTTGCCAGAGGGCGAGATGGCCCGGGGTGTGGCCGGGTGTTCGGATCACCTCCCA
This sequence comes from Amycolatopsis sp. NPDC051372, assembly GCF_040682095.1. NCBI lineage: Bacteria > Bacillati > Actinomycetota > Actinomycetes > Pseudonocardiales > Pseudonocardiaceae > Amycolatopsis > Amycolatopsis sp. NPDC051372. Next base: position 71,514 of record NZ_JBFBAF010000043.1, read on the forward strand.
TCCGGTGTCGCCGAGTAACAAAACCTGTCCGTCGTCGAGCAGTTCGTCGACGGAGTAGGGCGGCACGGGCTGGTCGAGGTACTCCATCTGGCAGCAGCCGGGGTCGCGCCGGGCGACGGCGAGTGCGTCGCGGGCGCTGGCGGCGATGCCGGCGCCGCTTTTCTGCAGCAGGGCGTTGCCGCCGACGTGGTCGCAGTGCCAGTGGGTGTTCACGACCAGGTTGAGCGACGCGGTGTGCGCGCGGACCCACTCGGCCGTCTCTTCCGCGTGCCCGACGAAGCCGCTGTCCACCAGGGCCGGTTGCCGGCCGGGCAGCAGGAGCAGGTTCGCGTCGGGGAACGGGCGCTGCTGCCAGGCCAGCCACGAAGGTAAGCGGTCGAAGTCGAAGGGCACGGGTCCTCCTTCGGAAGTCACAAGAGTCCACTGTGGAGAAATGTCCACTGTGGAACCGTAGCCACGCGCGCACGCGCGCGGGAGCGGAGCTCCGAACGCCGTGCGGCACGGGATTGATTGTCGCAAAAGGAAAACCGGGTTTCAACGCGGTTACCCCCGTTCAAGGGTAGCGACGGGCCGGCCGGAAAACGCATAGTCGCGGTATCACGCCGAAGGAAGGATCGCTGGTGACCACGAGCGACGCACACCGGGGCTACAAGGCGAGCCGCGACCAGCTGTTGGCATTGCGCGGCAAGCACGTTCGCGCGGTCGAGGAGTTCCGCTGGCCCGACCTCGGCGAGCGGTTCAACTGGGCCGTCGACTGGTTCGACGCCGTCGCCCGCGACAACGCCGACAACGACCGCCCGGCCCTCGTCATCGTCGAGGAAGACGGCTCGGAGACGCGGCGAACGTTCGGCGAGCTGTCCCGCGCGTCCGACCGCTTGGCGACGTGGCTGCGAAACCGGGGTGTCCGCAAAGGACACCGCGTGCTGCTGATGCTCGGCAACCAGGTCGAGCTCTGGGAGGCCATGCTCGCGATCATGAAGCTCGGCGGCGTGATCATGCCGACGACGACCGCGCTCGGAGCCGCCGACCTCACCGACCGCATCACCCGAGGCGAGCCGCGGCACGTGATCTGCAACGCCGCCGACACGCCTAAGTTCGCCGACGTTCCCGGCGACTACACGCGGATCAGCGTCGGCCCGGCGGAAAACCGGGCCGACTTCCTCAGTCCCGATCTGCACAGTGCCGACTTCCGCTGGGCCGACCTCCATGAAGCCGCCGATCTGCCGCACACCCCGGTCGAACACCCCGGCACGGCACCCGGCGACCCGCTGCTGCTGTATTTCACCTCCGGTACCACGACGCGGCCCAAGCTCGTGGAGCACACCCAGGTCTCCTACCCGGTCGGGCACCTCGCCACGATGTACTGGCTGGGTTTGTGGCCGGGCGACGTCCACCTCAACATCTCGTCCCCGGGCTGGGCGAAACACGCGTGGTCCTGCTTCTTCGCCCCGTGGATCGCCGAGTCGACGATCTTCGTCTACAACTACAGCCGCTTCGACCCGGCCGCATTCCTGAACCAGCTGCGTGTGCGAAAAGTGACAACGTTCTGTGCGCCGCCCACCGTCTGGCGCATGCTGATCAACACCGACCTCGGTGCCCGCCCGGCGGGCCTGCGCGAGGCGATCGGCGCCGGCGAACCGCTCAACCCCGAGGTGATCGAACGCGTCCGCGCGGCGTGGGGCATCACCATCCGCGACGGCTTCGGCCAGACCGAGACCACCGCACAGGTCGGCAACACCCCCGAATCCGACGTCCAACCGGGCTCCATGGGCCGTCCGCTGCCAGGGGTTCCGGTCGTGCTGGTCGAACCCGCGAGCGGCAAGGTGGTCTCAGGACCGGGGGAGGGCGAAATCTGCCTCGACCTGGCACAGCGTCCGCTGACGTTGATGACCGGCTACCTGGCCGACGACGAACGCACCGCCGAGGCCATGGCCGGTGGCTACTACCACACCGGCGACGTCGCCTCGATCGACGAAGACGGCTACCTCACCTACATCGGCCGCACCGACGACGTCTTCAAGGCCAGCGACTACAAGATCAGCCCGTTCGAACTCGAGTCGGTGCTCATCGAACATCCCGCTGTTGCCGAGGCGGCCGTGGTGCCGGCGCCTGACGCCGTCCGCCTGGCGGTGCCGAAGGCCTACATCGGACTGGCGCCCGGACACGAGCCCACCAAGGAGACGGCGCTGTCCATCCTGCGCTACGCCCGCGAGAACCTCGCCCCGTACCAACGCGTGCGCCGCCTCGAGTTCGCCGATCTGCCCAAGACGATCTCGGGCAAGATCCGCCGCGTGGAGCTGCGGGCCCGCGAACTCGGCGCGGAAGCCGGCACCGAATGGCGCGACGACCAGTTCCCCGACCTGGCCCGCTGAACCGCCGAACCGCCGAACGCTGAACCGCCGAACCTCGACTGCCGAAGGACCGCCGCCATGCCTGGCTCCGAAACCTACGAACACTTCCTCTCGCTGCACACCCGCCCCGAGGGCCTCGTCATGCCCAACGCCTGGGACGGCCTCTCCGCCCTGCTCATGGCCGACGCCGGCTTCGAAGCGATCGGCACCAGCTCGGCCGCGTTCGCCGCGACGCTGGGCCGGTTCGACGGCCGCCACGCGGTGAGCCGCGAAGAACACCTCGACCACGCGAAACTCCTGAAGCGGCTCACCGAGCTCCCGATCAACGGCGACTTCGAGGACGGCTACGGCGAGGCCTGCGAGGACGTGGCCGCCACCGTCGAGGCGGCGGTCGAGGCCGGGCTGGCCGGCATCGGTGTCGAGGACACGACCGGCACCGGCGAGAACCCGATCCGGCCGTTCGACGAGGCGGTGGACCGCGTGCGCCATGCCGTCGCGGCGGCGAAGCAGCGGATCGTCGTCACGGCCCGCGCCGACAACTTCATCCAGGGCGTCAACGACCTTGACGACACCATCCGCCGCCTCAGCGCCTTCGCGGAAGCCGGCGCCGATGTGTTGTTCGCGCCGCTCCCGCCCGACCTCGCGTCGGTGGAGAAGATCGTGCAGGCGGTAGCGCCCAAGCCGGTCAACGTCGTGGTGTCACCGGCGGACAAGACGCTGACGGTGTCCGAACTCCACCAAGCCGGTGTGAAGCGGATCAGTCTCGGTTCGTCGCTTTACGCACACGTGATGTCCGTCCTCGATCAGGCCGCGATCGATCTGGCCGGCGGTGACCTCGCCGCGGCGACGAGCGGCTCGCGGTTCCGGTTCCGCCGCCTGCTGCGCCAGGCCAAGGGGTGACCGGCGGCGCGGGGATCGAAGCAGCCATTGTGGACATCGCGGCGGGTCGTGCGGTGGTGGTGGTCGATGATGAGGATCGTGAGAACGAGGGCGATCTGATTTTCGCGGCGGAGAAGGCGACGCCGGAGTTGCTGGCGTTCATGGTTCGCTACACCTCGGGGTATGTGTGCGTCTCGCTCACCGAAGCCGAGGCGGATCGGTTGGATCTGCCGCCGATGTATCACACGAACCAGGATGTGCGCGGTACTGCGTACAGCGTGACGGTGGACGCGGCGGAGGGCATCACGACGGGTATTTCGGCGGCGGATCGTGCGCACACGATGCGGTTGCTGGCTGATCCGGCGGCGTCGGCGAAGGATTTCCGCCGTCCCGGGCATGTGGTGCCGTTGCGGGCGAAGGAGGGTGGTGTGTTGCGCCGTCCGGGGCACACCGA
>NZ_JBFBAF010000044.1:0-75167 GCF_040682095.1 Amycolatopsis sp. NPDC051372
GACTTGCATGTGTTAAGCACGCCGCCAGCGTTCGTCCTGAGCCAGGATCAAACTCTCCAACAATGAATAGTTTGATCGAGACTACTCTCAATCTAGATTTCTCAAAGGAACCTCATACGAGGTTACATATAAGCTCTACTGGCTTAGTTCACTAGCACACTGTTGAGTTCTCAAGCAACACACCTCAACCCAGCCCACCCAGCAGGCAAACCAGATCACCGCGTTGTTTCAAGCTATTTGGTCGAGCATGCCGACACCTGCAAGTAGCTCGCAGAAGCTCGGCGGCCGCTCGTGGGCCGACGCTGAACATTACCTGGTCCGTTTCGCGGTGTCAACCCGCTCGGCCCTGGCGCCCCGTTCCCGTGGGGCTTTCGGCCCCGCCGGCCCGGTGTTCCTGGCGACGAAGAGAAGATTACATGCCCCGCAACGGCCCGAAAACAGGGGGGTCACTTAACGACATATCCGCAGGTCAGAGGCCGATTCGACCCCGTGCGCACGGCTACCGACGGCAACGGGCGGCCGGCCGGAAACGAGAACCGGCTCCCCCGCCCGCCACGAAGGCAGGGCAAGGGAGCCGGATTCGAACAGCGCCGGGGTCAGAGGACCGGCAGCAACGTCCGCAGCTCGTACGGCGTCACGGCACTTCGGTAGTTGTCCCACTCGGCATGCTTGTTCCGGAGGAAGAAGTCGTAGACGTGCTCCCCCAGCGCGTCAGGCAGCAGCTCGGAGCGCTCCATCTCCGCGAGCGCCTCCCCGAGGTTCTGCGGCAGCTGCGCGTACCCCGCGGCACGGCGCTCGGACTCCGACAGCTGCCAGATGTTGTCCTCCGCGGGCGGCGGAAGCTCGTAACCCTTTTCGATGCCCTTGAGGCCGGCGGCGAGGATCACCGAGTACGCCAGGTACGGGTTGCACGCCGAATCCAGGGTGCGGATCTCCACCCGCCGGGAGGATGCCTTGCCGGGTGAGTACATCGGCACCCGCACCAACGCGGAGCGATTGGCACGGCCCCACGACACCGTCGTCGGCGCTTCACTACCGCTGATCAGGCGTTTGTACGAGTTCACCCACTGGTTGGTGACCGCGGAGATCTCCTTCGCGTGGTGCAGCAGCCCGGCGACGAAGGCCTTCCCCGTGGCGGAGAGCTCGTACGGGTCCTCCGCGTCGTAGAACGCGTTGCGGTCGCCTTCGAACAGGCTCACGTGCGTGTGCATGCCCGAGCCCGGCTGGTCCGTGAACGGCTTCGGCATGAACGTCGCGCGCACGCCCTGCGTCAGCGCGACCTCCTTCACGACGTACCGGAACGTCATCACGTTGTCGGCCATGGTGAGGGCGTCGGCGTACCGCAGGTCGATCTCCTGCTGGCCGGGCGCACCCTCGTGGTGGCTGAACTCGACGGAGATGCCCATCGCCTCGAGCGTCTCGATGGCGTGGCGGCGGAAGTGCGTGGCCGTGGCGTGGCTGGCCTGGTCGAAGTACCCACCGTTGTCCGCGGGCTCGGGTTCGCTGCCGTCGTCGGGCAGGTTGGCCAGGAGGAAGAACTCGATCTCCGGGTGCACGTAGCACGTGAAGCCCGCTTCACCGGCCTTCGAGAGCTGGCGACGCAGCACGTGGCGCGGGTCGGCCCACGACGGCGAGCCGTCGGGCATCGCGATGTCGCAGAACATGCGCGCGGAGTACGGGCCGCCGTCCGGCGTCTCCCACGGGAGCACCTGGAACGTCGACGGGTCCGGCTTCGCGACCATGTCTGACTCGTAGACGCGCGCGAAGCCCTCGATGGCGGAGCCGTCGAAGCCGATCCCCTCGCTGAACGCGCCCTCGAGCTCGGCCGGCGCGACCGCGACGGACTTGAGGAACCCCAGCACATCGGTGAACCAGAGCCGGACGAAACGGATGTCGCGCTCTTCCAAGGTCCGGAGCACGAATTCCTGCTGGCGATCCATGGCCGCACCCTAACGACGGCGTGTTAACGACATGTTTCACGACGCGCCGGAAGTGTCCACAATGCGCGAACTCTCCTCAGGCCACGAACGTGAGCTCGCGTTTCCCGGATCGGGTGATCGACACCGACGCGATCGAGGCGACCACCGCGAGGCCCGCCGCCACGTACCAGGCCAGGGCGTAGTCGCCCAGCTGATCGCGCACGGCGCCGGCTGCGGAAGCCGCGAACGCGGCGCCCAGCTGGTGGCACGCGAAGACCCAGCCGAACACGATCGGGCCGGCCTCGCCGAAGGAGCGGATGCAGAGCGCAACCGTCGGCGGGACCGTGGCGACCCAGTCGAGACCGTAGAAAAGGATGAACGCCCACATGCTGGGCTGCACGGAGTCGGTGAGCAGCTGCGGCAGCAACGCGAGCGAGAGACCGCGCAGCGCGTAGTACACGGCGAGCAGGATGCGCGGGTCGACGCGGTCGGTGAGCCAGCCCGACACGACCGTCCCCACCACGTCGAACACGCCGACGAGCGCGAGCAGGCTCGCCGCGGTGGTCTGCGGCATGCCGTGGTCGTGCGCGGCCGGCACGAAGTGGGTGCCGACCAGGCCGTTGGTGGTCGCTCCGCAGATCGCGAAGCCGACGGCCAGCAGCCAGAACGAGCGTGACCGCATCGCCTGGAACAGCACGCTGATCGCCCGGCCCGCCGAACCGCGCTTGACCTCCGGGTGGGCCACCTCGGTGCCCTCCGGCGCGCCGTAGGCGACGGTGTCCAGGTCGGCCGGGTGGTCGCGCACCACGAGCAGCACGACGGGGACCACCGCGAGCGCCGCGATGGCGATGACCAGCGACGCCGTGCGCCAGCCGTCGTTCACGGCCAGCATGGCGACCACGGGGAGGAACACGAGCTGACCCGTCGAGCCGGCCGCGGTGAGGATGCCGGTCACGGCGCCGCGGTGGCGCACGAACCAGCGCGTGGTGACGGTCGCGGCGAAGCTCATGGCCATCGAACCCGTGCCGGCGCCGACGAGCACGCCCCAGCACAGGATGAGCTCCCAGCTCGTGCTCATGAACACCGTGCCGCCGGCCCCGAGCGCGACCACGAACAACGCGGTCGCGGCGACGCGGCGGATGCCGAAGCGCTCCATCAACGCGGCCGCGAAGGGCGCGAAGACGCCGTAGAGCACGAGGTTGGCGGAGACCGCCAGCCCGATGGTCGCGCGGGACCAGCCGAACTCCTCGTGCAGCGGGTCGATCAGCACGCTCGGCGCGGCGCGGAACCCGGCCGCGGCCAGCAGCGCGATGAACGCGGCCGCGGCCACGAACCAGGCTCGGTGTACGCGGGGCGCGGTACGAGTCTCGACGGTCACGGGAGATGAGTCTGATTCGCCTTCGACGTCCTGGACAGTGGCTTGAAGGACACCGTCCGAAAGGATCGGGCCACGGGTAGTCTCACCGCCATGCGCTGCCGACGCTTCCTGCCGGCGCTGCTGCTCCTCGGACTCGTCGGTGGGTGCACAGCGCCCTCGCTGCCTCCGGCCGGTGACCTGCTCGGCGCGGCCGGAGCGAACTTCGCCGGCGTGCGCAGCCTGCACTTCTCCGTGGTCGTGAACGGCGTGCTGCCCGGCCTGCCGCTGAGCACCGTCGACGGCGACGCGACGCTCGACGACGGCGGCCACGCGGCCGGCACCGCCGAGCTGGAGAACGCCACGAGCGACCGGAAGCTCTCGTTCGTCCTCGACGGCACCCACGCCACGACGCACGACAGCACCGGCGCGACCTGGTCGGGCCCGGCGACGTTCACCGTCGGAGATTTCCTCGGCCCCGACAGCGGGCTCGCGCACCTGCTCAGCTCACTCGGCAACCCGCAGACCGAGACCCGCGAGCCCGTGCACGGCCTCGACACCTACCGCGTCGGCGGGGTCCTGCCCGAGAAGGTGGCCACGCGGCTGCTCCCCCAGATTCACTCGGACGTGAACGTGAAGGTGTGGGTCACCGCCGCCCAGCCGCGGCGGTTCGCCCGGTTCTGGCTGCAGGTCCCGCCCGCGACGGAGAAGGACAGCCCGGTGATGTTCGAGGTCACGCTCTCGAACGAGAACCAGCCCATCCCGGCTCCCCTGACCTGATCACAGCCGCCTAGCTACCCGCGCAACGCGTCCCGTCGGCCGGCACCGTGCCGTCGACGAGGTAGGCGATTCCGGCCTTGTCCACGCACGCGTTGCCCTGCAGGAACGCCGTGTGCTGCGTGCCCTCGAAGGTGAGCAACGCGCCCTTCAGCGCCTTCGCGAGGTTCACACCCGCCTGGTACGGCGTGGCCGGGTCGTTGGTCGTCGAGATCGTGAGCGTCTTGGGCAGCCCTTCGACCTGCGGCTCGTGTGGCGTCATGGTGTTCGGCACGGGCCAGAAGGCGCACGCGTCGCGCGCGGAGCTGGCTGGGCGGCCGTCGTCGAGGAACGGCGCCACCTGCTCGTACTTCTGCTGCGCGTCGAGGATCGTCTTGGGGTCCGTGACGCGCGGGTCGTCGACGCAGCGGATCGCGGTGAAGGCGTCCTGCGTGGTGCCGTAGCGCCCGTCGGGGCCGCGCTCGTTGTAGATGTCGGCGAGCTGTTCGAGCGTGGCGCCGCGCTGGTTGCGCAGCTCGTTGAGGCCCGTGTTGAGGTACTCCCAGAGGTTCTTCTGGTAGAGCGCCTGGATGGCGCCGGTGGTGGCGTCCTCGTACGACAGCTTGCGCCCGTCGCCCACCGGCACCGGGAAGTCGATCAGCGGCCGGGTCAGGTCCTGGAACGCCTTCGTCGCCGCAGCCGCGTTGTTGCCGAGCGCGCAATCCTGCCGAGCGGCACACCATTTCGCGAACTCACCGAACGCGACGCCGAAGCCCTGGCCCTGCGCGACGAGGGAGTCTTCCGGGTCCTGCGTCGGGTCGACGGCGCCGTCGAGCACGAGCGCGCGGACGTTGCGCGGGAAGTCCTCGGCGTAGGTCGAGCCGAGGAGGGTGCCGTAGGAGTAGCCGAGGTAGGTCAGCTTCTCGTCGCCGAGCACGGACCGAAGGACGTCGAGATCCTTCGCGCCGTCGCGGGTGCCGACGTGTTCGAGCATGTCGTCGCCGAGTTTCGTGCGCTGGGCGCACTTGGCGGCGAAGTCCTTTTCCTGTGTCTCCTGCTTCGCGACGCCGGCGGGCGTGCCGTCGGTTTCGCTGTCGTCGGCGCGGTCCGCGTCGCGCTCGCTGTCGGTGAGGCAGCGGATCTGCGGTTCGCTCGCGCCGATGCCGCGCGGGTCGAAGCCGACGAGGTCGAAGCGTTTGCCGAGGTCGTTGTCCTTGACCTGGTCGATCAAGCCGGCCGCGGCGACCATGCCGGACGCGCCGGGACCGCCCGGGTTGACCACCAGCGAGCCGATGCGGTCGTCCGGTTCGCTCGCTTTGTGCCGCAGGACGCCGAGCGTGATGGTCTGTCCATCCGGTTTGTCATAGTCCAGCGGGACGGTCAGCCGAGCGCACTGGATCCCGGACGCGCGGAAGGCGGACTGCGCGTCGTCCGAGGTCGCGTAGGGTGCGCAGTCGGCCCAGGTCATGCTCTGGCCGTAGAAGCGCGCCAATCCCGCGGGCACCGGTCCCACGGGCGGGTGCGATTCCGTGGTCGGCGAGGGCGCGACCTGACCGTCGTTCGACGCGCACGCGGCTAGCGTGCCGCCGAGCAGTACGGCCGCCGCGAGAGCGGCGATCCGGTGGGCGCGAGAGCTGGCGCTGGCAAGGGGAGGCACGGTTTGATCGTGCCATCCGGCGGCGGAACTCCGACGCACCACCGACGCGTTGGGTAGGTCAGCGTCGGGTGGACCAGCGGCGGTCGGAGACACGAGCAACAGGACGGGAGACCAGGGGTGGCACTGATCAGCCGGGTGGGCAAGCGGCTCCGCCGGATCATCCAGCGGCCGGGCAGCGTCGAGCTGACCCGCTACGAAGCGCTGCTGCCCGCAGTCGCGAAGCTCGAACCCGAGCTCGAGAAGCTCTCGGACGCCGAGCTCACCGAACGCGCCGAAAAGCTGCGTGAGGACCTCGGCGGCGCGAAGGTGTTCAACGACAATCAGCTGGTGGAGACCTGCGCCCTCGGCCGTGAAGCCGCGCGGCGTGCGCTCGGCGAGCGCGCGTTCGACGTGCAGGTCCTCGGCACGATGGGTCTGCTGACAGGGCACGTGGTGCAGATGGAGACCGGTGAGGGCAAGACGCTCGCCGGAGCGCTGGCGGCCGCGGGGTACGCCCTGCGCGGCAACCGCGTGCACGTCGTCACCGTCAACGACTACCTCGCCCGACGCGACGCCGAGTGGATGAAACCCGTCTACGACCTGCTCTCGGTCACCGTCGGCTGGGTCGAGCCCGCGCACAGCCGCGACGAGCGCAAGGACGCCTACGGCAAGCAGGTCACCTACGGCGCCGTGGCCGAGATCGGCTTCGACGTGCTGCGCGACCGGCTCGTGACGGACGTCGACGACCTGGTGCAGCCCGCGCCCGAGGTGGCGATCGTCGACGAGGCCGACTCCGTGCTGGTCGACGAGGCCCGCGTGCCGCTCGTGATGGCCGGCTCGATCGACCACAACGACGCCGACGAAGAGGTCGCCACGGTCGTGCGCCGGCTGCGTCTCGGCCTCCACTACGAGACCGACACCGACGGCCGCAACGCGTGGCTCACCACCGCCGGCGCGTCCGTGGTCGAGAAGTCGCTCGGCGGCATCGACCTCTACGGCGACACGGGCTCCGACCGCCTGGCCGCCGTGAACGTCGCGCTGCACGCCCACGCGCTGCTCACCCGCGACGTCGACTACCTCGTGCGCGACGGCAAGGTGCAGCTCATCAACGCCGCCCGCGGCCGCGTCGCCGAGCTGCAGCGCTGGCCGGACGGCCTGCAGGCCGCCGTCGAGGCGAAGGAGCAGGTGGCGGCCACCGACCGCGGCGAGATCCTCGACTCGATCACGGTGCAGGCGCTGCTCGCGCGCTACCCGTCGGTGGCGGGCATGACCGGTACGGCCGTGGCCGTGGCCGAGCAGCTGCGCGAGTTCTACAGCCTCGAGGTCGCGGTGATCCCGCCGAACACCCCGAACGTCCGCGAGGACCTTCCGGACCGGATCTTCGGATCGCCGTCGCAGAAGCTGCGCGCGATCGAGGAGGAGATCCGGAAGGTGCACGAGACCGGGCGGCCCATCCTCGTGGGCACCCAGGACGTGGCCGAGTCCGAGGAGCTGGCCGACAAGCTCGCGAAGGTCGACCTGCCGTGCGTGGTGCTCAACGCGCGCAACGACGCCGAAGAGGCCGCGATCATCGCCGAGGCCGGCAAGAAGGGCGCGGTCACCGTGTCCACGCAGATGGCCGGCCGCGGTACCGACATCCGCCTCGGCGGCACCGACGGCGCGAGCCGCGAGGAGGTCGCCGAGCTGGGCGGCCTGCACGTGATCGGCACCGCGCGGTACCCGTCGAGCCGCCTCGACGGCCAGCTGCGCGGCCGGTCCGGCCGTCAGGGCGACCCGGGCAGCGCGATCTTCTTCGCGAGCCTCAACGACGACCTGGTGCTCTCCAACGCACCCGACATCCCCGAGGGCATCGACGCCGACACCGAGACCGGGGAGATCACCGACCCGGCGGCGCTGCGGCAGATCAATCACGCCCAGCGCGTGGCCGAGGGCGTCGACCTGGAGATCCACCGCAACACCTGGCGCTACACGCGGCTGATCGAGCGGCAGCGCACCGAGCTGCTGGAACACCGCGACAAGGTGCTGCACACGGCGTTCGCGGCCGAGGCGCTGGAGAAGGCTCAACCGGAGAAGTTCGCCGAGGTGAAGGAGAAGCTCGACGACACCGAGCGGCTCGAGCAGCTCTCCCGCGAGGTCGTGCTGTTCCACCTCGACCAGCTCTGGTCCGACCACCTCGCATACCTGACCGACGTGCGCGAGAGCATCCACCTGCGGGCGCTGGCCCGCGAGACGCCGCTCGACGAGTTCCACCGTGCGGCGATCCCGGAGTTCCACAAGATCATCCCCGAGTCGGCCGCGCGCGCGTCGAAGACGCTGGAGGAAGCCGAGATCACCGACGACGGCATCGATCTCGCCGACGCCGGCGTGCGGCGGGCGAACACGACGTGGACCTACCTGGTGCACGACAACCCGTTCGACTCGGACTTCGAGCAGACGGTGAAGAAGGTGCGCAGCATGATGCGGATGAAGAAGTCCTGATCCCGGAGTCGTGAAGAGCCCGGTCACCCACGTCGGTGGCCGGGTTTCTTTTTGCCCACATTCGCTCGGCCCCAGGTGCGCGGCCGGACTGTGCAGATTTGCCCAACTTCGCTCGGTCCCCGGCACACGGCCGGACTGTGCAGATTTGCCCACATTCGCTCGGTCCCCGGCGCGGGCCCGGGTCAGAATGACCGCATGCCGCAGCTGCGCATCGCCTTGGCCCAGGTCAACCCCACCGTCGGCGACCTCGACGGCAACACCGCGCGCACGGTCGAATGGACCCGCCGCGCCGCCGAGGCCGGTGCCCACGTCGTCGTGTTCCCGGAGATGTCCCAGACGGGTTATCCCGTGGAGGACCTGGCGTTCCGGGCCACTTTCGCGCACGCGTCTCGCAATTCGCTGGACGAGCTGGCCCGCCGGCTGGCCGACGCGGGCTGCGGCGAAGTGCTCACCTACGTCGGATACCTCGACCACGACGAGGCCGGCCCGCGCGACGCGGCCGCCGCGCTGTTCCGCGGCGAGATCGTGGCGAAGCAGTACAAGCACCACCTGCCCAACTACGGCGTGTTCGACGAGCACCGCTACTTCAAGCCGGGCACGGAGCTGGAGGTTCTGCGGCTGCACGGCATCGACATCGGCATGGTGATCTGCGAGGACATCTGGCAGGACGGCGGCCCGATCTCCGCGCTCGGCAAGGCCGGTGTCGACCTGGTCGTGGCGCCCAACGCGTCGCCCTACGAGCGGTCGAAGGACGAGCAGCGGCTGCCGCTCGTGGCCCGGCGCGCGGCCGAGGCCGGCGCGCCGCTGGTCTACACGAACCAGGTCGGCGGCCAGGACGACCTCGTGTTCGACGGCGACTCGCTCGTGGTCGGCGCCGACGGCACACTGCTCGCGCGGGCGCCGCAGTTCGTGGAGCACCTGCTGGTGGTCGACATGGACTTGACCTCGGGCGGCCACGCGGGCGACGGCGCCCTCGCGGGCCTGCACGTCCACCGGCGCGTGCTGAGCGCCGAGCCGCTGCCCGCGTACCCGCCGCTGACGGATCCCGTGATCAGCGAGCCGCTTTCGGACGAGGCCGAGGTGTGGTCTGCGCTCGTGACCGGGCTGCGCGACTACGTGCACAAGAACGGCTTCTCGTCGGTGACCTTCGGCTTCTCCGGCGGCATCGACTCCGCGATCTGCGCGGCCCTGGCTGCCGACGCGCTCGGCGGCGACAACGTGTACGGCGTCTCGATGCCGTCGAAGTACTCGTCCTCGCACTCGAAGGACGACGCCGCCGACCTCGCGCGGCGCATCGGCGCGCGCTACCGCGTGGAGCCGGTCGAGGACATGGTGAAGGTCTACGTGGACCAGCTGGCGCTGTTGGGGCTCGCGGAGGAGAACATCCAAGCCCGGACACGCGGCATGCTCCTCATGGCACTGTCCAACCTGGACGGACACCTCGTGCTCGCCACCGGCAACAAGACCGAACTGGCCGTGGGCTACTCCACGATCTACGGCGACGCGGTGGGCGGGTTCGCGCCGATCAAGGACGTGTTCAAAACGCACGTCTGGCAGCTCGCGCGCTGGCGCAACGACGAGGCGGCCAAGCGCGGCGAAACCCCGCCGATCCCGGAGAACTCGATCACCAAACCACCGTCGGCCGAGCTCGCGCCCGGTCAGGTGGACACCGACTCGCTGCCGGACTACGCGTTGCTCGACGACATCCTCGACGACTACGTGGAGGGCGACCGCGGCTACGCCGACCTCGTGGCCGCCGGGTTCGAGCCGGAGACCATCGACCGGGTCGTGCGGATGGTCGACCGCGCGGAGTACAAGCGCCGGCAGTACCCGCCGGGCACGAAGATCACGTTCAAGGCCTTCGGCCGCGACCGGCGGCTGCCGATCACGAACGCTTGGCGAGAGCGGGAAGCCTGAGCACAGCGCCTAGAAAAGCGTCGGTTCGTCGGGCAGCGCGCCTTCGATCACGAGCATCCGCCGCTTGGTCTCGACGCCGCCCGGGGCCGAGAAGCCGCCGTGTTTGCCGCCGGCCGCGAGGACGCGGTGGCACGGCACGATGATCGGGAACGGGTTGTTGCCCATGGCCTGCCCCACGGCTTGGGCGGCGCCCGGGAGGCCGAGCTCGTGGGCCAGGTCGCCGTAGGTCTTGGTTTTGCCGGGTGGGATCCGCAGCGCCGCAACGTAGGCACGGCGGTTGAACTCCGGGACGTCGTCCAACGCCAGCGGAAGGCCGGACAGGTCGGGGTGGCCGCCCGACAACAGCGCGGTGATCTGCTCGACCGCGATCTGGATTTCCGGCGGCGGCACCGCTTCCGTGGCGTCGGGGAACCGCCGGGCGAGGAAGGTCCGGGTGCTCGCGGGCGAGCTGCCCGGGAGCGCGGTGCCGATGATGGCCCCTTCTCGCCAGGCCAGCCCACACGCGCCCAGCGGCGTGTCGAAAACGGTGTATCCGGACGTCATCGGCCCAGGGTACGAGCGACCCCCGACAAAACTCAGCGAACGGGACGCGCAGCGAAGCGCGGCAGGGGCCTGATGACGATGTACGCGACGCCCGAGCCCATCAGCACGGCCCGCACCCCGAGCTGCACGCGGCTGAACACGCCGGCCAGGTGTCCCGGCCCGAGCAGCGACGCGACGAGGACCAGCGCCCAGGTGACGAGCACCAGCGCGAACCCCGCCATCGCCCACTCGCGCCACGGCGGCGGCCACCAGAACACGAGGCTGAACGAGCCCCCCACAAACGCGAGGTTCTCCAGCAGCTGCGCGGCGATCGTGCCCGGCACCAGCGCGTCGACGAGCAGGACGAGGCCGAAGAGCGCGAGCGTGATCGCGGCGACCCGACCCGTCCAGTGCACCGGCACCAGGCGCAACAGCGGTGGGCAGGCGAGCACGAAGGCGAAGCCCGCGACCCCGGTGGTGATCCGGAACAGCGGAACCGCCCGCAGCAACGCCTCGACGGTCTGCTGGGCCGGCGATACGCCGGTGGGCAGGAAGAATTCGAGCAGCCAGGCGGAATAGACCACCACCCCGAGCCCGACCAGGGCGACCGCGGCGAGTCGCGCAGCACGCACGCCCACACCCTAAGCGAAGCTGTGCGACGTTGCGCGCGGAGGTGTCACTTTTCCCCTGGTAGCAACGTTCCTCAGGCGTGCGGGCGCACGAACGGGAACAGCACCGTCTGCCGGATCGACGCGCCGCTGAGCATCATCAGCAGCCGGTCGACGCCGAGGCCGAGCCCGCCCGTCGGCGGCATGCCGTGTTCGAGCGCGAGCAGGAAGTCTTCGTCGAGCTCCATCGCCTCGACGTCGCCGCTCGCGGCGCGCAGTGACTGGGCTTCCAGTCGGCGGCGCTGTTCGATCGGGTCCGTGAGTTCGGTGTACGCGGTGCCGACCTCCGAGCCGAACGCGATGAGGTCCCAGCGCTCGGCCAGCAGCGGGTCGCGGCGGTGCTGGCGGGTCAGCGGCGAAACGTCCGTGGGGTAGTCGGTGTAGAAGGTCGGCAGCACTGTCGAGCCCTCGACGAGGTGCTCGTGGGCCTTCAGCACCAGGTCACCGTGCCCGGCGTCCTCCCCCACCGGCACACCGGCCGCGGTGCAGAGCCGCCGGAGCGTGGCCACCGACGTACCCGAGTCGATCTCCTCGCCGAGCGCCGCCGAAACGGCCTCGTGCACGGGGATCACCGGCCAGTCGCCGGAAATGTCGTACTCGGTCACGTGGCCGTCGGCGTCGTGGCGGCGCACGATCTGCGCGCCGAAGGCCGCTTCGGCCGCGTGCTGCACCAGCTCGCGGGTGAGGTCGCGCATCGAGTTGTAGTCGGCGTAGGCCTGGTACGCCTCGAGCATCGTGAACTCGGGGTTGTGCGTGGCGTCGACGCCCTCGTTGCGGAAGTTGCGGTTGAGCTCGAAGACGCGCTCGACGCCGGCGACGCACAGGCGCTTGAGGTAGAGCTCCGGCGCGATGCGCAGGTACATCCGCGTGTCGTAGGCGTTGATGTGGGTGACGAACGGCCGCGCGTTGGCTCCACCGTGGACGGTCTGCAGCATCGGCGTCTCGACCTCTAGGTAGTCACCCTGGTGCAGCCGCTCACGCACCGCGCGGACCACCGTGGACCGCAGGCGCAGCATGTGCGCCGACTCCGGGTTCACAGCCAGGTCGAGGTAGCGCCGGCGCACGCGCGTCTCGGGGTCGGTGAGGCCCTTTCGCTTGTCCGGCAACGGGTGCAGGCACTTCGCGGTGACCGTCCACTCGTCGACGAGCACGGACAGCTCGCCTCGGCGCGAGGTGACCACCTCGCCGCTCACGCCGACGTGGTCACCGAGGTCCACGCCCGTGCGCCAGCCCGAGAGGTCGAGCACCGCGGCGTCGAGCATCAGCTGCACTTCACCCGAAAAGTCCTTGATGCGCGCGAAACACAGCCCGCCGAGCGTCCGCAGCGCGAGCACCCGGCCGGCCACGCGCACGCGATGCCCGGTGCGCGAATCCGCCGGCAGATCGGCGAACTTGCTCACGACGTCGCCCAGCAGGTCTTCGCGGCTGAAGCCGACGGGGTACGGATCCACGCCGAGATCGCGCAGTTTGTCCAGCTTCGCGACGCGCACGCGCACCTGCTCCGGACGGCGCGCGGCCTTCGGGACGACGCGGGCGGCCCCGTCCTCGATGCGCCGGACCTCGGTCACGAACTCGTCGCTCACCGTCTCGAGCCGCAGCACGCGCGAGCGGCCCGTGGGCACGAACCCTTCGAGCGCACCGGCGACGATGCCGACGCGCGGCAGGCGGCGGGCCGAGGAGTAGCAGAGGAAGCGCGGTTCCCAGTCCGGGCCGTACTTCGCGTTGGAGCGGTACAGCGACTCCAGCTGGAAGAACCGCGACGCCAGGCCCAGCACCGAACGCCACAGGCGCAGCACGGGACCGGCGCCGATCCGCTCGCCCTCGGCGAAGACCGCGCGGAACATGGCGAAGTTGAGGGAGATCCGCTGCGCGCCGAGGTGCTGCGCGGCCGCGACGACCTCGGCGACCATGAACTCGTTGAGGCCGTTTTCCGCCCCGCGGTCGCGGCGCATGAGGTCGAGCGAGAGGCCCCGCCGGCCCCACGGCACGAAGGACAGCAGGCCGCGCAGCTCGCCTTCGCCGTCGTAGGCCTCGACCATCACGCTGCGGGCGTCGCTGGCGTCGCCGAGGCGGCCCAGCGCCATCGAGAAGCCGCGCTCGGACTCCGCGCCACGCCACTGCTGCGCCCTCGCGAGCAGGCCCTGCATCTCGTCGTCGGGGATTTCGCCGTGGCGGCGCACGCGCGAGGTGTAACCCGCGCGTTCGATCCGCTTCACGGCCTGGCGCACAGACTTGCGCTCGGGCCCGGTCAGGGAGAACTCGCGGACGTCGAGCACGGCTTCGTCGCCGATCTCCAGCGCGCGCAGGCCCGCGGCCGCGTAGACCTTCGCGCCGCGCTCGCTGGCGCCGAGGACGCCGGGAATCCAGCCGTACGAACGGGTTTCGTCGAGCCACGCGCGCACGGCGTCGGGCCACGCGTCCGGGTCGCCGATCGGGTCGGCACTGGCGACGCTGGTGCCGCCGAGCACGCGGTAGGTCACGGCCGCGCGGCCGTTGGGCGAGAAGACCACGCTCTTGTCCCGGCGCGTCGCGAAGTATCCGAGGGAGTCGTCGTCGCCGAACTCCGCGAGCAGGCGGCGCAGCGCCAACTCTTCGTCGTCGGTGCGCTGACGACGGTGCCGCACGCCGCGGAAGAGCGTGTACAGCGCGCCGGTGGCCACGAAGGTCGCGCCGAGGTCGAGCACCACGTCGATCCACGCCGGGCCTTCGCCGACGCCGATCTTGCGCAGCTGCAGGTTCTCACCGGTGGCGTGGTTGACCACCCAGACCAGCCGTTCCCACGAGTCGCCGAGCGTGCCGGGGAACGCCTCGGTGAGCGCCCAGCCGAGCGCGACCACCACGAGCAGGCCGCCGAAGAGCACCGCCAGCCCGTCGCGCCAGGCGCCGGGCGCGAGCCGCGCGGGAAACGCCGGGCGCAGCACGAGCAGGAACCAGATCAGCAGCACGGACAGCACGTCGGCGATCGCGAGGAAGCCGACCTGCATCGGGATGTGGCGGATCTGACGCGGGCCGAGCGCGAGCAGGTCGGGTGCCCACAGCAACACCGCCTGGAACGCGAGCGTGATGAGCAGCCCGCCGACCTGGAAGAGCAGCAACGTGTAGAGCGCGGCCTTCTTGCGCCGCCGCAGGGCCGCGCCGAGGACGACGAGCAGCAGCACGATCACGAGGCTCGCGCTCGTCGGCACGCTGAGGGCCGAGAAGGCCATGTCGATGCCGTTGAGCAGGTGCCCGTGGGTCCCACCGGCGAGCAGGAGCACCACCGAGAAGACGGCGGCGAGCTGCACGACAGTGGCGACGAGGCCGCCCGCCCTGGCCTTCCAGGCGGGGATGCGCCTGCGCGCGCTCGCTGGGGTTCCCATCGGTGCCCTTCTCACGTGATCCTCACGACTGGTGCAAAGACGTCAGTGAACAGCGAATGGTTGTCTCCAGTCATCACCCGGCAGGCTGAGCCGGGATCCTCCTGACGGAGCACACCACGCGCGTGTGAAGCTCATCGCACGACCTTGGGACCGACCGGCGGGCATGTCAGGCTTTGACGTGTTCTGGCTCCACGACCCGGGGACCTCACCGAGGCCTCGAGGGAAGGACGGTCGACGACGATGTCTGCCAATCCGAACGGATCCGACGAGGTGGCCGCCCCGTACGGAACCGGCGCCGCGCCCGCGCAACCCGCGGCGACCGGGCGCAAGGTCCGCGTGCACCACCTGCGTGAGCTGAAGGAACGCGGCGAGCCGTGGCCGATGCTCACCGCCTACGACATGTACACCGCGCAGATCTTCGACGAGGCCGGCATCCCCGTGCTGCTCGTCGGCGACTCCGCGGCCAACAACGTGTTCGGCTACGACACCTCGCTGCCGGTGACGGTCGACGAGCTGCTGCCGCTGGTCCGCGGCGTGACGCGTTCGGTGAAGCGGGCGCTCGTGGTGGCCGACCTGCCGTTCGGCTCCTATCAGCTCTCGCCCGAGCAGGCGCTGGCCACGTCCGTGCGGTTCATGAAGGAGGGCCGCGCGCACGCCGTGAAGCTGGAAGGCGGGCGCCGATTCGCCGCGCACGTCGAGGCGCTGACGTCGGCCGGCATCCCCGTGATGGGGCACATCGGATTCACCCCGCAGAGTGAACACAACCTCGGCGGCTACCGGGTGCAGGGGCGCGGTGAAGCGGCGGACGTGCTGCTCGCCGACGCGCTGGCGCTGCAGGAGGCCGGCGCGTTCGCGGTGGTGATGGAGATGGTGCCCGCCGAAGCCGCGAAGCGCGTGACGCACGAGCTGAAGATCCCCACGGTCGGCATCGGCGCCGGGCCCGACTGCGACGCGCAGGTGCTGGTGTGGCAGGACATGGCCGGGCTGCGCCGGGGCAAGGCGCCGCGGTTCGTGAAGCGCTACGCCGAGCTCGCCGACGTGCTCCAGGGTGCGGCTTCGGCGTTCGCCGAAGACGTGCGGCGCGGGGAGTTCCCGGCGCCGGAGCACGCGTTCCACTGAGATTTCCCGGGCCCGGGGCTCACCGGCGGCGAAACCGCTGGGCGAGCTCCGGGTCGTTCTGCCACCAGAGGCCGCCCGTGGGGGCCTCACCGGATTCGGCTTCCTCGTCGAGGCGCTCGTCGATCTGCTTCGCGCGCTTCTGGTCGTCGCGGACCCAGCGCACGAACAGCGCGCCGACGAACGGCAGGCCCGCCACGTCGCCGCCGATCCACAGCACGCCGGCGCCGATGATCTGGTCAGTGCGTGGGTCCAGGCCCCAGCCGGGATGCGCCGTGGCGTAGTGCGCGGGCGCGAGCAGCGGGCCGAGCCAGAGCACGAGGCCGAGCGCGCCGTCGAAGACGACTTCCGTGAACGAGATCCAGACCGACACGAGGTGCGAGCCGCCGCGCGGGGTCGGGTCGAGCGCCACGCGGCTGTAGAAGTAGAGGAACCCGGCGGCGATGAGGAACACCCGCACCAGGCCGCCGACCACGGGGTAATCGAGCGAGAGCCCGTAGACCGGCGTGAGGTAGATGATCACGAACGGCGCGATCAGCACGACCGTGACGGTGAGCGGGAACGTGAGGAACTTCGCGAGCGAGCTGCGGCCGTGGTGTCTCAACCACTGCGCGAGCCCGGGCGGCGCCGTCCGCATGAGCAGCGTGATCGGCGCGCCGAGGGCGAGCAGCAGCGGCGTGACCATGAGCAGCACGGTGTTCTGCGTGGCCCGGATCCAGAACAGCGTGGTGTCGTAGACGCCGAGGAACGAGCACGTGACGAGCACGATCGTGGCGAGCCCGGCGAGGAACGCTGTCGTCCGGCCGGGTGCCCAGCTGTCTTGCTTCCGCGCGGCGACGACGTAGGCCGCGCCGAGGGCGAGCACGACGACCAGGGCCGGGACGTCGGGTGTCCAGGCCGTGAAGAGCGTGGTGCCGGTGAGCGGGGTTTCGATACCACCAGTGTCCCCTTCCGGAAATCGGACCGGGACACCGCCCTCAGAAACTGAAGACGAGCAGGCTGACGATTCCGGCGATGACGCAGTAGATGGCGAACGGCGTCAAGGTGCGCGTTTCGAAGTATTTCGTGAGAAAACGGACAGAAATGTAGGACGCAATACCGGCCACCAGACTTCCGGCGAGCGCCGGGCCGAGCGACGGGCTGTTCTCCGGGGTGAACAGCGAGGGAAGTTTCAGCACGCCCGCGGCGAGGATCACCGGCGTGGCCAGCAGCCACGCGAACCGGGCCGAATCCTGGTGGCCGAGGCCGCGGCGCAGGCCCGCGACCATCGTGATGCCGGAGCGGCTGATGCCCGGCAGGAGCGCGAGGATCTGGGCCGAGCCGATGAGCACGGCCTCCTTCACGCTGAGCTTGGAGAGGCGGGCGTCGGTGGCTTCCTCGACCGTGATCGCGCGCATGACGAGGGTGTCTTCGGCGCTGAAGTCGACGGTGTCTTCCGTTGTCCTGCCCGCGATCCCGGTCTTGGGCGCAGCGCGGGAGAAGCGTTCGGCCGCGTAGAGCACGCCGCCGTTGAGGATGAGGAAGATGGCCGACGGCACGGGCTTGCCGAGGAAGTCGCGCAGCAGGCTTTCGAGCAGCAGCCCGGCGATGCCGACGGGGATCGTCGCGAGGATCAGCAGCCACGCGAGGCGCTGGTCGGCCGTGCGGACCTCGCGGTGGCGGATCGAGGAGATCAGGCCGCCGATGATGCGCACCCAGTCGCGCCAGAAGAACAGCACGAGGGCGAGCGCCGTGGCCACGTGCATCGCCACGAGCACCGCGAGATAAGGCGAATCCTCGCCGATGCTCAGATCACGCTGCCACGATCCACCGATCACCGCGGGCAACAGGATGCTGTGTCCCAGGCTGGACACGGGAAACAATTCCGACACGCCTTGCAGCGCGCCGACGACGATCGACTCGACATACGTGACCGCGGACATTCTCGAGCCTTTCTCGCGTCGGTTCGGCCTTTCCTCGCGCAAGCTACCCACTACCGGGTAAACGCGGGGCAAGGGGGCGAAAGAACCTCCTCGGCGACCTTGTGCTTGTTCGCATACATGAACACGAATCATGTCCTTGACTGGTGTTCGGGCGGTGGCTTAGCGTGGTCCCCAACACGAAGGCGTGAACCTCGACGAGGAGGACGGGATGCCGGAAGCAGCCGGAGCTTCACGCGCGACCCGTCGCCCGAGATCCGCGCCACGGTGAAGGAAATCGCGGACGCGGCCACCTCCCAGGTGCGCCACCGACGCGACACGGACGGGGGCCCGCTCAGCCCGGCGGCGGGGGCGGGCCTCCACCTTCTCTGCGGATGGCACTGAGGGTGTCCCTGCGGAGACGAAGGCCACGCGCGGCAGTGCACGCCGCGGCCGCGTGGACCGAGCCGGTCGACACCCGGACGGCTCGCGGCCTTTCGGCTGAACGGCGCCGCGACTCCCGCGCGAAGGCCGCCGGTCCGGCAGAGTGATCGGCATGGACGACCTCTACCCGCCGCTGCAGCCGCTGGCCGATGGGATGCTCGACGTGGGTGACGGGCACCGGATCTACTGCCAGGAGGCGGGAAACCCGCAGGGCAAGCCGGTGGTCGTGGTGCACGGCGGGCCGGGCAGCGGGATCGCGCCGATGGCGCGCAGGCACTTCGACCCCGCCGCGTACCGGATCATCCTGTTCGACCAGCGCGGGGCGGGGCGGAGCACGCCGAACGTCGGGGACCCGGACGCGGACCTGAGCACGAACACGTTGTGGCACCTCGTCGCGGACATGGAGCTGCTGCGGGAGCGGCTGAACATCCGGCGCTGGCAGGTGTTCGGAGGGTCGTGGGGGTCGACGCTCGCGCTGGCATACGCGCAGACTTACCCCGATCAGGTGACGGAGCTGGTGCTGCGCGGGATCTTCACGGCGCGGCAGCGCGAGCTCGACTGGATCTACCGCGGCGGCGCGGCGAACCTCTTCCCCGCCGAGTGGGAGGACTTCCTGGCGCCGCTGCCGGAAGCGCACCACAAGGATCCGCTCGCCGGGTACGCCGAGCTGCTCGACGACCCCGACCGCGGCGTGCGGGAACGAGCCGCGATCGCGTGGAGCGTCTGGGAAGGCGCGACGGTGGCGTTGCTGCCGCAGCAAGCGTTCCTGAACCGGTACGCCGATCCGTCGTTCGCGCTGACGTTCGCGCGGCTGGCGGTGCACTACTTCAGCCACCACGCCTGGCTCGAGGACGAGCAGCTGATCCGCGACGCCGGCAAGCTCGCCGGCGTGCCAGGCGTGCTCGTGCAGGGCCGCTACGACGCAGTCTGCCCGCCGATCACCGCGTATGAGCTGCACCGCGCGTGGCCCGGGTCGATCCTGCGCATCACGGAAGGCGCGGGGCACGCCGTGAACGACCCGGGCACGCTGGCCGCGCTGCGTCAGGCGACCGACGACTTCCGCTAGACGTCCAGCAGCAGCCGGAAGAGCCCTTCCAACGTCGAAGCCAACGCGGCCACGTCGGTCTCGTTCAAAGCTGTGCTGCCGATCACCTTGCGCATCAACCAGAACCCCGAGATCAGCGACAGCGCCACGGCCGCGCGATCGGTTCCGCGCACACCGGGGAGGACGTCGAGGATGTGCGCCTCGACGTGCTTTTCGATGCCCGCGCGCAGGATCTCGGCGGCGCGCGGGTTGGGCGCCGAGCGAAGCATCAGCAGGAACGGGTCGAGACTGTCGGCGTCCGGTGAAGTCCGCGACACCAGCGAAGCCGCGACGTCGCGCGCGAGCGTGGCCGGGTCGCCCGTCAGCACGGTCCGCTCGGTCATCGACACCTCCACCACCTCGGCGAAGAGCCCTTCTTTCGAGCCGAAGTAGCGGTTCACGAGCATCGCCGTGACACCGGCGGCCTGAGCGATCTCCCGCACGCCGACGCCGTCATAGCCGAAGCGCGTGAATGCCTCGACGCCCGCGCGCAGGATCGCTTCCCGGGTCGCCGCGGCATCGCGACGGCGTGGTGCAGTCATGTATACGAGTGTAGACTAAAATTAAATCTACACTCGTAGACCTGAACGGAGAACCATGGAACTCAACCTGACCGGCCGCCGCGCACTCGTCACGGGCTCGAGCTCCGGCCTCGGCGAAGCGATCGCGCGGCTGCTCGCGGAAGAGGGCGCCGACGTCGTGGTCCACGGCCGCAACGAAGCCCGAACCCGTGCGGTGGCGGACAAAATCGGTGCGAAGGCCGTCGCGATCGGCGACCTCGCCACCGACGAAGGCGCGGCGAAAGTCGCGCGGGAAGCCGGCGAAGTCGACATCCTCGTGAACAACGCCGGCGCCTACCGGCACCTGACCTGGGCCGAGGCCACACCCGACGAGTGGGCGCGGACGTACGAGGTGAACGTGATCTCGTCGGTCCGCATGATCCGCCACCTCGTGCCCGGCATGCGCGACCGCGGCTGGGGCCGCGTGATCCAGATCGGCGGCGGCCTGTCCGGCCAGCCGATGGCGCTGCTCCCCCACTACAACGCGACGCTCGCCGCGCGCCACAACCTCGCGGTTTCCCTTGCGCGGGAACTGAAGGACACCAGCGTGACGTCCAATGTGGTCGCTCCCGGCGCGATCCTCGTGGACTCCGTGCGGAAGCTGCTCACGGACCTCGCGCCGGAACGCGGCTGGGGCGAGACCTGGGAGACCATCGAACCCCACGCCGCTCAGGACTTCGTGCCCAACGACGTCGGCCGCTTCGGACGGCCCGAGGAGATCGCCGGCGCCGTGGCGTACCTGGCGAGCCCGTACGGCGACTACGTCAGCGGGGCCACCCTCCGTGTGGACGGTGGCACCATCCGCTCCGTGATCTAGGAACCCTAGATCCGGCCGCCCGAAGAGCTGTCGCCGCCGGAGAGCTTCTGCGCGAAGTACACCGGCACCGTCGAGACGATGATCAGCACCGCCGCCACCACGTTGACCACCGGGGCCTGGTTGGGGCGGAACAGGTTGTCGTAGATCCAGATCGGCAACGTCTCCATGCCGGTGCCCAGCGTGAAGGTCGTCACGATGATCTCGTCGAACGACAGCGCGAACGCCAGCAGCCCGCCCGCCAGCAGCGCCGAGCGCAGCATCGGGAACGTCACCAGCCGGAACGTGGTGATGCCGTCTGCGCCGAGGTCCATCGACGCTTCCTCGAGGTTGCCACCCATGCGCCGAAGGCGGGCCACGACGTTGTTGAACACCACGACGATGCAGAAGGTCGCGTGGGCGATGATCGCCGTGAGCAGGCCGAGGTCGATGCCGAGGATCGTGCGGAACGCGTTGTTCAGCGCGATACCGGTGACGATGCCTGGCAACGCGATCGGCAGGATGATCAGCAGCGAGATCGAGTCCCGGCCGAAGAACCGGTAGCGCTGCAAAGCGAACGCGGCCATCGTGCCGAGCACGAGCGCGATCGCCGTGGCGGCCACCCCGGCCTCGATGCTGGTCCACAACGCGTGCAGTGCGCCGGCGTTGGTGACCGCGCGGCCCCACCACTCGAGGGTGAAGCTCTTCGGCGGCCAGCCGAACGTGGTGTCCGAGTTCACGGAGTTGAGCAGCACCACCAGAAGCGGGAAGTAGATCACCGCGAACCCGACCCCGAGTGCCGTCCACAGCACCACCCGGCCGGTCTTCGACATGCGCACGGCGGTCTCCTAAAGGTTGTTCAGCGCGCCGGTGCGACGCACGACGGCCAAGTACACGAGCATGATCACGACCGGCACGATGGCCACGGTCGCCGCGAACGGCAGGTTGTTGGCCGCGCCGATGTTGTCGTAGACGACGTTGCCGAGCATCTGCGACGTGCCGCCCACGATCTTCACGGCGATGTAGTCGCCCAGCGACAAGGAGAACGTGAAGATCGAGCCCGCCACGATCGCCGGGAAGGCGAGCGGCAGGATCACCGAGCGGAACGTGCGGAACGACTTCGCGCCGAGGTCACCGGAAGCGTCCACAAGGGAATCGGGCAGCCGCTCTAGACCCGCGTAGATAGGCAGGATCATGTAGGGCAGCCACAGGTACGACAGCGTGATCACCGTGGCCGCGACGCCGTAGCCGGGGCCGGAGAGGCCGAACGGGCTCAGCAGCCAGCTGATCGCGCCGTTGCCGGAAAGCAGGGTGCGCCACGCGTAGGCCTTCACCAGGTAGCTCGCCCACAGCGGCGTCATCACGGCGATCACGAGGATCCGTTGCGCCTTCGGGGAAGCGAGCTTGGCCATCGCGAAGGCCATGGGGAACGCGATGACCGCGTCGATCACCGTCACCAGCAGCGCGATGCCGACGGTCCGCAGCGTGATCGTGCGGTAGACCGAATCGGTGAACAGGGTGACGAAGTTGTCGAACGACCAGTCCGTGACCACCTTGCCGGTGAACACGTCGGTGGACCAGAAGGCCGTGATGAACAGGGCGGCGAGCGCGCCGAGGTAGGCCAGGCCGAGCCACAGCAGCGGAGCCGAAAGGAGAATGCCCAGGCGCAGCTTGGGTTTGCGGAAGAAGAAAGCCGAAGCGCGGCGGCTCGGCGGGCTCACGGCGGACATGCGAGGCACCTTCGGGGCACGGTCGGGAAGAGGGGGGTCCGGGGGCGGCGGACGAGGGGGGAGGTGCCCGCCGCCCCCGGAGCTACTGTGCGGATCGTTACCAATCCGACCACGGTCACGGCCGAATGGCTTCGGTAGCAACGGTTACGTTCCGCATGGGGGCCGGCCTACTTTTGGCCGGATCGGTAACAGGGGAATCTCACGGGTGCCGCCGAACGAGCGGCACCCGTGAGCACGTCAACCCTTGATCTCGGTCCAGGCACGGGTCCAGTCGCCGTAGTCCTTGCACTTGACGTCCGTGCGGCCGTCGAGGCACTGCGGGATCGGCGTGGTCCAGTACTGGATCTTGGCGGCGTAGGCCGCGTCGTTGGCGTGGTAGGTGTCGCACAGGGACTTGTCGGTCATCTCGGCGCAGGCCTTGGAGTTGGCCGGGGCCTCACCGAAGTACTCGGCGACCTGGGCGTTGACCTTCGGGCTGATGATGTAGTCCATCCACTTGTACGCGCACGTCTTGTGCTGCGACTTCGTGGCCACCATCCAGGTGTCCGACCAGCCGGTGGCACCCTCGCTCGGCACGGTCGCACCCAGCGGAGCGCCCTCGCTCTTGGCCAGGTTCACCGTGACCTGCCACGCGGTACCGATCACGGCGTCCGCGTTCTTGAGCGACTGCGTTTCCTTGAGGTAGTCCGCCCAGTACTCGCTGACGTTCGGGCGCTGCTTCTTCAGCAGGTCCACCGCGGCGTTGAACTGCTTGTCGTCCAAGGCGTACGGGTTCTTGATGCCGAGGTCGGGCTGGTGCGCCATGAGGTACAGGGCGGCGTCGGCGATGTAGATCGGGGAGTCGTAGGCGATGATCTTGCCCTTGTAGGGCGAGTTCACTTCGAACATCGGCGACCACGACGCCGGCTCCGGGCTCACCTTGTCGGTGCGCCAGGTCAGCACGTTGGCGCCCCAGCCGTGCGGGATGCCGTAGGCGACGTTGTTGACGCTGTTCCACGACTTGTTCTTCAGGAACGGGTAGACGTCGTTGTAGTTCGGCACGAGCGCGGTGTTGACCGGCTCGACGTCGCCCGAGGCGACCAGGCGCAGCGAGGCGTCGCCCGAGGCGGACACCACGTCGTACTGGCCCGTCTTCATCAGCGTCACGGCCTCGTCGGACGTGCCGAAGGGCTTGACGGTGACCTTGCAGCCGGTCTGGTCCTCGAACGGCTTGACCCAGTTGATCTTCGAGTCGTTGGAGCCGTTTTCGGCGTAGCCGGGCCACGCGAGCACGTTCAGCTGGCCTTCCGGCTGGCCCAGCTGGGTGAGTGCGGCCAGCTTGGGCGGGGTGAACCCCTGAGCGCCCGGTGCGGACCCCGCGTTTGAGTCGGAGCCCGACGTCCCGCAGGCCGCGAGCAGCAGGCTCACGCCGCACAGACCCGCGAGCAGCGTCTTCCTGTTCTTCATGTCGAGAGAAACCTTCCCGTGAGAACTAGCCGGCTTCGGGGACCCGGAAACTGTGTTCGTGGCGCCACCGCAGACGGACCCGGCCGTCGGCGAACTCGGTCGGGTCACTGGTGTTCTGGCGGACCACGGACAACTGACCCCCCGCATCGAGCGCGACAGCGTAGCGCACTGTAGATCCGGCGTATACGACATCCGTGACGATTCCGGTCGCCGAAGTCTCGCCTGGACCGGCCGGTGACGCAAGATCAGCATCGATGCGAATTTTCTCCGGCCGGATGCTGTACACGCCGGGCTTGCCGATCACCGCTTCGGCCCCACGC
This sequence comes from Amycolatopsis sp. NPDC051372, assembly GCF_040682095.1. NCBI lineage: Bacteria > Bacillati > Actinomycetota > Actinomycetes > Pseudonocardiales > Pseudonocardiaceae > Amycolatopsis > Amycolatopsis sp. NPDC051372. The sequence goes on from NZ_JBFBAF010000044.1 coordinate 24,001, forward strand.
CCGCTGAGCAGGTTGGACGTGCCGACGAAGCCGGCGACGAACGCGCTGGCCGGTCTCTCGTACACCTCCACCGGGGTGCCGACCTGTTCGATCCGCCCGGCGTTGAACACCGCGATGCGGTCGCTCATGGTCAGCGCCTCGTCCTGGTCGTGCGTCACGAACACGAAGGTGATCCCGACCTCGCGCCGGATCTGCTTGAGCTCGATCTGCATCGCTTGTCGCAGCTTGAGGTCGAGCGCTCCCAGCGGTTCGTCGAGCAGCAGTACCTTCGGGCGGTTCACCAGGGCCCGCGCGAGAGCGACGCGCTGGCGCTGACCACCCGAGAGCTGCGAAGGCTTGCGGTCGCCGTACTCCCCCAGCCGCACGGTCGCCAGGGCTTCCGCGGCGCGTCGCTTGCGCTCGGCCTTGGCGACCCGCTTGACCTTGAGGCCGTACTCCACGTTCTGTCGCACGGACATGTGCGGGAAGAGCGCGTAATCCTGGAACACGGTGTTCACGTCGCGCGCGAACGGCGCGAGCTGGCTGACGTCCCGGCCGGCCAGCTCGATGGTGCCCGCGGTGGGCAGCTCGAAGCCGGCGATCATGCGCAGCACCGTGGTCTTCCCCGAGCCCGACGGGCCGAGCATGGAGAAGAACTCACCGGGCGGGATGTCGAGGTCGACGCCGTCGACGGCGCGGACCTTGTCGAAGTGCTTCTGCAGCCCGGTGAGCCGGATGGCCGGCTCACCGCCGCCGCGCGGCCGGTCGGGCCGGCGGGCGGCAGCGGGCGCTTGGTGGGGCATGGCGGGCCTTCCCGTGGATCTCGTCACCAGTACCTACAGCGCGCTCATGACGTGCTTGACGCGGGTGTAGTCCTCGAGGCCGTACAGCGAGAGATCCTTGCCGTAGCCCGACTTCTTGAACCCACCGTGGGGCATCTCGGCGACGAGCGGGATGTGGGTGTTGATCCACACGCACCCGAAGTCGAGCTTGGCGGACACGCGCATGGCACGCTGGTGGTCCTTGGTCCAGATCGAGGAAGCGAGGCCGTAGGGCACGCCGTTGGCCGCCTTCACCGCGTCGGCCTCGTCCGAGAAGCGCTGCACGGTGATCACGGGGCCGAAGACCTCGTTCTGGGTGATCTCGTCGTCCTGCGTGACGCCGGAGACCACGGTGGCTTCGTAGAAGAAGCCCTCGTCGCCGGCGCGTCGCCCTCCACAGTGGACGGTGGCGTGCCCGGGCAGGCGGTCGATGAAGCCGGACACCTTCTCCAGCTGCGCGGCGTTGTTGAGCGGGCCGAACGCGGCGGTGTCGTCGTTGGGCTTGCCGGTCTTGTTGGCCTCGGCCTGGCGCGACAGGGCGGCGACGAACGTGTCGTGCACGTCGTCGGACACCAGCACGCGCGTGGCGGCGGTGCAGTCCTGCCCGGCGTTGAAGTAGCCCGCCATCGCGATGGTCTCGGCGGCGGCTTCGAGGTCGGCGTCTTCGAACACGATCACGGGCGCCTTGCCGCCCAGCTCGAGGTGCACGCGCTTGACATCGCGGGCCGCAGCACCCGCGACCTCGATGCCGGCGCGCACCGAGCCGGTGATCGACACCATCGCGGGGATCGGGTGCGCTACCAGCGCGCGGCCGGAGTCGCGGTCGCCGGTCACTACGTTGAACACGCCCGGCGGCAGGAACTCACCGCAGATCTCGGCCAGCAGCAGCGTGGACGCCGGCGTGGTGTCCGACGGCTTGAGCACCACGGTGTTGCCCGCCGCGAGCGCCGGCGCGATCTTCCAGATCGCCATGAGCAGCGGGTAGTTCCACGGCGTCACCTGCGCGCAGACGCCCACGGGCTCGCGGCGGATGAAGGACGTGTGGCCTTCCATGTACTCGCCGGCCGCGCGGCCTTCGAGCACGCGCGCTGCGCCGGCGAAGAAGCGCAGCTGGTCGACGATCATCGGCAGCTCTTCGGACATGGTGAGCGCCACCGGCTTGCCGGTGTTCTGCGACTCGACGCGCACGAGCTCCTCGCCGCGGGCCTCGACGGCGTCGGCGATCTTCAGGAGCGCGAGCTGGCGCTGGGCCGGCGTGGTCTCCTTCCAGCTTTCGAACGCCTCCGCCGCGACCTTGAGCGCGTGGTCGATGTCTTCGGCGCTCGCCACCGGCGCGGTGCAGTACGCGCGGCCGGTGACCGGGTCCACGATTTCGAGGACCTTCCCGGACTGCGAGTCGACGAACTTCCCGCCGACGTAGTGCTTCAATTCCTGCACGCGTGCGCCTCCTGACTCTCCGTGGCAGGGTGAAACATATAACTCCATATTTCACATGACAAGGTCCTGGGGCACTATTGGCCCCAATCGCACTCCGAGACGGGTGGGCCCACGATGCGCAAGGAGATGTCGAACAGCGCACGACTGGCGATGTTCGCTCCGCTCGACCACCTCGGCCGCGCCGAGGCGGTCGCGGCCCGGCTGCTCGACGCCATCACCCTGGGTCTCCTCGACGACGCCGAGCAGCTGCCGAGCGAAGTCGAGCTGGCCGCGCAGTTCCGCGTGTCCACCGTGACGGTCCGTGAAGCGCTCGCCGTGCTGCGGCAGCAGGGGCTGGTCGAGACCAGGCGCGGGCGCGGCGGCGGCAGCTTCGTGCGCACGCCCGCATGGCCGGCGCCGAGCTCGTGGGCGCAGCGCCTGCGGCTCGTCTCGCTCGCGGATCTGCGCGACTTCGGCGACCACTACCTCGCCGTGGCCGGGTCCGCGGCCAAGCTCGCGTCGGAACGCAGCTCGCCCGAAGACCTGGACCGACTGCGCCTGACCAGCGAAGACCTTCTCGGCGCGACCGGCCCCGAGGCGACGCGCGCCGAACGGCACTTCCACCTCGAGATCGCGGCGGCCGCGCAGTCGCCGCGGCTCACCAACCAGGAGGTCCAACTGCAGGGCGAACACGGCGGGTTGCTCTGGGTGCCCCTCGACGGCGAGGACACCTGCCGCCAGTCCTACGCTGAGCACCACGCGATCGTCACCGCGATCGCGGCGGCCGACGGCGATCTGGCCCGCAAGCTGACCGAGGAGCACATCCTGAGCGCGCTCGACCGGCTCGTGGATCTGCACTTAAGCCTCGAAACGCCGTAAGCTTCGATGACCCCGCGATCGAGGTGAGCATCGTGACCGACACCCGCACGTTGACTGGCGACGAAGTCGTCGCACAGGTATCCGCGCTGGTCGAGGAGATCTTCGAGCGGCTCAAGCCAGTGCTGGCCGCGGCCGAGACGCTGCTGGCCGAGCCCGGCGGCGCCGGTTCCGGCACGCTCCACGGCATCCGGCCGCAGGTGCTGGAGGCCCTCGGCGGCCTCGTGATCGGCGCCGGGTTCGTGAGCGCGCCCCACGTGTTGTCGGACCAGGAGTTCGGCTTCGAGTGGTGGACCACCACCGGTTCGGACGACAGTGGTTCCGACGACGCCGTGCCGGAGCAGCTGTTCATCAGCCTCGACCCGGAAAGCCCGAACTTCCTCGACTACACGCGCCAGTCGTGGTTCACCGTGCCGCGCGACAGCGGCCGGCGCCACATCAACGGCCCGTACGTCGACTATCTCTGCACCGATGAGTACACGCTCACGTTCACACTGCCCGTGTACCGCGACGGTTCGTTTGCCGGCGTGGTGGGCGCGGACGTCTACGTGCGCGAGTTCGAGCGCACGGTGAGCCGGCGGCTGCGTTCGCTGGGCCGGCGCGCTGCTCTGCTCAACGCACAGGGGCGCGTGATCGTGTCGAACAGCGTCCGGCAGGCGACGGGCTCTCTGGTGCGAGAGGTCGATGTGCCGGCGTGGTGGACGTCGGGCGCGGAACCGCAGACGATGTCGGGTGGCGCGACTTTGCGCCGGTGCGGGGATTCGCCGATCGCGTTGCTCGTCAGCGTGTGATTCTCAGCGGGTGATCTCTCAGCGCGTGACCTGGAGCGCGAGCCAGAGTTCGGCCCTGGTGCCCGGGGAGTCGAGGTCCTGACCGAGGAGTTCGGCGGCCTTGGTGATGCGGTTGCGCAGGGTGTGGCGGTGAATGTGCAGCTGCGTGGCGGCGCGGTCCCAGTGGCCGTGGTTTTCGAGCCAGCAGCGCAGGGACTCCTCCAGCTCGCCGCGGCCGGACTCGTCGTGGGTGCGCAGCGGGTTCAGCAGCTCGTGAGCAAAGGCCTGGGCGGCAAGGGGATCCAGGAGGTTGAGCAGGCCCCTGCCGGCGTGATCGGCGTAGCGCAGGAGCGGAATGTCCTGGCTGCGTGCGGTTTCGGCCGCCTGCCGGGCCTGGCGCAGCGCTGCCGGGAACTCGGTGGCGTCGCCGACGCCGACATGGCAACCGCCGACTTCGGCGGCCACGGTGAGCACGCGGTCGGCGTCGTCGGTCGCGGCGACGAGGAGCGACTCGGAGTGGGCGAAGAACACTTGCCCGGCAACGGGTTCCAGGCGGTCGTAGAGCGCGGTCCGCGCGGTGGGCCGGCCCGCGACGGCGAGCACGGCCCACGGTTGCGGCGGCGCGCCCTGCACGGTGCGCAGCACGTCGAGCGCGAGGGCTTCCCGGCCGTCGGTGAACAGGTCGAGGAGGCCGGTGCGCAGCCGGGAGATCGCACCGCGTTGGGCACGATCCTGTTCCAGGGCAAGGGAAAGCAGCGAGACCGCCGTGTTCACGATGTGGCGACCGGTCGGGTCGAGTGGTTCGGTCGTGCCGACCGCGAGCGCGCCGCGCGTGTGCAAGGTCTGGAGCACGACCTCCTGCTCCCCCAGCGTGACAACCCGTGTGCCGGCGTGCAGGTCCTTGACGTCGAGCTGTTCCCCGTGTGTGCGAGCGGCTGCGGAGGAGACTTCGCGGAGGTGGCCGGCGGCGTCGAAGAGCACGACCCAGCCCTCGATGAGCCGGGCGAGCCGGCGCACGACACCCGCCGCGCCCGTCTTTCCGACGGCGGTGCGGGTGAGTTCCTGCTGGGCGCGGCCGATGCGGACGGTCGCGGCGTACTCGTCGGCCGCGACCGCGCGGGAGACGGCGCGGGTGATGGCGATGAAGGGCGTCCTGCGCGGCACTTCGAGCACCGGGAGGCCGATCTCGTCGGCGGTTTCGACCAGGGTGCGCGGCACGTGCTCGTGGCTGAGCCCGACGCCGAAGCCGAGCCCGGCGGTGCCCGCTTCGACGAGGCGGCGGACGTAGGCCTCGGAGGTCGTGTCGTCGAGGGCCAGGCCCGTGGTGAGCAGGAGCTCGCCGCCTTCGAGGAAGGCGTGCGGGTCGGTGAGCTCGGTCGGGTGCACCCAGCCGATCGGGCGATCGAGGCCGGCCTCCCCCGCGACCACGCGGAGGGCGAGCGACCGCTGTTCGGTGAGCGCGCGGAGGGTGAGTGCCATAGTGGCCAAGTTTACGCGCAGTTTTGGACATCTTGGCCAGCAGACGCCGTCGCCTGGCCGCCGCATCCTGGGAGGTGACCCAGCCCGCCTCCCAGGAGTTGAGCCCATGACCACGACCACCGAGCCCCTGGTGGCCCCGGCGCCCGTCGCGCGTCGGCTGCGCACCGAAATCCCCGGCCCGGCTTCTCGCGCGTTGCAGGAGCGGCGCACGGCCGCGGTGGCAGCGGGGGTGAGCTCGACGCTGCCCGCGTACATCACGTCGGCCGGCGGCGGTCTGCTGACCGATGCCGACGGCAACGTGCTCATCGACTTCGGCTCCGGCATCGCCGTGACGAACGTGGGCCACTCCGCGCCGGCCGTGGTCGACCGGGTGCGTGAGCAGGCGGGCCTGTTCACGCACACGTGTTTCATGGTCACGCCGTACGAGGGTTACGTCGAGGTGTGCGAGGCGCTGGCGGAGCTGACGCCGGGTGACCACGCGAAGAAGTCGGTGCTGTTCAACTCCGGTGCGGAGGCCGTGGAGAACGCGGTGAAGATCGCGCGCGTCGCGACCGGGCGGCAGGCCGTGGTGGTGTTCGACCACGCCTACCACGGGCGGACGAACCTGACGATGGCGTTGACCGCGAAATCGGTGCCCTACAAGCACGGCTTCGGCCCGTTCGCGCCCGAGGTGTACCGCGTGCCGGGGTCGTACCCGTACCGCGACGGGCTTGCGGGTCCGGAGGCCGCGCGGATCGCGATCGACCGGATCGAGAAGCAGATCGGCGGCGACCAGGTGGCGGCCGTGGTGATCGAGCCGATCCAGGGTGAGGGTGGGTTCATCGAGCCGGCGCCGGGGTTCCTGCCGGCGCTTTCCTCGTGGTGCAGCGAGAACGGCGTGGTGTTCGTGGCCGACGAGGTGCAGACGGGCTTCTGCCGCACCGGCGACTGGTTCGCGTCGTCGCGCGAAGGCGTGGTGCCGGACTTGATCGCGACAGCCAAGGGCATCGCGGCGGGCCTGCCGCTGTCGGCCGTGACCGGGCGTGCGGAGCTGCTCGACGCGGTCGGTCCCGGTGGTCTTGGCGGGACCTATGGCGGCAACCCGATCGCGTGCGCCGCGGCCCTGGGTTCGATCGAGACGATGCGGTCTTCGGATCTGGCGTCGTCGGCTCGGCGCGTCGAGGAGGTCGTGCTGCCGCGGCTGCGGACGCTGGCCGCCGAGACGGGCGTGATCGGCGACGTGCGCGGTCGGGGCGCGATGGTGGCCGCGGAATTCGTTCGCGCCGGCACCTCCGAGCCGGACGCCGACCTCACCAAGCGCGTCGCGGCGGCGTGTCACGCGCTCGGCGTGGTGGTGCTGACCTGCGGGACCTACGGCAACGTCATCCGGCTGCTGCCGCCGCTTTCCCTGTCCGACGAACTGCTCGACGAGGGCCTGTCCGTCCTCGAGCACGCGGTCCGCACGGAGGTGCGCAAGTGACTGTTCCCTTTTGGATCGCCGGCAAGCCGGTGACCAGTTCTTCGACCGCGGTCGTCCGCCATTCCTACGACGGCAGTGAAGCCGGCTCGCACTTCGTGCCGACCGCCTCGGACGTCGAGGCAGCGGTGGCCGCGGCGGCTTCGGTGGCCGACGAGTTCGCTGTTACGCCCGCGCACGTGCGAGCGGGGGCGTTGGACCACGTGTCCCGTTCGTTGAGTCAGCGGGCCGACGAGATCGCGCGCCTCATCACAGCCGAGTCGGGCAAGCCGTTGAAGTGGTCGCGGGGCGAGGTGGGGCGCGCGGTGTCGACGTTCCGCTGGGCCGCCGAAGAGGCCCGCCGGTTCTCGGGCGAGCTGCAGCGCCTGGACACGGACCCGGGCGGCACCGGCCGGATGGCCTTGGTGCGCCGGGTGCCTCGCGGACCGGTGCTGGGGATCACGCCGTTCAACTTCCCACTGAACCTGGTGGCGCACAAGGTTGCGCCGGCCATCGCGGTCGGCGCGCCGATCGTGCTGAAGCCGGCGCCCGCGACGCCACTGACGTCGTTGCTGCTGGGTGAGATCCTGGCGGAGACGGGGTTGCCGGCGGGGAGCTGGTCGATTCTGCCGCTGGGCAACGAGGAGACGGCCGCTCTGGTTCGCGATCCGCGGCTGCCCGTGGTTTCGTTCACGGGCTCGGTGCCGGTCGGCTGGTCGATCCGGGACAGCGTGCCACGCAAGCACGTCGCCCTGGAGCTGGGCGGCAACGGCGCCGTGCTGGTCTGTCCGGATTGGACGGACCTGGACTTCGCGGCGCAGCGGATCGCGACGTTCTCGATGTACCAGGCGGGGCAGTCGTGCATCTCGGTGCAGCGGGTTTACGTGCACACGGAGGTGTACGACGAGCTGGAGTCTCGGGTTTTGGCGCAGGTCGCTGCTTTGCGCACGGGCGACCCGGCTGCTGACGGGGTGGATGTCGGCCCGCTGATCAACGAGTCCGCTGCTTCGCGGGTTGCTTCGTGGGTTTCGGACGCTGTCTCCGCCGGCGCTTCTCTGCTCACCGGCGGCGGCCGTTCCGGGGCGACAGTGGAGCCGACGGTGCTGTCCGGGGTGCCGGAAGACGCGGCGGTGATGGCCGAGGAGGTGTTCGGGCCGGTGGTTTCGTTGATCCGGGTGTCCTCTGTGGACGATGGCGTCTCGCGGATCAACGCTTCGCGCTTCGGCCTCCAGGCCGGCGTCTTCACGCGCGACCTGCCGACGGCGTTCGACGTCTCCGCCCGGCTGAAGGTGGGCGGCGTGCTGATCGGCGACGTCCCCAGCTTCCGTGCCGACCAGATGCCATACGGCGGTGTCAAGGACTCCGGCGTCGGCCGCGAGGGCCCGGCGGCCGCGATGGCGGATTTCACGGAGGAACGCGTGACGGTGTTGACCGGGTTGACGCTGTAGAGGCATTTCGCTGATGGGCCGCTCATTTTTCGGGGCGGCCCATCAGTCGCCTTTCAGGTACCGACCCCAGAACGCGATCTTCGGCGGCCGCCACTCCGCGGACAGGGGCTCGGCGAACTCGCGGACGACGTAGTTCAGCAGATCGGTGCCGTAGCAGATGATGTCGAAGCCGTACATCGAAAGCACCGGGCTGCCAGTGGTGCCACGTCCACCGGGGACGTAGCGGTGGGCGTAGATCGGCACCATCGGGGCCGCCGCGCGGAGACGACGGCGGAACGCGCCCACGGCGTCGTGCGGGGTGGCCGGGCGGTTGCCCCAACGCGACTCCCAATGGCCGTCGCGGACGAGGTCGACGACGAAGTCCGTCTCCCAGTCGAGGTGGGCCCGGAGGGTGGCCGGATCGCCGTTGCGCCAGTCGGGCCAGGGCTGTTTCCAGGTTTGGCCTTCTTCGCGCGGGGACTCGACGGGGAGTCCGGTGGCGAGGAAGTCCCGGTGGTCGTCGGCGAATTCGATGTCGTACTGGGCCTCGATGCGGTCGAACTCGGCGTCGGTGAGACCCGGTTCGATGCGGCAGCAGTCCAGCGCCGCGAACAGGCCCGCGGCGCGGACGCCGAGGGCCGTCACAGGTCGGCCAAAGCGCGAGTCAGCGCGCTGTGCGCTTCGACGAGGGAGGGGCCGTACCAGGTCAGGTAGCGGCCAGAGACCAGCAGTGGGCGGAAGTCCGGGAAGAAGCCCGGGCCGTCGTCCGCCGTGAACTCGTAGGGTTCGTCCGGCAGTACCACGAGGTCGGCGGAGGCCGCCTGCAACTCGGCCAACGGCGGGCGCGGGTAGCGGTCTTCGGCGTCGGCATACGCGTTGGCCACGCCGACGCGGCGGAGGACGTCGCCGGCGAAGGTGTCGCGGCCGAGGACGATCCAGGGTTTGCGCCAGACCGGGATCACGGCGTGGTGGCGGATCGGGACGGTGGTGCGCCAGAGTTCTTCGGCGTGGACGAGCCATTCCGGTTCGTCCAGCTCGTAGACCTGGGTGAGGAGCCGGCGCAGCGAGCCCAGAGCGGCGGGCACGGAAGCGGCCGCCGCCATGACGAACACGGGGATCCCGTTGGCGCGCAACCGTTGTACGTCTTCGGGGCGGTTCTCCTCCGAGTTCGCCAGCACGAGATCGGGATCAAGCGCCAGGACGTCGTCGATCTTCGGGTACTTCGAGCCGCCCACGCGCGGAACGTCCAAATCGGACGGATGCGTGCAGTAGTCCGTGGCACCGACGAGCCGGCCGGGCGCGCTGATCTCCACGGCTTCCGTCAGCGAGGGCACCAGGGACACCACTCGCACCGGCGGGCCGGACAGCGGGACCGGTTCGCCCAGGTCGTCGACGAGTTCGGTGCTCCTCATACGCGTTCGAACGACACCTTCCGCTTGTCGACGTCCACGGCGGTCAGGCGAACGCCGATCCGTTCGCCTTCAGGGAACTTCTCGCCGGTGCACTTGGCCATCACCGGCGGGTCCTCCACGAGGATCTCCGCGCGCGTCTCCTCTGCGCGCAGCACCACGGCGGTGAACTCGCGCCCGACGCGTTCTGCCAGGACCCACGCCTCCACCTGGTCGATGCAGGCGCGTTCGACGCGGGCGGCGAGACTGTCCGAAGCGGACATCTGCAACGGCACCTCCGCGAGCGCCTCACGAACCCACGACGGCACCTCGCGCCCGGCCGTGACGGCGAGGCAGACCTCCGTGCCGAAGCGGTCGACCAGGCGGCGGATGGGCGCGGTGACGTGGGCGTACGCGCCGCCGATGCCCGCGTGAGTGGTCAAAGCGGGCAGGGACCCGTCGAAGGACGTGTAGCCGGCGCCGCGCAGAAGCCGCGTGGTGTCAGCGAAGATGGCCATCGACGAGGGCTGTCCGGGGTCCAAAGAGGACAGGAACTCCGAAACGCCGAGCCCCGCCGGCCAGGCGACGCCCACGACCGACGCCGAGCGGCGCAGCCACTCCACGGCGTCCGGCTCGGGTGGCGGCAGCGTCCGCAGCACGCCGACGCGGGCTTCGAGCATGATCTGTGCCGCGGCCATGCCGGTGAGCAGCGAGATCTCGGCGTTCCACGCGTCGACGGCGGTGCGCGGACGACGGGCCAGCGCCCAGCCGCCGTCGGGGTCGCCGCTGATCTCCTGCTCCGGCAGCTGTAATTCCACGGCCCCGCGCTGCACGGCCAGCTCGCGCCGCAGCCGGCCGAGCTCCGGCAGCGCAGCGACGGACGGGTGCGGAGTGCCCGCGTCGAGCGAGGCCTGCACGCTCTCGTAGTCGAGTTGTTCGGTCGAGCGCACCAGCGCGCGGCGCACGCGGGTGGCGACGGGCTCGCCCGCGGCGTCGACGTCGACGGTCCAGAGCACGGCCGCGCGCACCTCGCCGGGCAGCAGGCTCGCGGCGCCTTCGGACAGGACGGTGGGGTGGAGCGGGACGTTGCCGTCGGGCAGGTAGAGCGTCTGGCCGCGGCGGCGGGCCTCGTGGTCGAGCGCGCCACCGGGCGGGACGAAGGCGGCGAGGTCGGCGATGGCGTAGTGCACGCGGAAGCCGCCCTCGGTGCGTTCGACGACCATCGCCTGGTCGAGATCCTTGGCGCCGGGCGGGTCGATCGTCACGAACGGCAGGTCCGTGGCGTCCTCGCGGCCCTCGGCGCGCGCGGAGAGCACGGCGGCCTCCGCCTCGGCCAGCACTTCGGGACCGAACGATTCCGGCAACGAGAACTCCGTCCGGAGCCGACCGAAGTCCCCTCCCGACGCGGGTGTCCTGATCACGAGTGGCACCACACAACAGTATCCCGCCCGACGGCCGCCGATCGCCCGTTCGGGCGCGAGCCGCGCGGGTGTACGTTGATCCTTGCTGTAATGAAAACCATCTTCATTTTGTGAAAGGGTTTCGCCGTGAAGATCGCGTTCGTCGGCAAGGGCGGCAGCGGGAAGACCACGCTCTCGTCGCTGTTCGTCTCCTACCTGGCCGACGCCGGCAAACCGGTGCTGGCCATCGACGCCGACATCAACCAGCACCTCGCCGTCGCCCTCGGCGCGACCGAGGAGGAAGCGCTCGCGTGGCCCACACTGGGCGACAACATGGCGCTGATCAAGGACTACCTGCGCGGCGACAACCCGCGTATCCCCTCCGCGTCGGCGATGATTAAAACCACGCCGCCGGGCCGCGGATCGCGCCTGGTCACGCCGTTCGAGGACAACCCCGTCACCGACGCGTGCTTCCGGTTTTTGGGCGACGTGCGCTTGGGTGTCACGGGCCAGTTCGACGAGGACGACCTCGGCGTGGCGTGCTACCACTCGAAGGTCGGCGCCGCGGAGCTGCTGCTCAACCACCTGGTCGACGGCCCGGGCGAGTACGTGGTGATGGACATGACCGCCGGCGCCGACGCCTTCGCGTCCGGCCTGTTCACGCGCTTCGACGTGACGTTCCTGGTCTGCGAGCCGACGCTGCGCAGCGTCGGCGTGTACCGCCAGTACGCCGACCACGCGCGCGACTTCGGCGTGCACCTGGTGGCGGTGGGGAACAAGGTGACGGATGCGGAGGATGTGGCTTTTCTGCAGTCCTCGCTGGGCCCGGCTTTGCTGGGCTGGCTGGAGTCTTCGGGACACGTCCGGGCCGGCGAGCGCGGCGCTTCGCGTCCGATCGGGGAACTGGAACCGCACAACCTGGGGACGCTCGCTTCGATGCTGTCGACGGTGGACGGCGTGACCCGCGACTGGGCTCGCTACCAACGCCAAGCCGTGGACTTCCACCTGCGCAACGCGCGGGCCTGGGGCAACGGCCGGACGGGCGAGGACCTCGAGGCGCAGGTGGACCCGGAGTTCGTGTTGGGGCCGGGGGTTTCGACGTCTTTGTGAGGTTGTGGTCTGTGGGCTCCGCGGCTCGAGTGCCGGCGCATCGGTCGGGCTCGGCGCGCGGAGCCGGGCCGGGCGGCGACGTGCGCTCCGCGGGCGACATTTCAGGCCGGCGCACCGGCCGAGCCTCAGCACGCCGAACCCGACCAGGCGACGACGTGCGCTCCGCGGGCAACCGCTCAAACCAGCGCACCAACCGAGCCTCAACACGCCGAACCCGACTGGGCGACGACGTGCGCTCCGTGGGCGACGGTTCAGGCCGGCGCACCAGCCGAGCCTCGACACGCCGAACCCGACCAGGCGAGGACGTGCACCCCGCAGACAACCGCTCAAACCAGCCCACCAGCCGAGCCTCAGCACGCCGAGCCCGACCGCGACGTGCCGGCCGATGATCGTGGCCAGCCCGTGCCTCAGTTCGGCGGCAATTCCGGAACACTGAGCCGGCCCGGGCAGTGACGTGCCGGCCGGGTCGATCTGACAACTGCGGTATCAGCCCCGGTTTCGGCGGCGATTCCGGTGCTGTGGGCTGACCTGCCCTGGGCGGCGAAGTGCCGACCGAGTCTGGCGACGCAAACCGTCGCGGGCCTGCCCCGGGCCGAGATCAGGCGCGCCGGATACCGCGGGCAGACCTCGGCGGGCCGGGCCGGATGGACCCGGCCCGACGTGGCGCGCGGTCAGTCGCCGTCCCATTCGCGGTCGGCGACGTCGGCCTGCCGGTTGCGCTCGCGGGCGATGTCGAGGGCTCGGCGGGCGGTGGCCTCGTCGGGGTAGGGCCCGAGGAGGTCGATGCTCCGGCTGCGTTGCAGGTGTTCCACCTCGTGGGTGCGGGTGTTGTAGTACCAGCCGGGGTCCGGGTTGGGGTCGTCAGCCATGCGTCCAGCCTGACACCCGGCAGGTCACTTGCGCCAGCGGAACGGGATCTCGGTCGGGTCGCCGGTGGGGCCGAACTCGCCGCCGTCGGGGTCGTCGCCGTTGGGGGGTGTGGCGGTTTGCGGTGGGGTGTTGGGGTTGTCGGGGTGCTGGTCGAACCAACCGCGCACCTGGGGGATGCCGCGTGGCGGGGTGGGGGTTTCGTCGGCGGGGTGGCTTTGGGGTGCGTTGGGCCGCTGTCCGTGGGCCGTCTGCTCCGAGAACCCCAACGGCACATCCCTCACCTGCGCCCCCTCCGCCTGCCCCCGCTGCCCCGCCAGCTTCCTCTCCATCGACGACGGCTGCGGTAACCCCGGCTTCTCCCGAGCGGGCTGGTTCATCTCGGGCACCACCGGCACCACCGGCTCCTTCCCGGGAAACACCGGCGGCGCAGCGCGATACACCCGCGCCGCGGCAGGCGGCGGTGCCACCGGTCCGGTCTCCTGGCCGGGGAACACAGGCAGGGGCCGGCCATCGGGTCCTAGCGCGGGCCGCGGTTGAGGTTGGGGCAGCTCAGGCCATGGGGCGCGCACTTGCTGTTGGTTCCAGCCAGGCTGCGTGCCCGGTTGGGGCAAACCGCTTGCCGGAGCAGTCGGCTGCTGCCCCTCCGGCTGTGCACCGGGCTGCGGCAAGCCGCTCGCCGGAATCGCCTGGTGCACGCCCGGTTGCAGCGCGCCACGCTCCGGAACCGCTGGCTGCGTGCCCGGTTGGGGCAAGCCGCTTGCCGGAGCAGCCTTCTGCTGCCCGTCCGGGCCTTGCACTCCGCTCGGCTGGGGCAAGCCGCTCGGTGCTGCCTCCGGTCGCGCGCCAGCCGGTTGCGGCGGGCCGGGGTGGGGCAAACCGCTCGTTGCCGCATCTGGTTGCGGGGCAGCTGGCTGCTGCGCGCCCGGCTGAGGCGGCCCAGTTGCCGCGCCCGAAGACTGCGGCTGCGTACCGCCCGGTACAAGGCCGTCCGACTGCGGCTGGTTCCACTGGCCGCCCTGCTGGATTTGTGTTGCCTGTGCACCAGCCGGCTGTTGGTCGCTCCCCATCTGCGGCTGGGCCCAACCAGGCTGCGGCTGAGCTTGACTCGGCTGTCCGGGCGCCTGCGGCGCTTCCTGGCCCGGCTGCTCCGGCGCGGTAGTCACCGGTTGGGCTGGCTGATACCCGGAAGACTCGGCCTGCGCATCCGCCGGTTGCTCGGACGATTCGACATGCGGAGTCGGCTCGTGCGCGGGCGGTTCGGCGCTCTCGGCCTGACTCGCCGCAACGGCGAAGGCCACCTCATCCGGCCGCTGCACCTCAACCTGCGGTGGAACCTGCTCGATCGGAGGCTGCGGCTCGCTCGCGGCGGCCTCGGCGGCCCCTTGACCAGGCGACTGCGGCGAGGAATCACTGGCCACAGACGCCTGCGGCTGCTCTTCCACCAGCGGCGAACGGTCCAGTGGCTCCGCCCGTGCACTCGTCGGCTGCGCCGAAAACTCGGACGCCGACGGCTTCTGCGGGTGCACATCATGGTGCGATGGCTGGTCCGGCGACTGTGGCTCTGTCTGCGCAATCGACGACTGTGCAGAGGTCTCGGTCGCCGGAGATGTCTGCGCCTGGTCATCCGAGACCGAGTGGTCGGGCGATTGCGACTGCTCGGCCGGGAGATCCGCCGGCACACCGGTCAGAGGTGCAGGCTGCGGCTGGTCATCCGAGGGCAAGTGGCCGGGCGATTCCGACTGCTCGGCCGGGAGGTCCACCGGCACGCCGGTCAGAGGTGCGGGCTGCGGCTGGTTATCCGGCCGCGGCGGTTGCTGGGCGGCGCCGTGCGGTGGCGAAGGGGCTGCCGGTTCCTGCGGTGCCTCTGAAGTCTGTGATGGAGATTCGAGGGGATCCGGTGCGCTGGTGTTGGGGTCGCCGGCAGGGTCGGCCACTGGGGCATCTTCCGGATCGGCGGTAGTTGCCGTGGGCTCGGCCGGGATCGGTGGCGTGTCGGCAGCGGGTGGCGTTGTTACGCCCGCAGTAAGGACAGGGGCCGTTTCCTGCGCGGTCGCGGGCTCGCCGGAGGAGACGGTTGCCGAAGGGGCCAAGGGGGCCGAAGGGGCCAAGGGGGCTGAGGGTGCTGAGGGTGCTGAGGGGGCTGAGGGGGCCGAGGGGGCTGGAGAAATGGTGCCGGCCGGTGGATCGACCTGTGTGGGAGCCGGAGTCTGGACAGGCTCTGGTTCCGTGGGCGGAGCCGGCGGCTGAAGGGGTGCGGGCTGCGCGACCGGTTCCGCGGCATGCGGGGTCTCGGGCGAGATCAGGCTGGGGTCGGGCGTCTGGGCCATCGGCGGCCGGCCCGCCGGAGGAGCCGGTGGTGGCTGCGGAGCCGAGGTCCACTGCGGTTGGGTGGAGACCGGGATCTGAGCGGGAACAACAGGCACCGACGCCGAGGTGGTCTGAGCGGTCTCGGGTGCTGTGGCTGGGGCTCCAGGTGCCGCGGTGAAGCCCGGAGCGCCGGGGCCGCCGGTGTTGGCAGAGCCGGTGCCGAAGGTGGCTGTGTTCAGGTCCGGGGCACCAGTGGCGAAGGTTGAACCACCAGGGTGACCAGCGGCGGAGTGTTGCCAGCCGGTTGCGTCGGGCGAAGGGCCGTTGGGTGGCGCAGGGTGTGATGTCGGGTCGAAACCAGGGTGTGGTGGCGCGGCGGGCGGGGCCTGAAAGCCAGGACCGCCCGGGCCAGGGCCGGCATTCGAGACAGCAGGACCCGGAGCGACAGGGCTCGGACCAGCAGGGCCAGGAGCGCCAGAAACCGGACCACCAGGACCAGCAGGGCCACCAGGGCCAACAGGGCCAGAAACCGAACCGCCGGGACCAGCAGAGCCAGGAGCCCCAGGATTGCCGAGACCGCCAGGAACTTCACCCTCACCAGGGTGCGGCACCGTCCGCCACACCGGCGCCGGGCCGATGTTCATCGGCGCTGGCGCTCGCAGCGGCTGAGAAGGGGCGGGAGCGGCAGGCCGCGGCTTGGGCTTCGGAATCGGATCCAGACAGGACACCAGAACGGTCGTGTTCAGCGGGTCGTCGACCTTCCGCCCGCTCCGTTCGCGGTAGATCATCTCGCCTTCGGTGTCGATCTCGACGAGGTAGCCGGCCTCCGCGAGTTGTTCTTCGTCCAGGTCGACGAGCTTTTCGTAGCGCGAGGGCACAACGCGGTAGATCGGCCACGCCAAGGCGGCGTGTTCGGTGTGGAACTGGGCCAGCAGTGCGGCCATTTGTTGTTGCCAGGGCAGGGACATGCCCTCGGCCAGGGAGCGGGGCAGCACGACGTACCCGGGGTCGACGCCGGGCCAGCCGTGGGCCAGGTGGTCGGCCAGCGGGGTGCTCGACGCGGGGTGCGCGGCCTGCCGCGGGGGCTGAGGCGCACCGAACAACGTCGCCGGGTCCTGGGGCTCGCCCTGGCCGGGCTTGCCTCGTTTGCCGAATTTCCGTGCCACGTGTGTCATCCTCTGCCAGCGCGCGGCCGCGTGCTCGTGGACAGGCCGCGACTTCGGGTGAATCCGCGGCGCCGGTCAAGCGTCTTAGCGGTCACCCCGGTCCGTGTCAAGAGCCGGTGACTCCCGAACTCCATGCTAGACGCCGGGGCGCACCGCCTGCGGCACCACTTCGGCCTCGTCGAAGGAGAAGGGGCGCACGTGCACGGGCACGCCCGTCTGCTGGGCCTCGACGATCTTGCCGTCGCCCAGGTACATCGCCACGTGGTGGATGGTGGACGGGTCGGCGGGGTCCGTCGCGAGGAAGATCAGGTCACCGGGCTGCGCATCGCGCACCGGGAGCATCGCGCCGGCCTTGTACTGGTCCTGGGAGACGCGCGGCAGGATCACGCCGGCCGACTCGTAGGCGCGCAGCATGAGACCGGAACAGTCGTACGCGTTGGGACCGGTCGCGCCCCACACGTAGGGCTTGCCCTGCTCCCCCAGCGCGAACTTGATGGCCTGCGCCGCCGCCTGACTGGGCGGGAGCGCGGCGCCGAGGCCCTGGCCGCAGCCGGACGCGTCGACTACCTGGCCCAGGTTCTCGATCAGCACGGAAGCCATGGCTTCCCACTTGTGGTAGCGGTCGGGGAAACCGGAGCGTTCCACGGCTTGCGCGGCGTCGCCCGGGCGTTCGTTCTGCCAGTCCGGCACGGCGAGGAGCACGTCGTAGAACTTGTTGATCGCGTAGTTCGGGTCGGTGACCTGGGCGACGCTGCCCCAGTTCATCGACGGGCGCATCTGGAAGATGCCGAGCGAGTCGCGGTCGCCGTGGTTGAGGTTGCGCAAGCCCGACTCGGTCATGCCGGCCTGGATCGCCACCTGCCAGGCGCGCGGGGCGAGGCTGCGCTGTTTGCCGATGGAGATGATGAGCGAGACGATGCCGCGCTGCTCGTCGTCGAGGTTCTGCGCCTGCCCCGCACCGGTCTCCGGCTGGCCGGGCTGCGTGGGACCGATCGCCGCGTCGCACGAGGTGTTGAGGATCCCGCCGGCGGCGGCTTCCTGCTGGTCCACCACGACTTTCGTCACGGTGCTCGCGGTGAGCACCGTCGCGAAGACAGCAGCGACCAGCACCGCGACGAGGATAGCGATCTTCACCGAGTCAGCTCGCCTGGTCGTAGTCCGAAACCCGCCACCCCGCGCCCGTGTTGACCAGGGTGATGGACAGCTTCGGACCGTCAGTGGGGACGAGGACTACGACGGAACTGGTGTAGGAGGACTGGACCGTCGCGTCGCCGGTCACGCGCGTGGCCGTGATGTTCGCGGGGTCCACAGTGGACATCTGGGGCAGGAACTCGTCGGTGGTCAGTGCGCGCATGCCGTTGAGCCAGTCGGCGTTGGTGATGCCCGCCGGGTGGTTGACCCAGGCCGTGGCCCACTGTTTGGCGACGTTGACGGCCTCGGGGTTCGGTGCCGCGGACGTCGGGGTGAGCAGCGGGCTCGACAGCCGCGTCGGCAGCGTCGCGGTGGTCGGCACGGGTGCCGCGATGCCCGGCGGCTGCGACGTGGTCGTGGTGACCGAAGTGCTGCCCGGCGCGCCCGGCGTCGCGGTGGCCGGTTTGCCCATCACCTTCGGCAGCACGATGCCCAGCGCGGTGACCACGATCGCCAGGAACACGATCGTGCCCATGAGATGGCGCGGCGAGCGGAGCGGGTAGCCCCACAGGCGGCGGTAGACCGCGGCCCGGCCGCGGTTGGTCCGGATCGGCACGCGTCACCGCCCCATGAGCTGGTCGGTGTCGCGGACCTCGATGCCACGGGAAGGTCGGTACAGCACGAAAACGGGCTTGCCCGCGACCACTTCCGGGTCGACCCGGCGCGGCTGCGCGCGGATGCCCGGCGGCGTGTAGACGCCTGCCTGCTCCGGAATCGACTCCGGCGAGACGTAGCCGCGGTCCGACGAGCTCATCCGCGACGGGACGACGACGGGTTCCTGCTCGTCGCTCCAGCGCCGGTCGGCCACCGGCGACGTGTCGACGCGCCGGCTCTCCCGCGTCGGCACGCGGCGGCCGCCGACGGCGTAGTCGCTCGGCTCGCCCGTGACCGGGTTGTACTGCGAGAACACCGGCGCCCCGCCGCCGCCCGAGCTCAGCGCGGCGCGCTCGCCGGCCGACCCGACGGCGCCGGGCCAAGGCGCACCCGACCAAGCGGCGGCCGGACGCGCGGAGCGGGAACCGTTGTCGAGCCGCTGGGCGCTGGCGAAGACCGCGGCCTCCGGCCGGTAGCGCCCGCCGCCGACGGTCGCACCCATCGGACCGCGCGCTTCGCCATCGACCACGTCGTCGGTCTCGCGCACGTTCTGCCAGAACTCGTCCTGCGGCGACGGCCCGGCCTTCTTTCGGAAGCGGGAGAAAATGCCGCCGTTGGGCGAAGGCACCGCGGCACCCACCACGTTGACGGACATCTCGACCATCTGCCACAGCCGCCGCACGGGCCGTCCGACGAGGAACAGCAGCACCGTGATCAGGCCGGCGAGCACCATCTGCGTGAGCAGGTTGAGCGAGCTTCCGGCGTCGAAGATCGCCTGCAGCAGCAACGCGTGCACACCCGCGAGCACCGACAGCACGACCAGGTTGAACGCGATCCCACCGGCCACCTTCAGCACGCGGCGCAGGATGTCCGGGTGCAGCAGCGCGACGAGGCCGATGAGCGGCGCGGTGAGCGTGAACAGGCGGATCAAGACCTGCGCGAGGAGCACGGAAGCCTTGGCCAGCAACTGGAACAGTGAGTAGACGATGCTCTGGCCCAGCGCCAGGAAGCCAGCGCCGGTGCGGCCGCCGGACTCGCCGGTGAAGTAGCCGGTGGCGGGGCCGAGCTTGCCGGAGATGTCTTTGAAGGCGGCCTTTTTGGCGTCGACGACGTTTTGTTTGCCGTCGTCGCCGTTCACGAGCTGGTCGCGGGTGAACGCCTGCGCGTCGAGCAGCGGTTTGCCGAACTGGTCGGCCTGGGGCGCCGTCGGCGAACCGAACTCCCCGCGCAGCCAGTTGTCGTAGACGATCTGGGTGTGCAGGTTCGTCGGCAGGATGTCGCGCACGATCCGGTCGGAGCTCTCGTCGACGAAGCCCGCCTGGATGTTCGTGGTGGTCTGGACGATCGCTTTGTCGATCGGATCGAAGTACCGCAACATCGCCAGCGACGACGCCGCGAGCCACACCCCCGCGAGCGCGTACAGCGCCCGTTTGCTCACCGCCGCGAGGTCACCTCGCCAGATCTGGCGGAACAGCATGATCGACAGGATCAGCGCGACGAGCCCGAACAGCTGCGCGTAGATGTTGTTGTAGACCTTCTCCGCGCCCGATTTCACCGCGCTGTAGATCGGGTTCAGCAGCCCGCCCTCGAGCACGGTGTAGTGCAGCGAGTTCGTGGCGCCGACGATGTTCTTGCCGACGTTGAACAGCTGGTTGCCCGCCCACGTGTCGATCGTGGAGCTGGGCGAGGCGATGGCGGACAGCGCCGTGCAGTTGGTCTGGTAGGTGTTCCAGACCATGCCCGCGTAGCTGTAGTCGATGTACGCGCTGCCCGGCTCGCCGTGGCCTTCCGGAGGGTCGATCGCGCCGACCATGCCGGAGCCGGGACGCTCGGGGTTCGGCGACTCACCGCAGGCCGCGGCGTTGGCCGACGGCGCCATGAGCACCGTCTGCAGGCCGAGGATCGTGATGACGGCGAGCATCGCGGCCCGCCGGCTCGGCTGCCTTCGCCCGCCAGGCTTGGGGCCTTCCTTGATACGCCGCTTCAGCGCGTGCCAGCCAGCGGCGAACGACAGGACGAACGCCAGCGTCCAGACTGTGTTCACGCGGCATCCCTGCCGGTACCACCCTTGCGGCCGGCCCGGGCGTGCCGGTCCGGGGAGTGTCCGTTGGCAGGTTGTCCGTTTCCGTTGTGCACCGCACCCTCCACCTCGCCGGTCTCGGACGCGAGCGGGTCCGGCGAGCCGAGGAGCTGCTCGTCGGTAAGGCCGACTTCGAGCTCGGCTTGGAGTTCGAAGTCGTGTTCCAGCTCGTCGTCCTCCGGTGGGGTGGGGACGTAGGGGGCGGGCGCTTCCTCGTGGGGTCGCACGAGGGCCGCGCCCGGCTTGGTGTGCGCGTCGGGGGAACCCGGGGTGGTGTCCATGACCGAGCGCAGCTGGTCGAGGTGGGGGCCGGAGAAGTCGACGCGGATGCGTTCCACGCCGCCGGCGCCGTCGCCGAAGATGAACTGGCGGGGTTCCACGTCGCGTTCCGTGCCGCGTTGCGCGCCGGGCCGGCGGCCGAGCGCGGCGACGACCTGTTCGTAGCCGACGCCGACAGGCACCTTGAGCAGGCGCAGGGCGTCGGCCTGGGCGTCGTCGTCGTCGAGGCGGCCGACGAAGACCGAGTCGAGCAGGGCGACGAAGCCCTGGATCTTCAGGAAGTCGGCCGGGATCTGCGAGGACAGCAGCACGCGGACGTTCCACTTTCGCGAGTCACGCGCGAAGCGGTTCATCAGCACGCGGCCGGTCGGGACCTCGGAGAGGAAGAACGCCTCGTCGATCCAGACGCCCTTGCGTTGTTCCTTCGGCTTCTCGTACACCGACCGCTGCGTGAGCCACGCCGCGAGGTTCAGCATCTCGACGCCGAGCGACTCCGCGTCCGTCCAGTACTCGCGCGGCACGCCGTCCTTGGGCAGGGTCAGGCCCGCCATGGTCAGCACGGTCATGCGGTCGTCGCGCGTCTCGGAGTACGGGTCGGCGTCGCGTTCCGGGATGAGCAGCGCCATGCGTTCGCGCATCTCGTCGAGGAAGTCGGCGACCACGACGGCGTGCTCGTGGTGCTCGCTCGAGTCGCGGCGCAGCGCGTCGATGACCTGGCCCGGGTCGGCGTCGAAGCGGCCGCCGACGGCGCGGACGGCGCGCAGCAGCACGATCCGCGTCTGCGCCATGCGCGACACCTCGTACGGCAGCACGCCCGTGAGCACGTCGAGCACCAGGCGGCGCCGGGTCGCGCCGGCGAGCGCCTTTTCGCGCCGCCACGAGCGTTCCGGGTCGTCCTCGTCCATGAAGTGCTCAAGCAGTGGATCGGCGACCACGCGGTACGGGTTGAGGATGCCGGGCTGCGCGTTGAGCAGGTTGATCGGCCGCGCGTACGGCCGCAGCTCCGGCAGGTCGCACAGCCGCGCCAGCGGGCCCGACGGGTCGAGGATCGTCCAGTGCGCCCCGGCGCGCAGCGTCTTGTAGACGATGCCGCCGCCGAGGAACGACTTGCCGCCACCCAGGCCGGCCACCATCGCGGTGAGGCCCGAGCCGTCGCGGATCTCCTGCGCCATCCACGGGTCCCACGCCACCGGCCGGCGGGTCGCGGTCACCGTCTCGCCGAGCAGGATGCCGCGCCGGTCGCCGACCTCCGCGGTGGCCGTGGGCACGGACGACGCCGTCCACACCACCGAGCCGCGGCGCATGTACGCCGCCGACGCCAGCGGCTCGCCCGGGATGAACTCCCGCGCCATCGCGTACTGGGCCTCGGGGTGCTCGATCGCGACCTTCGGCTTGTACAGGTCGAGCAGTTGCTGGGCGAGGCGCAGCGCGTCGCGCTCCGTCGGAC
Source organism: Amycolatopsis sp. NPDC051372 (assembly GCF_040682095.1). NCBI lineage: Bacteria > Bacillati > Actinomycetota > Actinomycetes > Pseudonocardiales > Pseudonocardiaceae > Amycolatopsis > Amycolatopsis sp. NPDC051372. The sequence goes on from NZ_JBFBAF010000044.1 coordinate 46,036, forward strand.
CGGACACGGCCAGGCGCCACCACGAGCGCACGCGGGTGGCCAGCGCGGTGAAGCCCGACGTCATCTCGTCGTCGATCTCCAGCACGCGCCCGGCCTGGCGCGCAAGCGATTGCGGCGGCTCCAGCTCGTGCTCGTCGGTGTAGTGCTTGACCTGCGAGCGGACCTTGTTCATCTGGCGCTGCAGCTCACCCGCGACCTCTTCGGGCCGGCGCACGTAGATGCGCGCGGACACCTCGACGGCGGCGGGCAGGCGGTCGGCGTGCTGGATCCACGGGTCGTCGACCTCGGGGATCTGCAGGCCGTGCATCTGGCCGACGGTGAGCACAGCAAGGTGCCGCGACACGCCAGCGTTGGACCCTGTGCGGCCACGGACGGTGACCGTGGGCGCGTACGGGTCGGCGTGGAAATCGGCTGCGTCGGTGAAGCTGGCGAGGTCCTCGGGCTCCCACGCGGCGCCCGGCACGGCCGGCATGTTGCGCGGTGCGGGCAGGCCCAGCGAGCACGAGCGGTGCATCAGCCAGGACATCTCCTCGGCGTGCACCGGCCGGCCCTCGAGGCCGGCCGTGCCGATCACCTGGTCGAGGTGCTCGACCTCGGAGTCGAGCGCCACCAGCTCGGCGTCGACGGCCTCGGGCAGGATCTTGCGCAGCACCGGGGCGGCGCGTTCGACGGCGCGGTCGACCATGCGCCGGGTCTGCACCTGGACGCCGAGGTAGACCTCTTTTTCGGCCATCGACCGGCCCATCAGCTGCTGCTGCTCGCCGATCAGGTAGTCGTCGAAGGAAAGGGCGCCCGGCACGTCCTGGGGACGGCCGACGGCGTTGTGCACGTGGGCCTCGGCCCACATGCGGATCGGGTACGGCCGGTTGGTCACGCGCAGGTGCAGCCAGCGGCCCTGCAGCTCCGCGTACTGGCCCGCGATGGCCGCGATCAGGTCGCGGCGCTGGGAGTCGGAGCGGAACGACCACCGCTGGGGCGCGAGCCGGTACCAGGCGTACACCTCGTGCCCGGTGCGCAGCAGGTGCCCGTCGATGCTGCGCGCCGCGATCGACGGCGTGTACGCGGGTATGGCCTGCTCACCGGGCAGCCTCTTGCCCGCCGAGGAGTTGTTCCTCGGCGAGGGTTGCCGGACCTGCTGCGGGGTTTCCCAGGCGCCCGTGGGCACGCTTCGATCCCGCTTTCCTCGGCTTCCGCCGCGACCGAACAACGACTACCTCCCGGCCCGAGCCGCGGGGCGGCTCCGGCGCGCTCGTGGTGCTCCCTGTGCTCCGGCCGAAACCCCGGTGCCCCGGCCGTAGCCGTGGTGCCGGTACTGCCGCCTCCTCTTGTGCTTCGGCAACGGGCGCTCGGCCCGCACGCGGATGCGGCTGGCGCTGACGGCGCCGCCCGTGCCCGCGGGCTTCTCACGCGGTGTGTTGAGCTCGCGGCCGGCCATCCCGATCACCGCGCCCAACGGGCGCTCATGGCTGATCTTGGCGGTGATCAGCCGGGTGATCAGGATCGTGGCCACGAACGCCCACGCCGTGGAGAAGAATCCGAAGCTCCAGCCGGCCCACCGTTCGATGGTGAGCACGACCAGGAAGATGGGTATGCCGATGAGCCACGCTACGTAGCGGGCTCTCCAGGGAAAAGTCGCCTTCGGCGGGCCGAGCCAGACGGCGTCGACCCGGTAGACCTCGTCATCCGTCCTGATGCGCACGCCTGCTCCGCCTCAGCCCGTGAACAGGCCGGCGATCCACTGGCCCACGTTGACGCCGGCGCCACTGACCGCGAGTCCGATGATGGCGAGCGCGATGACGACACCCGCGAGCCTGCGCATGACACCGGCGTTGTCACCCTTGCCGCCACCGAGCCAGAGCAACAGGAGCGCGACGGCCAGCAACACCAGGGGGACGATGTTGTCGAGCAACCAGTTTCGGACGTTTCCGGTGCCGAGTTCGCCGGCAGCCAGCGTCTCGAGCGTGGTCATGGTGGTCATCGCGATACTCCCGGTGCGCGGACGGTCCCGCGCGCTTCTGGCTTCGGCGAAGCCTCGAACAACATCATGGCGTCACAAGGGGTAGTGGTCAAAGCGCGCTGTGTAAATGTCGACTTGTGGACACGGATGGGGCTGGGGTCGTCTGGGTCAGAATTCCTCGCCCTCCATCATGGGGGCAAGGGTGCTTGGGATTAACCCCGGCCACCCGGATTTCGCAGTGGACCCACGAACTCACCCTGCTGGAAGTGTTTTGCTCACTCTCGGTACTTCCCAAGTGGTCGATATCCGGCCGGAGCCAGTGTGGCATGCCCCATTCGGCCTCTCCGAGTGAGCCCGCAGTGTCACCGCCACGCTGCCCCAGGGTCGCCGGGAGCAATGAGGCGCTCGTCACGATACGCGCAAGTCGGGCCGGGATTTTCACTACATAGCGTGATGCCGGACATCGGGCACGAGAGGTGCCTTATCGGGAAGAGGTCACCGCTCGCGGAAACGCACCGGCCTTGACGACGGCGCGGCTCAGCGGCCGGCACAGCTCGGCGAGGCGGGCGGATTTTTCCCCACCCAGGTGCTGCCAGGGGCCTTCGGAGGCGGCGTTCGTGGCGGCCTCGACGCGCTCACGGAGGTCGGCACCCTTGTCCGTGAGGTCGCCGTCGGGGCCGATGACGCCCTGGCTCGCCAGGCGGGCGACCTCGGCGTCCCACTGCTCGTCGCTCCAGCCGCGCGTGCTCTTGGCCATGTGGGGGGTGAAGCCGGCTCCGCTCGCGACGTGCGTGACGAGGGCGGCCAGGCCGTCGAGGCCGTGGAGCATGAGGGCGGCGACGTGGGCGTCGCCGCGGTGCTCGCGCAGGAGCGTGAGGGCGTGCCAGAGGACGAGGTGCGGCTTTTCGGGCCAGGCGAGGCTCGCGTGGCCGGCGTAGAGGGCTCGGCCTTCCGGGCTGCAGCCGTCCGTGGCTTCACGCGCGAGCTCGGCGGCTTCGGCGGTGGTTTCGGCGTGGATCTCGTCGCCGAGGAGCCTGCTGAGGGCCGCGTCCACGGCGGTGAAGCGGGCTTCGGTGATTTGTTCGGGTGTGGCGAGGGTCCAGGCGCGCGGGATGTGGCGTTCGACGATCTCGGGGTTGAAGTTGTAGAACGTCGCGGCCACCACGCCGGCGTCTACCGCTCCCATGGGCGCCGAGCGGCTGGCGAAGTACGTCATGCGCCCGGGCCGGAGCCCCGCGGCGGTGAGGTGCTCTTCGGCTTCGGGGACGAAGTAGATCAGGGAGTGGAGGGTGTCGAAGGTGCCCTTGAACTTCTTCGCCGCTTCGGCTGCTTCGCCCATGGGCGGGATGCTACCGGGCGGTAGATGGTGGTGTCTTGGGGTTGGGGTGGGTTTTGGCCCGGGGCGGCAGAAGCCCCAAAGCAGGGCGGACGAGTTGGCGTGTAAGCCGGATCCTGTGCCCGGCGCGGCCTCGCGGCCGGTCGGGCGACGGTCATCCATCTCGGCCTGCCGTTGCCGGCAGGCTCCAGCGGCCTACCCGCAGGCATCGGACGGGCCGTCCTCAAGCGCCTGCGCAGGAGCGGCAGCTCCCTCTTGGCCTTGCTCCGGGTGGGGTTTACCGAGCCACCCCGGTCACCCGGGGTGCTGGTGGTCTCTTACACCACCGTTTCACCCTTACCCCCGTCCGGAAACGGGGGCGGTCTGTTTTCTGTGGCACTGTCCCGCGGGTCGCCCCGGGTTGCCGTTAGCAACCACCCTGCCCTGCGGAGTCCGGACTTTCCTCGGACCGGGTCACCCCGATTCGCGACCGTCCAGCCAACTCGTCCGCCCCGGAATCGTACCCGCGCACCGCCGGACGGGCGCGCGGCGGGGCGAGCAGTTCGACGACGCCGAGCGTCACGATCACCGCCAGCGCCACGAGCTCCACGACGTTGATCAGGTCCACGGCCACCAGCTCCCTTCGCAAAGGGGAGTACGGACCCCGCCCAAAACCGGTTCAAGTCGATCAGCGCAAGGTCCTTTGTGGATGATCTCACGCCGTGGACGTGCGTTGACGCTGTTCAGGGCCGCTGTTTCACTCGCGGCATGTCCGCACCGGACCTGCAGACGAGTCCACGGGCTTCAGCCTCGCGCTGCTGCTGGCGACGCAGCGTCTCAAGGTGATCGCCGCGATCCATCTCGGGCTGTGGCACCCCGGTGTGCTCGCGAAGTTCGTCGCGAGCGCGGCTGGTTCAAGGACGAATTCACCAAACTGGGCGAACCGTGGCTCGAACACGACGAGCGCTAAAGCCGCACGGAGGAGTTCATCATCCGTGCGCGAGCTCTGGACGAACGACCACGCCGAGTTCGGCGGCGAGGCCGCGTGTCCGACTGGTACTGCGGCAACGGCAAGGACTACGACGGCTTCACCGAACAGGTCGAAGACGTCCGCGCCATCGCGAATGGCCGCACTGTCCGATTCGGACTCAATGGGTTCGTCATCGCGCGCGAATCCGCCGGCGAGGCCGAAGCCGTGCTGCGCGAGATCATCGAGAAGGCGAACGCTGCTGCTCGGTTTCCTGCACTACCTGGAAGACGTGGAGCACTTCGGGAAGAACGTGCTGCCGGTGATCCGTGAGAAGGAACGCGAACTCGCTGAGTTGTCTGCCTAGGCTCCGCCTAGGCGTGCGGGCAGGGCTGCGGCAGCACGTTCAACAGCCGCTCACCGGTCGCCGGGTGGGCTCGATTAGCGTTCTCGCGTGCCCGAACCCCTCGCCGCGGTCGTCTCCCTTGTGCTCCTGGCCGTGACGCTGGGGTTCGCGATGGTGCGCCCGCGCGGGCTGCCCGAGGCGGTCGTCGCGGTTCCGGTCGCGGCGGTGGTGCTCGCCATCGGGCTCACCACGCCCGCGGCCGCGTGGCAACGGGTCGTCGAGATCCTGCCGACGATGGGGTTCCTGGCCGCCATCCTGCTCGTCAGCCACCTCGCCGCCATCGACGGCGTGTTCACCTGGCTGGGCAGCCGGCTGGCCGAAGTCTGCCGGGGTGAGCCCAAGCGGCTGCTCGTGCTCACCTTCGTCGCCGCGGCAGGCGTGACGGCGGTGCTCAGCCTCGACGCGACCGTTGTGCTCCTCACGCCCGTCGTGCTGGCCACGGCCGAGGGGCTCACGCTCGAGTCGAAGCCCCACGTCTACGCCTGCGCGCACCTCGCCAACTCGGCCTCGACGCTGCTGCCCGTCTCCAACCTGACCAACCTGCTGGCCTTCGCCGCGTCCGGGCTCACGTTCGCCGGCTTCACCGCGCTGATGGCGCTGCCGTGGCTGGTCACGATCCTGTTCGAGCTGGCCGTGTTCGCGAGGTTCTTCAAACGCGACCTCGAAGGCCCCCGCAGCGCCGAAAAGCCGCAGCACCGCGAGGCGCCGGTGTTCGCGCTCGTCGTGCTCGGCGTGATGCTCGTCGGCTTCGGCGTGGGCCAGCTCGTGCACGTCGAGCCCGTCTGGATCGCGGCGCTGGCGGCGGTCGTGCTCAGCGCGCGGGCGCTGGGCGAACGCAAGATCAAGCCGTGGCAGGTGATCACAGAGGCGTCACCGATGCTGGTGCTGTTCGTGCTCGGCCTGGCCATCACGGTGGAGGCCGTCGACGAACACGTGCTCGGCGGCGCCCTCAAAGCGTTCCTGCCCACGACGGCGGGGCTGCCCGAGCTGCTGCTCACCACCGCGATCGCGGCCGTGCTGGCGAACCTCGTCAACAACCTGCCCGCGACGCTGATCCTGCTGTCGGTGCTGGGCGACCACCCGAACACGGGCGTGCTGCTGGCCGTGCTGATCGGCGTGAACGTCGGACCGAACGCGACCTATCTCGGCTCCCTGGCGACGCTGCTGTGGCGCCGCGTGCTGGCCCGCCACGGGCACACGCCGAGGGTGAGGGAGTTCACGGCGCTGGGCGCGTTGACCACACCCGTCTCCCTCGCCGCGGCGACCACCGCGTTGTGGCTGGTGCTGCCCTGAGGGATTGCGGCGCGGCCAAGTGCGCCCGGAGCGTCCAGCAGCGGGTGCCGGAAGAGCCTTACGGGCCGGTGACGGAAGCTACGGCCGCGGCGGGATCGTCTGCCCCGGCTCCAGCGTGGGACCGCAGTCGTCGAGGCCGTTGCCGAAGCGGTAGGCCTCGACGTCCATCATGGTGGTCGCCGCGTAGCGCTGGACGGCCTGGAGCTTCGCCGGATCCTTCACCGCGTCCTTGCGGACCCAGTCGCCGTTGCGCAGGCCCGGGCCGGGGTAGATGAAGATCGGGTAGTAGTCGCGGTCGATGCGCGGGTCGAGGGAGATGCCGTTGCCGCCGGCCCACGGGCCCCACGAGTGGATGAAGGTGGGCTTGACCGTGTCGAACACGTAGTCGCGCAGGCCCGCCATGTTCTCGTCGTGCGTGAGGTCGGCGATGGGCGCGTTGACCAGGCCCGCCATGTCCACGAGCTGCAGCCGGCTGGTCATCGACGAGCCGCCGAGGTCCGGCAGCAGCAGCGACGCCTGCTGCAGGCCCAGCATGTCGGCGTAGGTGTTGAAGCCGCGGCCGAAGCGGTCGGCGATCAGGCACGCCGGCACGGTGGGGCTCTTGATGAACTCGTCGGACTGCTGCACGAAACCGACCAGCGACGGGATCGCCGCGGCCACCACGACCACGGACGCGACCGCGCGCCAGCGCACCTTCACCGTGCGCAGCAGCTCGCCGAACGAGAGCGTGCCCGCGAGCACGCCCAGCACCCACACCGGCGTAGCGAAGCGGAACTGCGCCATCCAGTCGGGCACCATCACGCCGAAGGCGATCACGCCGAGCGCGAAGGGCGTGATCAGCGCGGCCAGCGGGCGCCGCCACGGCGCCTTGCACAGCGCCCAGATCACGACCACCGCGAGCACGACCACGGCGGCGACACCGGCGTAGAGGATCAGGGTGCCGGGCCGGACCAACGACATCAGGTCGGGCAGACCCTGCTTCTTCGCCACCGACGGATTGGCGAGGAACCGGCCGCCGAACTCGCTGTGGCGCCACGCCACATAAGCGCCGAACGGGACCGCGAAAGCCACAATGGACAGCACTGCGTAGCGGAAGCTGACCCAGAAACCCTCGCGCCGCACGCCGTAGAGCAGGACGATCGGGTACGCGCCGGCGTAGATCAGGCCTTCCGGACGCGTCAGCGCGGCGAACGCCACGATCACGCCCGCACCCACCGCGACCTTCCACGTGAGCGTGCGTTCCTTGCGCACCGCGGTGAACAGCAGCACCGCGAGGCCGAGCACCGCGAACGCGAACAGCGAGTTCTCGAGGCCCGAAACCACCCAGATCACGAACGACGGGATGGTCGCCAGCGTGAGGCCTACGGCCAGCGTGACCGCCCACGCGTGGCGCGGGAAGATCTGGCGCGCGGTGACGTGGCACAGCGTGAGGTTGCCGGCGGTGAACAGCAGGCCGAGCAGCTTCGGGAACAGCACGTAGTCGGGGATGCCGAACAGCAGGCCGTGGTCGAACAGGCCGACGAGCTTCCCGCCGGCGAGCAGGACCATCCACGTCGGGTCGGAGAAGCCCTCGACGGGCGGCGCGCCCGGCTGCAGGACGGGGCCGAGGCCGTCGGCCAGGCTGCGCGAGTAGGAGAACGTGATGGCCGCGTCGTCCACGATCCAGTGGCCGTAGCGCGTGGCGTGCCACGCGACCGCGGCGACACCGGCCAGCACCGCCAGCACGGAGGCGATCCAGCCGTGGCGCAGGCCGACGGCGGTCACGGGCGCGTCCTCGCCGGGGAGGTCGCGTTCGGATGCTTCGGTGAGTGCGCTAGCGGTCATTACCTCGTCACTGTTTCTACTCGCAGAGCTTGCCGAGAAACGCACGAGCCTGCGCCCCCCTGATGAGGATCCCGGGTGGAACCCGCGCCGCGGCGCCGCGGTCGACACAGCACTCTAGCCAATACCGGATCGGCGCCCGCTCACGCGTCGTCCTCCAGCGTGATCCGTCCCACATTTTCAGGGGTGGGAAACCGTCAGGACAGGTGTGAAATGTCGTTGGCGAGATGCACGGAGGAGTTGCCGTCCGGGTAGAACTCCACGATCGAGAGCGACGCCAGGTCCAGGTGCAGGCGGAACAGCAGGCTCGGGCCCGCGTCGAGCCCCATCCGCAGCAGCGTCTTGATGGGCGTGACGTGGCTGACGACGATGATCGTCTTCCCCTCGTACTGCTCGATCAGGTCGCGGCGGGCCTGGCCGACGCGCTCGTGGACCGCGTCGAAGCTCTCGCCCCCGGGCGGCGCGCACGACGAGTCGCGCAGCCAGCAGCGGTGCAGCTCGGGGTCGCGTTCGGCGGCCTCGGCGAAGGTGAGGCCCTCCCACTCGCCGAAGTCGGTCTCGATGAGGCCCGGGTGCGTGACGAAGCGGGTACCGAGCGCGTCGGCCACGGCCTGCGCGGTCTGCTTCGTCCTGGTCAGAGGCGAGGAGACGATGGGGGCGGCCTCGCCGTCTTCGGAGACGAGGCCCGGCCACGCGCCGAGCCGTTTCGCCGCCGCGGCCGCCTGGCCGCGCCCACGCTCGGTGAGCGGCACGTCGCCGCGGCCGGAGTAGCGGCGGTCGACCGACATCTCGGTCTGGCCGTGGCGCAGGAGCAGCAGTCGGGTGGGCGTGCCGCGCGCGCCGGTCCAGCCGGCCTTGGCGACGCGGTCGGCTTCGCCGGTGCCGGAGGTGGTCTTGACCTGCGGCTTGGTCTGCGCGGGGGCCTGGGGGGTGGCCTTGCCGGTGCCACTGTCCATCGCGACGTTGGCGAGGTGGTCGGCGTCGGAGTTCTCTGCGCGCGGGATCCACATGTAGGTGACACGATCGAACCCGTCCGCGAGTTCACGCGCCCGCGCGGCGAGCGGCTGCAGCGCGGCGTGCTTGATCTTCCAGCGGCCGGACATCTGCTCCACGACCAGCTTGGAGTCCATCCGCACGTCCACAATGGACGCGCCGGTCTCCGCCGCCGCGGTCAGCGCCGCGATGAGCCCGGAGTACTCCGCGACGTTGTTGGTCACCACACCGAGGAACTCGTGGCGCTCGGCCAGCACCTCGCCGGTGGCGGCGTCCTTCACGACCGCGCCGTAGCCGGCCGGACCCGGGTTGCCCCGGGATCCCCCGTCGGCCTCGACGACGACCCGGTCGGTCACAGGCCCGACTCCAACGTACGGACCAGGATCGCCCCGCAGTTCTCGCACTGGACGACGGTGTCCTCTGGCGTCGCCTTGATCTCGGCGATGGTGTTGCGGTCCAGCTCCAGCTGGCAGGCGCCGCAGCGGCGGGCGCGCAGCAGAGCCGCGCCGATGCCCTTGTGGTCCAGCACGCGTGTGTACAGCTTGAGCACCGGCTCCGGGAAGCGCGGCAGCAGCTTCGCGCGGTCTTCGTCGCGGCGGGCACGGGTGGTGTCGAGGTCCTTGAACTCCTCGTCGCGACGCTCCATCGCGGCCGCGACGCCTGCCTCGGCCTTGTCGACCTCGGCGCCGGTGCGCTGCGCGTCGAGCTCCAGGGCCTCGCGCTGCTCCATGAGCTCCAGCAGGTCGTCTTCGAGCGCGCTCTGGCGGCGGCCGAGCGTCTGCAGCTCGTGCTCGATGTCGGTCATCTGCTTGGCGTTGACGGAGCCCGACTCCAGCAGCTTGCGGTCGCGGTCCTCGCGGGCCCGCACCGACTCGACCTCCTTCTCCTGCCGGGCGATCTCGCGGTCGAGGTCCGACGCGGCGGTCTGCACGGACACCAGCGCGTCGCGCTTCTCGCGCACGGTCTTCTCGCCCGCGTCGATCTCGGCGAGCTCGGGAAGTGTGCGCCGGCGGTGCGCAGTGCGCGAAAGCTCGGCGTCCACCTTCGCGAGTTCGAGCAGCTGGCGCTGGACGGCGGGGTCGGCCTTCACGGTGCTCCTTGTGGAATTCGGGGGGGACTTGCGGTGTCAGCTGGCGGGGGTCGCTCGGACGGTCCACGGGTCGGTGCACCTCGTGGAGACGTGACTGTCGACGTTACCCGCAAAGGCCGCGTCGACAAGGGCCGAGGCCTGCTCGCACCAGGGCCATTCGCTGGCCCAGTGCGTGAGCCCGACCAGCGCGGGCCCCGCGGCGGCGAGGTGCTCACCGGCCGGGTGGTGGCGCAGGTCCGCCGTCACGTAGGCGTCGACGCCCTCGGCGGTGGCGCGCGCGAGGTAGGAGTCGCCCGCGCCGCCGGACACCGCGACGGTGCGGATCGGCCGATCCGGATCCCCCGCGCCCAGCACGCCCGGCACGGTGGCCGGCAAGGCCTCGGCGACGCGCTGCACGAACACCGCGAACGGCTCGGCTTCGGCCAGGTGCCCGATCCGCCCGATGCCCGTGCGGCCACCGGGTTCCTGCGGGTCGAGCGGCCGGTCGACGGTGAGGCCGATGGTTTTCGCGAGCGCGTCTGACACGCCGGGGTCGGCCGAGTCGGCGTTGGTGTGCGCGCAGTAGAGCGCGCGGCCGCCGCGGATGAGGCGGTGCACGAGCCCGCCCTTGACCGTGTCGGCGGGCACGCCGTGCACCCCGCGCAGCAGCAACGGGTGGTGCGCGACGATCAGCTGCGCGCCCAGGTCCTCGGCCTCGGCCACCGTCTCCTCGACGGGGTCGACGCAGAACATCACCCGCGTGACCTCCTCCGCCGGGTCCCCGCACACGAGCCCGACGGCATCCCACTTCTCCGCGAGGCGCGGCGGGTAGTGGCGTTCGAGGACGTCGAGGATCTCGGCTAGGGCAGGCACCACGGGATCTTCCCACGACGGCGGCGGCGGACCCGGGACCCCGAGGCGGCGCGACGCCCCCGGCGTCCGAGAAGTCACCGGGGGCGTTCGCCCTCCACCGTCGATCCACCGCCGGGCGGTGAAGGTCGGAACCCGGCCGCCGCACCGGGTCGGGGCACCAGGGCGGCGGCCGGGAGCTGGGTGAGGGTTGGTCAGGTGTGGGTGGAGTTCTCGGCGGGGCGGTCCTCCGCAGCTCGATCCCCGGCGGCTCGATCCTCGGCAGGCCTTGCCTCGGCGGGCCGTTCCTCAGCAGTCCTTGCCTCGGCGGGCCGTTCCTCAGCAGTCCTTGCCTCGGCGGGCCGTTCCTCGGCGGTGTGGTGGCCGGCGGCGCGGTGGCGGCGGGCCACGAGGATCGCGAGGCGGATCAAGGCGTCGCCGCATTGGGCGGCCTTGGCGAGGTCGTCGATGGTGCGCCCTTGTTCGACGCCGGCCAGGGCCCACGCGGCGAACTCGGCCACGGTGCGCCGCCCGGTCTCGTCGATGACCTGGCCGGTGTCGCGGTCGGTGTCGACTTCGAGGCCGTCGTCAGTGATCCACCAGCCCACGGTCATCGCCTCGTCCGGAAGCACAGGCGGCAGTCGCGGGACTTGTCGCGGTCGTCGCCGAGTTCGTCCGACGACAGTTCGGACCGGAACGCCCAGCGGGCCGGGATCATGAAGCTGTTCAGCACGCAGCCGGGCTGGACGGTGCCGCGATCGGGGTCTTCGAGTTGCGATCGCAGGTATCGGTGGTTGCGGGTGTCGACTGCCCAGAAGTGCACCGCGTACAGCCCACGCTCGACCATCGCCGGCGACAGTTCGCCCGAGATCCTCGTGCCCATCCGACCCCCTCGCCATACCTCAAACATCCGTGCGCTCCAGCTGGTGCCACCCTGGTGCCAAGCGGTGCCACGTGAAGCCGGGAAACTATGATCGATGGCACCGTTCGGCACAATGCACCGATCGGGGTAACCGTTCGCCACGCTGTGTGTGGTTTTCTGTGGCGCATGGCTGGGACCACTCCGAGAGCGCGCGCCGTCGGCGCCGAACTCCGCAGAGCTCGCGAAGACGCCGGGCTCAGTGCGCGCACGCTGGCCGCGCGAATCGGAGTAGCGCACACCACCATCGGCCGCTGGGAGTCCGGCGAGCGGAACCCTCGGCCGATCGATGTGGCGACGGTGCTCGGGGCGCTCGGCACAGATCCCGACCTGCGCGAAGAACTGGTGGAGCTCGCCCGCGACAGTGACGGCAGGCACTGGGTCGCCTCAGGCCTGCCCGAGCAGCAACGCCAGCTCGCCGCGTTGCTGGAGCTGGAGCGCGATGCGGCGCGAATCGTGAACGTCTCGCCGCTGATCGTTCCCGGCCTGCTCCAGACCTCGGCGTACGCGCGCGCCATCATCGGTGCCGGTGGGGTGCCGGCGAGTGACGTCGAGACCCGGGTCGCGGTTCGGATCGGACGCCGCGACGCGATCACACGGCGCGAGCGCCCGGCGAAACTGCTCGCCCTGTTCGACGAAACCGCCCTGGGCAGGAACATCGGCGGCCCGGCGGTCATGGCGGAGCAGCTGCGCGCGCTCGATGAAGCGAGCCGCTGGGGCAACGTCACGGTGCGCGCTATCCCGGAGTCCGCGGGCTGGCACCCCGCACTGGAAGGGCCGTTCGTGCTGCTGGAGTTCGCCGACCGGACACCCGTGGTGCAGATCGAGAACCGGCGATCCGCTCTGTTCTTCCACCAGCCCGCCGACGTCGAGGCCTACCAGCTGGCGATCGATAGAGTTCAGGACGTTGCGATGAGTCCTGAAGAGACACGAACGCTCATCGCTGAGGTCCTCGGCAACTTGGAGACAGCGGCATGAAACAGCAGCATTTCACCGGCTGGCGGAAGTCGAGCCGGTCGCAGAACACCTCGGATTGCGTGGAGGTCGCCGTGGCGGCCGACCTCGTCGGGATCCGCGACACGAAGGACCGGCCGGCCGGGCACCTGACGGCCACGCGTGACGGCTGGTCGGCGTTCCTGGCACAGCTCGGACGCTGACCCGTAACGGAAAACCCCGGAGAAAGCCCTCCAGCGATCCGAGAACCCTCGAGGGCTTTCTCGTGTCCGAACCACCCACCCGAGCCACCCACCCGAGGAGTGAAGGAAACCCGTGCTGACTGTCGTGTTCGTGTGTTCAGGCAACATCTGCCGCTCGCCGATGGCGGAGCTGGTGTTCCAGGCGAAGCTCGCCGAGGAGGGGCTGGCGGACGTCGTGAAGGTGTCGAGTGCCGGCACCGGGCCGTGGCATGCCGGGGAGCCCGCGGACCGGCGGGCGCAGGCAACACTCCGCGCACACGGTTACCCGACGCAGCACGTCGCGTCGGAGGTGAATGACGAAGACTTGGAGGCCGATCTGCTGCTGGCTGCGGATGAGGGGCACCTCGACTTCCTGCGCGGGCGCGTCGAGGATCCGGCGAAGGTGCGGCTGCTGCGTGAGTTCGATCCGTCGGCGAAGGTCGGCGCGGAGGTGCCGGACCCGTATTACGGCGGCGACGAGGGCTTCGAGGAGGTGCTGGCGATGATCGAGCGCGCGATGCCTGCCCTTCTCGACTGGGTGCGCGCGCACGGTTAGGGCCGGTTTGTCCCGGGGAAATCACAGGTGGGAGAGGTCGCCGCGCGCCCGGTGGGGGCGACGGCCTACCGTGGAGGGGTGCGGTTGCGGTTTCTGCTCCGGCCCGGCTGGCTGGCACTGACGGTGGTGGTGTTCACCTTCGCCGTCTGCTGCTACACCCTTCTCGCGCCCTGGCAGTTCCGGCGCGACGCCGAGCAGGAGGCCCAGAACAACGCGCTCACCGCGTCGTTCACGGCCCAGCCGGCGCCCGCCGCCCAGCTGATGCCGGCCGACGCGACGCCCGACCAGCAGACGGAATGGCACCTGGTGTCGATCACGGGCACGTACCTGCCGTCGGCGGAGGTCGTCGCGCGGTTGCGGACCGTGCAGGGTGAGGCCGCGTTCGAGGTGCTCACGCCGTTGCGCGCGCCCGACGGGACCGTCTATCTCATCGACCGCGGTTACGTGCGGCTCGACGACCAGTCGGGCGTGCTCCCCTACGCCGCCGCGCCCGGCGGCCAGGTCACCGTGGTCGCGCGCGTGCGCAGCGACGAGGTGGACCCGAAGCACCGCGACGCGTTCTCCGACGCGTCGACGAAGGGGAAGCTGCAGAGCTACACCGTCGACTCGCAGGTGGTGGCGCGCTCGTCCGGCCTGAAGATCCGGCCCGGCTACTTCCAGCTCGACCAGAACCAGCCCGGTGTGCTCGGCGCGCTGCCACTGCCGCAGCTGGACTCGGGGCCGTTTTTCTCCTACGCGTTGCAGTGGCTGGCGTTCGGCAGCATGGCGCTCCTGGGCTGGCTGTATTTCACGATCCGGGAGCTCAAGCCCGGTGGCGCCCTGACCACGGAGAAGCCGGAGCGCACGCGCCGCAAGTCCGTGGCGGAGATGCTGGCCGAGGACGAAGACGAGTTCACCCCCTCGGCGTAGCCAAAGCGGCAGCCAAGTGGTCTCCTGCTCCAGCCTGGAACTGGCCCTGTTTCGGGGCCACTTCGTCCGGCGATACTCGGTGTCATGCTGATCCACCCTTGGGACGCCGGAGACGACGCGGAATGGCGGCAGTGGCTCAAGAGCCACGACTTCGGCCAGCTCGTGGCCGGTGGCCGCGGCCGTGACCTCCCGGTGGTCGTCCCGACGCACTTCACCTTCGACGGAGAGGCCACGGTGTGGCTTCACCTCGCGCGGCCCAACCCGGTGTGGCCGCTGCTGGAGGAGCACCCGCGAGCCTTGCTGACGGTGATCGGCGAGTACACCTACATCCGGTCGGACTGGAACACCGCGGACGATCCGGCAGTGGGCGTGCCGACGTCGTATTACGCGACCGCGCAGCTCGCCTGCGACGTGCGGATCGTCGACGATCCGGCCGAGAAAGCCCAGGTGCTCAACCGGCAGCTCGGGCACTTCGAGCCGGGCAGCGGCCGCACGCCGGTGTCCTCGGTCGACGCCCCCGACCGGCGGCTGCTGCCGGGGATCCGCGGGATCGAGCTGACCGTGACGTCGGTGCAGGCGAAGTTCAAGTACGGCGGCAACAAGACGCCGGCCGACCGGGAGCGGATCTCGGGGAAGCTGGCGGCGCGGGGCGGGCCGTTGGACGCGGCCGCACTGGAGCACCTTCAGCGGCGCAGCTGACTCACTTGCGACTGATTCACTTGCGACGACGTCGGCGCGCGCCGACGAGGACGGCCACCGTCACCGAAGTCGCGCCCGCCAGCCAGCCGACGACCCGCGACAGCTCCACCGCGCGCGTGACGTGACCGGCGTCCGGGTTACGGCCGACACCCAGCACGGGCAGCTCCACCACCCCGTGCGGGTACACCGTGCGCCCGCCGACGCGGATCTCCAGCGCACCGGCGAACGCGGCCTCCACGCGGCCCGCGTTGGGGCTCGGGTGGGCGATCGTGTCCCGCCGCCAAGCCCGCCACGCGCCGCCGGCGGAGCCGCCGACGACGGGAGCGGCCAGCACGGTGAGGGCGGCCGCGATACGTGTCGGCACGAGGTGGACGAGCTCGTCGAGCCGGGCGACCAGCCAGTGACCCCCCGAGCCGCGCGCGAGGACGCTGATGGTCCGCGACGCGAGCAACCCCGGCACTCCGGCAAGCGCGCCCCACAGCAACGGCGCGACGACCACTTCGGACGTGTTCTCGGCCAGAGTTTCCACGGAGGCACGGGAAAGCGCGATCATGCCGAGGCCGTCGGCGACGCGCGGGTCCAGTTCGGACAGTGTCCCGCGCGCGGGTTCGAGGCGGCCTTCTTCGAGGTCGCGCGCGAGCTCAGTGCCCTGCGTCGCGAGGCCGGCGGCGCCGACGACCGCCCAGGTCGTGACGGCCGTGACCACGGCCTGCACCACGGGACGGTCGCGCACGGCGCGTTCGGCGACCAGGCCGACCGCAACGGCGCCACCCGCCAGGCCGAGGCCGGCGACGGCAACGCGGGCGGACATCGAGGCAGCGAACTCTCCGGCGGGCGCACCGACAGCTTCGGCGCCGGCCGTGTGCACGACCGCAGATTCCCCAGGCATCCCAACTGCAACACCGCCCCCCGCGCGCAGCGCAGCGGCGGAATCCCCGCCCCGCCCAGCGCCGGAGCCCAGCGTCGCCAAGCGGCGGAACGCCGTGACGGGCGGGCGGCGGCGGGGGTTGCCGATGACGCCGTCGGCCGCCAGGCCGAGCATCAAGCCGATCGCGCGTGCCGCGCTCACCAGTAGCCCCCCGGGAACGTGGTTTCCGGTGCCGCCGCCGGGTCGGCGCCCGGCCGGCGAAACGCCGGTGATTTCAGTGCCTGTGATTACTGCTCGCCGAGATTACTCGACACCGCGGCGGCGATTTCGTCCCGTGCCTGGTCCACGATGTCGCGCATCGCGCGCTCGGCTCGATCGGCGTCGCCGGCATCCACGGCCACGGCCACCTCCACGTGCAGCGCGACGGCTTCGGGCTGCGGTTCCTCGGGCATCAGGCCGTGGGAGGTGCGGCCCGCGAGCACCTCGGCGACCACCGAGGACAGCTGCGCGAACATCGCGTTTCCCGAGGCGGTGAGCAGCAGGTCGTGGTACGCGATGTCGTGGCCGAGGAACGTCGTCAGGTCGCGCGCCCGCGCTGCCTCCTCCAGGCGGTGGCCCAGCGCGCGCAGCCGGCCGCGGTCCTCCGGCGTCGCGCGCAGCGCCGCGAACCGCGCGGCCGACGGCTCGACGCCCGAACGCAGCTCAGTCAACGTCTGCAGCGCCGCCGCGCGCCCGGAGCCATCGAGCTGCCAGTGGATCAGGCGCGGGTCGTAGTGGTTCCACCCGGCCGGATCGCTCACGATCACGCCGACGCGGCGGCGGCTCGTGGTGAGCCCCATCGTTTCCAGCACGCGCACGACCTCGCGCGCCACCGTGCGCGAGGCGCCGAAGCGTTCCTGCAGCTCGTCGGAGCGCAGCACGGCGCCGGGCGCCAGCTCGCCGTTGGCGATCGCCGCGCCCAGCACGGCGAGGACTTCCTCGTGCCGATCGCTCCCCATCCGGCCAACTTACCGCTCTGATTCGATTAAGTACTACTTCTTCTTGAATAAGTAGTACTTTTGGGCTTGACTCGTGCGGACCCAAGGAGGTGCGGATGACCGTCATCGTCGTGATGGGCGTTTCCGGCTCGGGGAAGACGACGGTCGGCGAGGCGCTGGCCGAGCGCCTGGGCGTGGAGTACGCCGAGGCCGACACCTTCCACCCGAAGGCCAACATCGAGAAGATGACCGCCGGCCACGCGCTGACGGACGCCGACCGCGAGCCCTGGTTGCAAGCGATCTCGCACTGGATCGCGGCGCACCAGGAGTCCGGTGGAATCGTGTCGTCGTCCGCACTGAAACGCCGCTACCGCGACGAGCTGAGAGCCGGCGGCAGCGTCTGGTTCCTCCACCTCCACGGCGATCGCGATGTGCTCGCCGAGCGCATGCAGACCCGCAAGGGCCACTTCATGCCCGTTTCGCTGCTCGACTCCCAGCTCGCGGACCTCGAACCGCTGCAGCCGGACGAGCCGGGCTACGTCGTCGAGATCACCGAACCTCCCGCTGCCCTCGTCGAGGCGGCGCTTCACGCGTTCCAGGAGCGTGCATGACCACCCTCGCCGCCGGCTGGACCGGCCACGACACCCGCCTTATCCTGGCGACGGTGCTCGCCATCGCCGTGATCGTGGTGCTGATCAGCAAGCTGAAGCTCCACCCGCTGCTGGCGTTGACGATCGGCTCCGGCGTGCTCGGCATCGTGGCCGGCATGCCCGTGGACAAGCTGTTGAAGAGCTTCGAAAGCGGCGTCGGCAGCACGGTCGCTTCGGTAGGTTTGCTGATCGCGTTCGGCGCGATGCTCGGCAAGTTGCTGGCCGACTCCGGTGGTGCGGACCGGATCGTGGACACGATCCTCGGGCGCGTGCACGGCGCCGGGCTGCCGTGGGCAATGGCGCTGGTGGCCGCGTTGATCGGGCTGCCGATGTTCTTCGAGATCGGCCTCGTGATGCTGATCCCGGTGGTGCTGCTGGTCGCCAAGCGCAGCGGGAAACCCGTGCTGCTGCTGGGAATCCCGGCGCTCGCGGGCCTGTCCGTGCTCCACGGGCTGATCCCGCCGCACCCCGGCCCGCTGGCCGCGGCGGGCGCGCTCGGCGCCAACGTGGGCATCACGCTCGCACTCGGCCTGCTCGTCGGCATTCCGACGGTGGTCATCGCCGGCCCGCTGTTCGGCCGCGTCGCCGCGCGGTGGGTGCCGGACGCCACACCGCCGCAGCGCTTGGTGCCCGAGTCGGAGAGCACCGAGGTCGACAAGCGGCCCAGCTTCGGCGCGACGCTGACCACCGTCCTGCTGCCCGTGGCGCTGATGTTGCTGAAGGCGCTCTCGGACATCCTGCTGGGCAAGGAAAACGCCGTGCGCCGCGTGCTCGACTTCGTCGGCGACCCGCTGGTGGCGCTGCTGCTCGCGGTCCTCGTCGGTTTGGTCACGCTGGGCCGTCCGGCGGGCCTGCACCGCGCGAAACTGTCGTCGATCATCAGCGACTCTCTCGCCCCGATCGCCGGCATCCTGCTCATCGTGGCCGCGGGCGGTGGCTTCAAGCAGACGCTGGTGGACGCCGGCGTCGGCGGCGTGATCACCAACCTGTCCACCGGCGCCCACCTGTCGCCGCTGCTGCTCGGCTGGCTCGTCGCCGTGGCGATCCGTCTGGCGACGGGCTCCGCGACCGTCGCCACCGTGTCCGCCGCCGGCATCGTCGCGCCGCTCGCCGCCACCCTCGACCCGACCCACAACGCCCTGCTGGTGCTGGCCATCGGCGCCGGTTCACTGTTCTTCTCACACGTGAACGACGCCGGGTTCTGGCTGGTCAAGGAGTACTTCGGGATGTCCGTGGGGCAGACGCTGAAGACCTGGTCGGTGATGGAGACGGTGATCTCGGTGGTGTCGATCGCGTTGATCCTGCCTCTGGGCGCCTTGCTCTAGGGAGTGCGCGACGGGTAGGCGCCGTTGAGGGCCCAGGCCGGGTATTCGAGCGGCAGCGCGCTGACGGCGTCCAGCTCGGCGAGATCCTGCCCGGTGAGCTCCAGATCGACGGCGGCGAGGTTCTCGTGCAGCTGGTCGGGCCGCTTGGCGCCGACAATCACGCTGGTCACGCCGCGTTGCGCGAGCACCCAGGCCAGCGCGACGCGGGCGACGCCGACATCGTGGCGCTCGGCGACCTTGCGCAGGGCGTCGACGATGTCGTAGCCGCGCTCGCGGTCGAGCGGCGGGTTGTCGGCCTGGGCGCGGCGGCCGGAGGCGTCTTGGCTGTCGCGCGTGAACTTGCCGGAGAGGAAGCCGCCGGCCAGCGGACTGTAGACGAGCAGGCCGAGCTTCTCCTCGTTGACCAGCGGCAGCAGCTCGCGCTCGAGATCACGGCCGACGAGCGAGTAGTACGCCTGCAACGACACGAACCGCGGGTAGCCGCGCAGGTCGGCGACGCCGAGGGCCTTGGCGAGCTGCCAGGCGTAGGTGTTGGACGTGCCGACGTAGCTGATCTTGCCCTGGCGGACGGCGTCGTCGAGGGCGGCCAGGGTCTCGTCGAGCGGCGTCAGGTGGTCGTGGGCGTGGATCTGGTAGAGATCGATGTGGTCGGTGCCGAGGCGGCGCAGGCTGTCGTCGATCGCGTTCCTCAGGTGCAGCCGGGAGAGCCCCACCTCGTTGGGGCCGGCGCCCATGCGCGAGTACGCCTTGGTGGCGAGCACCACGTCGCGGCGGCGGCCCTTGAGGATCTTGCCGAGGATCTCCTCGGTCTCACCGCTGGCGTACATGTCGGCCGTGTCGATGAGATTCACGCCCTGGTCCAGGGCGATGCCGACCAGTTCGTCGGCCGCCTTGAGGTCCAGTCCGCCGATCACGTTCCACGGCGCGGTGCCCGAGCCGCCGAACGTCATGGTGCCGAGTGCGATCCTGGACACGAAAGTTCCGGTGGCGCCGAGTTGTTGGTATTGCACGGAGGTTCCTTTCTTCGGTGCCTTCAACGCTAGGCAGAGCGGAGGGTGCCGACCATGAGTGAGCGTTCGGAGCTCGTGCTGGATCGTCCGGACCCACTTGCGGACGTCCTGTCGATGGCGGCCGTGCGCCCGGCTCTCCCGGCCCGGCTGACGGCGGGCGGCGAATGGGCGGTGCGGTTCGGCGGCTCGCACCCCAAGGTGATCACCGTGACGGCGGGCTCGTGCTGGCTGCTCCCTGAAGGCGGCGCCCCGGTCTCCTTGGCCGCCGGCGACACCTACCTGGTCGGCCGCGACGCCGCGTACGTCACGGCCAGCACGCCGGACGTCGCGCCGGTCGAGGCCCGCAGCGTGTTCACCGGCACCGACGGGCACACCGGAGCCGCCTCGGACGTCACCCTGGTCGGCGCCACCCTGGACTTCGCCGACCCCGCGGTGGCGGTGCTGCTGGAGGACCTCGGTTCCTCGATGCGCATCACCGATCCGGACACGGCGCTGAGCTCGACACTGCGGCTGCTCGCGTTCGAAACCACCGGCCGGCCGGGCGGTGGCGCGATGCGTGAGCACCTCACGCAGATCCTCTCCCTGCACGTGCTGCGCGCGCTCCTCGGCGCGGGCGCGCAACCCGCGTGGCTGTCGGGCTTCCGCGACCCCGCGATCGGCGCCGCACTGGCCGCGATGCACCGGCGTCCCGCGTTCGGCTGGACGGTCGCCCGGCTGGCGGCCGAGGCGCGCCTGTCGCGCACGGTGTTCGCGACGCGGTTCAAGGCCCTGGTGGGGTTGTCGCCGATGGACTACCTGCTGCACCGGCGGATCTCCGGCGCGACCCGGGAGCTGGCCGAGGGCCGCACGGTCGCATCCGTGGCGGCGCGCTGGGGGTACGGCTCGGAGAGCGCGTTCAGTGCGGCGTTCAAGCGGGTGACGGGTCGGTCGCCGGCGAGCAGCCGAACTCGCTGATCAGCACAAACACCACCCCCTGATTCGAGCGCGGGTTGACAGGTGACCTTTTGGTCACCTATCCTCGTCGTGTGCCTGACGACGACCTGGTGTTCAAGGCGCTGGCGGATCCGACCCGCCGGGGTCTGCTGGACCGGCTGTTCGAGCGTGACGGCCGCACGCTCACCGAGCTGGAGTCCGTAGTGGACATGACGCGGTTCGGGGTGATGAAGCACCTCAAGCTGCTCGAGGAGGCCGGCCTCGTCGTCACGCGCAAGGAGGGGCGGGAGAAGCTCCACTTTCTCAACCCCGTACCGATCCGGGAGATCCACGACCGGTGGATCGACAAGTACACCGAGCGCCACGTGTCGGCGCTGATGGAGCTCAAGAGCGATCTGGAGAGGGAGCCACCGAAATGACCGAGAGCAAGACCGTGCAGGTCAACCGCGTGTACATCAAGGCGACGCCGCAGGCGATCTGGGACGCGATCACCAAGCCGGAGTGGACGCAGAAGTACGGGTACTCCGGGCTGGCCGAGTTCGACCTCAAGACGGGCGGCAAGCACCGCACCAAGCCGACGCAGGAGTTCATCGACGCGGGGTTCACGAGTGACCTGCTGGACGGCGAGGTGCTCGAGTCCGACCCGCCGCGCAAGCTCGTGATCACGTGGAAGCTGCTGATGGACCCGAGCCTCGTCGCGGAGCCCTACACCACGCTCACCTACGACATCGAGGAAACCAAGACCGCCGGGACCAGACTGACCGTGACCCACGACGTCACGGGCGCACCCGGACACGCGGCACTGGTGTCGGGGGCGATGGAGAACGTCGACGCCGGTCCGGGTGAGAACGCCGGTGGCGGCTGGGCCTGGGTGCTTTCCGATCTCAAGTCCGTGCTGGAGACCGGGAAGAACATCGTGGGCTGACCCCGGCCGACGACGACGGCGGCGGCGGTGTCCACACGGGACACCGCCGCCGAACGCGTCAGATCCGTTGCGTGGCGGCCTTCAGCGCGGCCTTGGCCGCCGCGGAAGCACCCAGCTCGTCGAGGCCGAACAAGGCCGCGCCGACGACGGGGTTCACGTCGACCACCCGCACCACCGCCCGCGGTGCCACCTTCAGGCAGCGCCGCTCGATCTCCGAGATCACCGACGGGCCGACGCCCGTGAGTACTCCCCCGCCGAGCACCACCTCGGGTGCGGACTGGGTCAGGTCCAGCTGCCGCAGGATCACCGCGGCGAACACGCTGACCTCCTCCACGAACCGCGTCACGACCTGCTGCGCGACCTCGTCGCCGCCGGCGGCGACGTCGAACAGCAGCGGGCACAGCCCGTGGATCCGGGCGGAGTCGATCTCCTTGAAGTGCAGGCCCTGCACCACGTCGAACACTCTCGAAACACCGAAGAAGCCCGAAACCGCGGCCTGCAACGCGGTAGAAGGCCCGCGGCCGTCTTCCGCGCGCACGGCCCACCACAGGGCCTCCTCACCGAGGCGGTAACCGCCGCCCCAGTCGCCGGAGATCTTGCCCAGCGCGGGAAAGCGGTGCATGCGCCCGTCCGGGCCGACGCCGGCGCCGTTGATCCCGGCGCCGCACACCACGGCCACGCCCGTGCCGTCGGAGCTGCCCGCGCGCAACAGCGCCAGCACGTCGTTGCCCACATGCAACGTGGAGCTCCAGCCGCGCGCGAACAACGCGGCGTGCAGCGCCTCTTCCTCACGCGGAAAGTCCAGCCCCGCGAGGTAAGCCGAGGTGTGCACGCCGAACGGCCGCGTCGCCGGCAGACCCGCCGACGTCAAGGCCGAAAGGACCAGTGTCTCCAGCGCCGCGACGCAGCCGTCGACGCCGACGTTCTGCGGCGAGGCGCCGGGGCCGCGCGATTCGGCGAGCACACCGCCCTCGCGCGACACCACGAGCACCTCGGTCTTGCTGTTCCCCCCGTCGATCGCCACGACCGCGGGCCCGGCTTCGCTCATCCGCGCGCCCACGGCAGGAAATCGCGGTTGATCGACACGAGGGAATCGGCCAGCTGGTCGGCCTTGGTGTACTGGCCGACGAGCGGGTGGGCCAGCAGCGCGTCGGCCACGCGGTCACGCCCGCCCTTCACGGCGGCGTCGAGGGCGAGGTGCTCGTAGGCCGTGACCGCGGCGATGAGGCCGGCGAAGCGCGGCTCCACCGTCGGCTGCGGAATCGCCCGAGCACCATTCGGATCCACAGTGGACGACACCTCGATCACCGCGTCCTCGGGCAGGAAGGAGAACGTGCCGTCGTTGCGCACGTTCACCACGTGCTCCTCGGCCGGCCCGCCCGCCGTCAGCGCGTGCACGAGCTGCACGGCCGCCTCCGAGTAGTACGCGCCGCCGCGCTTCTCCAGCGAACCAGGCTTGGTGACCTGCTCCGGGTCGAGGTAGATCTTCAGCAGCTCCTCCTCGACGTCGCTCACCACCTCGGCACGCGGGCGTTCCGTGAGCTGCTTGGCCACCTGCGCGTCGTGCGAGTAGTAGTACTTCAGGTAGTACGACGGCACGGCGTTCATCCGGCGCATCCACTCGACGGGCGCGGTCACCTCCTCGCCCAGGAACTCCGCGTGCTTGTCCAGCAGCTCGGGCAGCCGGTCGACGCCGTCGACGAGCACGCCGCGCTCCCAGCTCAGGTGGTTGAGTCCGGTGTGGACGAGCCGCACGTCTCCCGTGGACGCGCCGAGCAGCTTGGCGAACTTCCGTTGCAGGTTGATCGCGACGTTGCACAGCCCCACCGCGCGGTGGCCTTCCTGCAGCAGCGCCCGAGTGACGATGCCGACGGGGTTCGTGAAGTTCACGATCCACGTGTCGTCACCCGCGACCTTGCGCACGCGCTCGGCGATGTCGAGCACCACCGGCACCGTGCGCAGGGCCTTTGCCAAGCCGCCTGCGCCGGTCGTCTCCTGGCCGACGCAACCGCACGCGTGCGGGAACGTCTCGTCCGACGCCCGCGCCTTCTGCCCGCCCACCCGCAGCTGGATGAGCACGGCCGAAGCGCCTTCGACACCTTCTTCCAGGTTCGCGGTGGTGCGGACTCGCGCCGGGTGCCCGGCGTGGTCGAGCAGCCGCTGACTGAACCCGCCGACGGTCTCCACGCGGTAGGCGTCCGGGTCGATCAGCACGATCTCGTCGACATCCAAAGTGGACCTGCGGCCCGCGATGCCGTCGACCAGTTCCGGCGTGTAGGTGGACCCGCCACCGACGACTGCCAGCTTCATCCCTTGACTCCCGTGAACGTGATGCCCTTGACGAACGACTTCTGCGCGAACACGAACAGCACGATCACCGGCGCCATGATCAGCGCGGTCGCGGCCATCGTGAGGTTCCACTCCACGTGGTGCATGCCGCGGAACGAGGCGATGGCCAGCGAAAGCGGCCAGTTGTCCTGGTTCTCACCGGTGTAGAGCAGGGGCCCGAAGTAGTCGTTCCAGGTGAACAGGAAACAGAACATCGCGGTGGCCGCGATTCCGGGCTTGGCCATCGGCAGCAGCACCCGCGTCATGGCCCGGAACTCGTTGCAGCCGTCGATCTTCGCCGCTTCCAGGTAATCCTTGGGGATGGTAAGGAAAAACTGGCGCAGCAGGAAGATCGAGAACGCGTCGAAGAAGAAGTACGGCACGATCAGCGGCACGAGCGTGCCGGTGAGGCCCATCCGCACCCACAGGTCGTACAGCGGCACGACGGTGACCTGCGGCGGCAGCATCATCGCAGCCACCGTGAGCATGAAGAACAGGTTCTGCCCGCGCCACTTGAGCTTCGCCAGGCCGTACGCCGCCGGAATGGCCGACACGAGCGCGCCGACCGTCGCGAGCGACGAGTACAGCAGGCTGTTGCCGAAGTACTCCAACAGCGGCGCTTTCTTGAACACCTCGACGAAGTTCTCGAAGTGCCATTCCGTGGGCCACAGGCTCGACGTCATCGCCTGGTCGCTCTTCATCACCGCGGTGAGGAACACGAACAGCAGCGGCAGCACGAAGATCACGCCGAGCGCGATGCCGATGGCGTGGGTCGCGATGAAGCCGAGGCGCTTGTCCCACTGGCGCTTGAACTGCACGCGAGGCGGGACCGGCGCGGGATTCGTGGCGGGTGCCGAAATCGTTGTCATGCCCCCACTCCGTTCTTGCGGGGCACCCGCACCCGGTCGGGGCCATGAACAGGCCGGCGCGAGCATATGTTCATGCCCCCTCCTCCTGGTGCTGGGATTTCCTGAGCTGCCTCACGAGCACCCATGTGAAGGCCGCGGACACGATGAACAGCAGCACGGCCATCGCCGCCGCGTAACCCATGTTGAAGTAGCGGAAACCCTGTACGTAAAGCCAGATCGGATACGTCAGCGTGGAGTTCTCCGGCGCGCCGATGAGCTTCGAGTTGCCGGCCACGTCGGCTGTGCCCGCCGAGGCGGACGCCGCCACGATGGCTTGAGTGAAGAACTGCAGCGCGTAGATCATCGAGTTGACCACACCGAACAGCAGCACCGGCGAGATCGTGGGCAGCGTGACGTGCCAGAACTTGCGGACCGCGCCGGCGCCGTCGAGCTCGGCCGCTTCGTACTGCTCGGTCGGCACGTCGAGCAACGCGGCCAGGATGATGATCATCAGCTCGCCCGAACCCCACAGCGCCAGCAGCGTGAGCGAGGGCTTCGACATCACGGGACTGTTGAACCAGAGGCCGCCGTCGATGCCGATGAGGTGCAGGAACCGGTTGACCGGGCCGAACTGCGGGTTGAACACGAAGACGAACGCGAGCGTCGCCGCGGCCGGCGGGGCGAGCGTGGGCAGGTAGCACAGCGTGCGCACCAGGCCGACGCCCGATTTCAGCCTCGAGATCACCGAAGCGACGCCGAGTGAGAACAACACCCGGCAGATCGTCAGGATGATCACGAGCCACAACGTGTTGTACGCGGCGGTTTTCACCAGCGGCTCACTGGTGAACATGCGCACGTAGTTGTCGAACCCGATCCACTGTGGAGGGTTGATCAGGTCGTAGCGGGTGAAGGAGTAGTACACGGTGGCGATGAGCGGATACCCGAAGAAGATCAGGAACCCCAGCGTCGCCGGCGCCATGAAGTAGAACACCGTGCGACGGCGCTTGGCTTTGCGGGGCCCCGCCCGCACCTTCGAGGGTGCGGGCGGGGTCGTCGCCTCGGTGGGGAGGACCGAGGTCATCCGCCGGCGCCCTTCTGCGCCAGCTCGTCGTTCACCTGGGCGTCGACCTGCTTGAGGCCGGCGTCGAGGTCGGGTACCGAACCGGCCTGCCACTTCTCGGCGAAGTCGTTGACCGCCTTGAGGAAGGCGTCACCGATCGGAGTGGACGGGTTGGCGACCAGCTTGCCGCTGCCGTAGATGTCGAGGAAGGTCTTGAACTGCGGCGGTGCGTCGAGTTTCGGCGAGGACAGCGAAGCCGTGGTGCTGGGCACGTTCTTGAGGCCGTTGGCCATGTCCACGAGCGTGTCGGTGTCGAGCGTGACCTGCTTGATCAGCTCCCACGCGGCGCCGGGGTTCTTGGCACCCTTGGGAATCGCGATGATCGTGCCGGTGGCGAAGCCGGCGCCGTAGTGGTCGGCCATGCTGTCGAGCACCGGCGCGGGCGCGGTGGCGTAGTTCAGCGTCGGGGTCTGGTCCTTGATGAACGCGGTGCGGAACTCACCGTCGTACATCATCGCCAGCTTGCCCTTCTGGAAGCCGTTGTCGGCGGAGTACTCGTCGCCGAGGCCGGCCTTGAACTTCTCGACCTTGTCGTGGCCGCCGTAGAAGTCGATGAGCTTCTTCTGGAATTCGAACATCGCCTTCCAGCCGGGGCTGGACGAGATCGACGACTTGCCGTCCGGGCCGATGAACTGCGCGCCGAAGTTCGGGGCCCAGTACTGCGCCTGGTTGGCGTAGAACGGCATCGCCGGGATGAAGCCCATCGTCTTGATCGAGCCGTCCGGGTTGAACTCGGTGAGCTTCTTCGCGTCCTCGAACAGCTCGGTCGTGGTCTTCGGCGGCGAGGAGATGCCGTGCGCCGCGAACATGTCCTTGTTGTAGTACAGGCCGTAGACGTCGGCGAGCATCGGCATCGCGCAGCGCTTGCCTTGGTACGACGTGTAGTCACGCACGGCCTGGGGGATCTGGTTCACGTCGATCTTGTCGCGGTCCAGGTACGGCTTGAGGTCGGTGAAGCTGCCGGTGGAGCACCACGCGCCGAGGTTGTCGGTGTAGAAGGAGATGGCCACGTCGGGCGGGTTGCCACCGCGGATCGACTGCGTGAGCTTGTCGTCGTCCTGGTTGCCCTCGTGGTTGATGGTGATGTTGGGGTACTTGGCCTTCAGCTTGTTCAGCGCGGCCGTGACCACGCCGTACTCGCGGTCGGTGAACTTGCTGTAGACGGTGAGGGTGAGCTTGTCGTCCTTGTTCGGTGGCGCGGCGGCGTCGCCCGAGCCGCTCGGCGCGGCCGCGCCGCACGCGGCGGTCGCCAGCAGCGTGGCGGCGGCCGCGGCGGACAGCAGCAGAGAACCACGCCTTCGCGCGATCCTCCGGATGCGGGTCGTGGGGGCCATGACCCTCCTCCTCATGGTGGTTACTCGGTCGGGGACGGGGCAGAGCTCGGGAGTGCCGTGCGAGGCACTCCCGCTGTGTCCTCCAAGGGCCGACGCGACCCGCGGAGCGTGGGGGTGACGACGCCGAAGACGTCTTCACGGGCGGTGGCGAGCGCGGACTGCAACGCGCCCGCGCGTACGGCATTGCCTTGCACCGAAGCGAGCGCGACGGGGGTGCGGGGCAGGACCAGTTCGTAGAGTTTTCGTGCGACTCTCCGGGCGAATTCGTCGCCACCGGCGCGGCTCGTGTCGCCCGAGAGCAGGATGAGCTGCGGGTCGGCCACGGCCACGAGGCTCGCGAGACCGCCGGCGACGCGGCGGGCCAGATCGTCGAGGAAGGGTTGGTGGCTCTGGGTTGTCGCTTGGGTTACTGCTTGCGGGCCGGTTTCGGCAGTGAGGCCGTGGGCGTGGGCGAGCCTTGCGATGGCGGGCGAGTCCACGAGATTGCCGAAGCGCGCGCCGGCCTCGGGCCAGCGGTCACCGGTGTCCACAGTAGACGGATCGGGCACGCGCATCCAGTCGATCTCACCACCACCGCCGGTCGCGCCGCGCAGCAGCCGGCGCCCGATGACCACGGCGCCCCCGACGCCTTCGGAGAGCCACACCATCACGAAGTCGTCGACTTCCTGGGCTTTCCCGACCGTCATCTCCTCGACGGCCACCAGGTTCACGTCGTTCTCGATGGTCACGGCGATCCCGAGCTCTTCGCTCAGCCTTGCCGGCACGTCGAACCCCAGCCAGCCGGGAATGTGGGGCGCGGAGGAGAGCAGGCCCGTGCGCGGGTCGAACGCACCCTGCGCGCCGATCACGACGTTGGCCAGGTCGTCGAGGTTCTTGCCGGCTTTCTTGGTGACGTGCGTGAGCGCCTTGCCGAACGTGCCGATCACGTCGGCGCCCTCGTGTACCGGCAACTCGACCTGATACTCGGCCTCGACGGTCCCCGCGACATCCGCGATCACGAAATCGGCGACGTGCGGCGTCAGATCCACTGCGGCGACGTGGGCGAGGCTGCCGTTGACGGCCCACAGCTGGGCCCGCGGCCCACGCCCGCCACCCGCGCGTTCGCCCGCTTTGCCGACGAGATTGTCCTGTTCGAGGCGCGTGAGCAGCTGCGCCGTGGCCGGCTTGGACAGCCCGATCACGACCTCGAGCTCCGCCCTCGTGAGCGGCCCGCCGCGCAACAACGCCTCGATCGCCGCGCGATCGTTGATCTCGCGCAACATCCTCGGGCTGCCGGCGCGCACTCGTGGCCCCTTAATTAGGATACTTTACAGACGGTTTCGGGCGACTGTAGTGAGCGGGGCCACATCGCGTCAATGGTCATCCGGAACGAGCGGGTAACACTTCGGGTCCGGGACGTTTCGGGTGCGACGGTGGGTGCTTGGGTGGGTGCTCAGCGTGTGCGCGGCGGGCGAATCCGGTGCGAGGGGCCGCGAGCCCGCTGCCGTTTTGCGGTGTTCGCACCAACCGGCGCTAGGTGGCGAGTTGCAGGCGGCTTCCGATCTTCGCGGCCCCTGGTGTCACGGACCAAGCCAGGTGCGTAACCATCGGCCAGGTGCGGCGGCAGCATCACAAACCAGGCAACGCACTCGACCACGGCCCTGCCACTGTTTCGCAGACCGATGGTCGATCCCTACCCGCCGAACCGCTTGCCGGCTTTCGAAATCCGACTCCATCGGCGCTACCGGCCCAAGGTGTGCCACGAGCCTCCCCCGAGACACACAGCGCCCCGAGACATACCCCCCGCCCTCCGGCGGTTTCTAGCGGTGGTTGCAACACTGCTGCTAGACGGTGAGTAACTGTGTCATGCGTTCGGCGGGGCTGTCCCAGCCGAGTGTCATCCGAGG
>NZ_JBFBAF010000045.1:0-74949 GCF_040682095.1 Amycolatopsis sp. NPDC051372
GACACCCACCGCGACACTCTCGCCGCGGCCGCGGTCACCGCGGTCGGCGCAACACTGGGACATGCCGATGCCCCGGCCAGCGCCGAGGGCTACCACCACCCCGGCGCGTGCTATCGAGCGACGTGACCGTCAGGGCACGCGTCAGGACGTGTGCCGCGATCAAGTCCGGCAGACCGAGCACCACGAGCAGAAGCGTCGGATTGCCCGGATGCGTGATCACCAGCCACTGAACGCCTATGAACGCCGCGCCCGTGAAAAGCACCCGCCCGACGAGCGACACCACCCGGGCGCCCGCCCGTGCCGTATCGGCCGCTCGGCGCGCCTTCCGCGCGCCGAACCGCCAGACCACGAACAACGCGAACATGACACCAGCTCCGGCGAGGATCTGCATCGGTGTGAGGGAGAGCGTCATCGCGCCTCACCTCCCCGGCGGCGCAGCCACACCGGGTAGAGCGCACGCCGGTCAGTGTCCGGCAGCGCACCCCAGACTCCCAGCGTGTTCGCGCCGGCGGTGCGGAGATCGAGTTCAAGACACTCGTCGATCACCGGGCATCCGGCGCACAGCCGGGCGGCCAACTCTCTGTCCGGCGGGTCGTCCCCGGTCAGTTCGGGCATGCCCTCCCGGTCGAACGCCCAGAAACACAGACCGTCCCTGGTCACCACGTTCGTGAGCACATCGTTCGGGATGTCGGTGTACCGGTCGAGACGAGCGGCTATCTCCGTGTACGTGTGTTCGGTCATCGCGCACCCCCGCCGAGCAAGCGCCGCAGCTCGGCGGCCGGGATGACGAGCCGGGAACGGCGCTGCATGGCGCGGATCTCTCCGACCCGGATTGCGCGATGGATCGAGTTGAGGTCGGCACCGAGAATCCACGCGGCGTGGGTTGTCGAGTAGAACGCCGGTCCACCGGCGTCTGGATTGTGGTTTTGCATGGATGAGACCTTTCGAGATTTTGAGCTGATTTAATCGGTAAAGGAGAGCTGATTTAGTCGCACAGAGGCATGGGAATGCCCCAGGTGCGTGACGCAGCCTTGATCGCGGGCCGCGGAATCCCGTCGAGCGCTAATGTCGGCGCTGAGGCGGACCACGGAGGAATGGGTGTCGGAAGACTGGGCGGCGGTCGCGAAGACCATCAACGAGCGCGTGCAGGCGCTCGGGTGGAAGCAGCGCGAACTGGCCGAACGCTCGCAAGTTTCCCAGGCGATCGTCCGGGAAATTCAGAACCACACCGTGGAGCGCAAGCGCGGCGACCGCACGCTTGAAGCGTTGTCCTTGGCGCTCGGGCTGCACCCACAGCACCTGCTGGCCGTGCTGCACGGCCGCATTCCGCCGGCCCCGAGCCAGCCCCGGGAAGACATGGAGGATGCGGTATCGGCACGGCTGGCGGTGATTGAGCGTCGACTCTCCGAGATCACCGAACACCTCGCAGAGCTGAGGGCCGACCTCGCTGTTGTGCTGAGCCGCCGGGACGAGCAATAGGCGTCCGATGGTCAACCGCTCGGGCTGGATTCGCTGGTTTCCGTCTGCGTTCATGTCTCAAGGAAACGACAGTGAGACGCCTTTTCGCAGGTGGCTGAAGTTAACGACGGATCCATTAAGTTCCATTAACCGCGCAGGTCAAAGCGGTTATCCCGGAGGCGTGTCCGATGGCTGAAACGCGACTCCAGGCCGTGCGCAGGCAGCTCGGATACAAGGCCGACGAGGTCATCAAGATGCTGCTTCGCCGCGCCGACGCGCTTGCCGTGCCCGTCATGTCGGCGACAAGTCTCAAGGTCAAAGTCTCACGATGGGAAAACGGGCACGAGGCCGTCAGCCAGCCGTACAGGCGCCTCTTCCGCGACGTTTACGGACGCACGAACGAAGAACTCGGATTCGAGCCGGAAGAAACCGATGACGAGGCCGAGGAACTGGTGTCCCGACTGGCGCTCGCCCGGTCGGTCGACGCTGAGTCGGTTGACATCTTCCGGCGCCAGGTCGACCAGGCACGGCATGTTGATCGGAGGCTCGGCGGGGTGCCGCTGCTCGACCAGTTGCGCAGCAACATCGATCAGCTTCAGCGTCTGCTCGGCTTCAGCACACTGCGCGGACAACGCCACGCGTTGGCAGTAGTGCTGACCGAGGCCTCGGCCCTGGCAGGCTGGGAAGCGCTCGACCGCAATGCGATCCGGCAGGCGTGGGAGCACCACGAAACTGCCAAGTCAGCGGCCCGCGAGGCAGAGTCGCCGATCCTGCTCGCCCATTCGACCGCGCAGCAGGCATTCATCCTGATCGACCTCGGCGAGGTCGAAATGTCCGTCGGTCAACTCTCGGAAGCCCGCACGCTGGCCGAGCAGGCAGCACCGCCACTGCTGCGATCATGGATGGCCGCAGCGCACGGCGAAGGCCTCGCCGCAGCGGGCCGACGCGACGAGGCGCTACGCGCATTCGACGCGGCGGGCACGCTTCTGCCGACCGATCCCATAGACCCGGCGTTGCCGTTTCTCTTCCTGGGTGGAGCACATCTCGACCGGTGGCGCGGCAACGCCTTGAGCCAGCTCGGCGAATCAGACGCCATCCAGCAAATCACCGACGCGTTGCCGCGCCTGCCGCCGGACTTCGTCCGAGCCAGGACGGGAATGCTGGTCGACCTGGCGTTCGCCTACGCAGCAGCGGGCGACCGAGACGCGGCGCTCGCGCATGCGCGGCAGGCGCGACGGCTGGCCATGCAGATCAAGTCCGATCGGCAGCTACGACGTCTCAGCGGTCTGATCCTGCCCGGCAGCAGTGCCCCGGGTGCCGCGTGACGCGATGTAGTAGAGCAGCGGTACCAAGGCTCCTGCGCCGAGGATTTCCTTCCGCAGCGCCAGCTCCGGAATCCGGGTGAGGGGAACCCACTCCAGCCTCCCGACTTCCTCGGTATCGGTCGGCTCGCCGACCTTCTCGGCCTTGCGCCACAGGTAGACGTCTGTCGGCGCGGTCACCTGCCCGGGCAGCGGCTCGAAGCCGATCAGGTGCTCGGCCTCGCCGAGGGGCTGATAGCCGCTCTCTTCCCGGATCTCGCGCGCCGCCGTCGCCTCGGGCTCTTCGCCATCCTCGACCAGGCCGCCCAACAGCTCATAACCCCACTGGTCCGTCGCGAACCGGTAGCGCCACAGCATGAGCACCCGATCTTGCTCGTCCACGATCAAGCCGATGGCGATGCGGGCGAGGTGCACCACGTGGTACTCCCACCGCTCACCGTTCGGCGCCTGCACGTCGGTCAGGCCCAGCCGGACCCACTTGTTGTCGTAGACGGTCCGCTCACCGAAGGTCTTCCACGCTCCATGCTCGTCAGCCACGCTCAGCACCCTACGGGGCTGTCAACGTCCGTTCCACGTCCATCCGATGGACGTGGAACGCGCCTGTTGGATGCCTCCGTTCAACCCTCGCGTAGACCTATACGGCCAGGTCAGAACAGGTGTGGGCGATCACTGCGGTGATCTATGGCGTTCTGGGGACAGTTTGTTGCCGATTGGCTACTATCGGTGCGATAGAGGTGCCCACGGTGTCAGGGGAGGCTGCAAGTGGCTGGGCAGGAACAGGCGGCGGTGAACGCTGCCAGGTTCGTCGTGACCGGCGGAGGTGGCGGAGGCGCGTCCGGTGGTTCGGCTACCGGGGCGTTCACCTTGGATCGCGCCTCAATGACCAGCGAACTTGCGAACCTTCGCGACCTGCTTGACAGAATCACGGTCCAGCGAAATAAGGCAAGGCCCATGTGGTCAATCGAGTCGCCGGGCAACGATCCGGCGTCGCTGCGCAACACAGAGGCTAGCAACAAGTCCGGCCTTGCCTACCTGGACTTCCTGACGAAGCAGCATGATTTCGTAACGGTGATCATCGGCAAGATCGAGACGGCGCTCGGGATGCATACGGCCAACGACGAGCAGGCCGCCCAGACGGTCAATGTCCAGGGAAACGGGGACCGTTTCTGATGCGTCTGACATCCAGGATCTGCAGGACTTCGGGGGCGTTCGTCGTTGCCTGCATGCTCGCCGCCTGCTCAGGCACTACGGGGGGAACGGCGACTACCGCGTCGAGCGCTGCCCCTCCTGTGTCGAGTACCGGATCGACTGTCCCAGCAATCTCTAACCCGTTGCCTGCGTCGCTGATCCAGGGCGACGCATGCGCAGTCCTCACTGCTGCTCAGGTCGGCACATTGTTCTCGCGCACACCCACGCGCGACGCCGCGCCGACGGACACGGGAGTAGCCAAAGCTTGTTACTGGCATGACGTAGAGCGGGGCTCCTTGGTTGGCATCCAGCTGGTGTACGCGTGGAAAAACGGATTGGCCACCGTGTATGCGAAGCAAGGGCAGGGGTTCTTCAAGGTCCTGGCTCCGG
Source organism: Amycolatopsis sp. NPDC051372 (assembly GCF_040682095.1). Lineage (NCBI taxonomy): Bacteria > Bacillati > Actinomycetota > Actinomycetes > Pseudonocardiales > Pseudonocardiaceae > Amycolatopsis > Amycolatopsis sp. NPDC051372. The sequence continues at coordinate 4,359 of NZ_JBFBAF010000045.1, forward strand.
TGCAGGGGTATCCCGTCGTGGCGTATGGGCCGTCTGACGATCGCTCACGGGGCGGGTGTGGTGTCGCTGTTGGGATCGCCGACAATGCGGCTTTCGAAGCTGATGTGCAGGTAGCCAACTCGGCGGTGGGCACGGGGGATCCGTGTGAGGATGCGCGGAAGGTCGCGGATCTTGCGGTCACCACGTTGAAAGGGGGCTCGTGATGGCGTCGGGTCCGGCTGGTGTGGTGCAGGCGTGGATGGAGCAGCAGCAGGAACAGGGCAAGATGATCTTGCCTGGCGAGCTGGTGCGCCGGGTCCGGGGCGGTGCTGGGCTGGGCAGCCTCGGCGAGGCTCAGTACATCAGCATGTCCCAAGCCTCCGAGCAACAAGGAATCGAGGCGGACACGCGGGCTATTGTGTCCCGGTTGGAGTCCGCGTGGTCCGGGCAGAGTGGTGACGCGGCCCGGGGTGGGCTGCAGCCACTGGCGAATGTGGCTACCGCGTCTTCGACGGCTTTGGGCACGAGCCAGAACACCTTGACGGATCAGGCTCACGCCTTCCAGTCCACTCGGGACTCGCTGAAGGAAGTGTCGGACTCGCCGCCGGAGCGGGGGCTGGTCGACGTGGTGACGCCGTGGGACACCGACGTCGAGGACCAGATCAACTCGCGTAATGCCGCGATCCAGCAGAACAACCAGATCTACCAAGGTTTTACTTCCACCAGCGACGGCAATGCGCAGAGGATGCCGACCGACTACGGCCAGCTTACCGACGCGCAGGGCGACTTCACGGTGGGCAACTCGTCTGCCGCGACGAATCAGAATGCGACGAACGCGCAACATTCCGCGTTGCAGCCGCGGGGTTCTTCCGGTGGTATAGACGGTGGGGTCTCGCAGCCGGGTCAGTACGGCGCCCCGGCGACGTCGCCGTCCTCGCCGTACAGCGGCGGCCCCGGTTCGTCGAACTACGCGCAGCTTCCGGCCGCTCAGACGCCTGGCGGAGATGGCACGAACACGGCTGGTTTCGTCCCGTCCACAGACCCGACGGCTGGTGGGTTCCGGGGTGGCGGTGACGCGACACGGTTCACTCCGGGCGGCCCGGGTGGCGGCTCATCGTCGTACGGCCCGGGCACTGGCCCCGGATTCGGTAGTCCCGGATTTGCCGGTGGCTTCACGAGCGGTGGTTCCGGTTCTGGGGAGTCGGGCGCTGGTGGTCGCGGAGCAGGGATGCCTGGGTCAGGTTCGCGTTCCGGCGACCTCGCTGGGCCGGGGCGGTCGACGGGTGCGGGCCGGTTCGGCGCGGCGGAGGAGCCTCCTGCTGGACGGGGCGGGCCCGGGGCTGCCGGTTCTCGCGGTGCGAACGGCATGCCGATGGGCGCCGGGGGCGGCAAAGGCAACAAGGAAGAGGACAAGGAAAAGAAGTCGGCCTCCTATTTGCTGGAACCGGACCCGAACGCGCTGTTCGGTTACGACGGCAAGGCCACCCCACCCGTGATCGGCAAGTAGTCACCTTCGGACGTCGACATGTTCATAGACGAACCGGTGACGGTGCCGCGCGTGGCGCTGGCCAGGGCGTGGGAATGGGAGAATGTCGGTCCGGCACATCCTGTGCTGGGCGTAGTGGAGTGGTGGCTCGAAGACGACGTGTCAGGCCAGTTCGACGAGCTGATCCGGCAGGCACTTGCCGAACCCGGGTTCTACGACTTGCGCCGCAAACGTCTCACCGGCGAGTTCCGGGACGTGTTGTGGGGTGTTTCCACTGCCGATACCGAGTGCTATCGCATCTCCAGCGATCGCAGCGCGCGCAAGTCGGCCGCGCTAGCCATAGTCACCGGCCGATCGGGGCTGTTGTTCACTGTGGACGATGACCAGGTGACGCTGGCGAGGATCTCGACTGGCCGAGTCTGCCAGGCCGCCGTGGGCACGCTGCCCGACGTGCGCCCGGCCGGCCTCGCTGAGGTCACCGTGCGGCGATCGGAGTTCGGGTCGAGTCGGGTCGCCGACTCGTACGACTTGGACGTGACGAGCGACTACACCGCGCCCGACCCGGTTGAGCGACTTCGCGCGCTGATGGCTGCCCCGCGCAGTGCCGTGCATCAGTTCTACGTGGCCAACAGGACCGATGGGGTGCGGTCGTCGAGTCTTCCGCTGACGGTGGTGGACACGATCAGTGAGGGGCGTGTTCTGACAGTTCTCCAGGACGGCCCCGATGGCGAGGACGTGATCACCTGTGGTCCCGGGAGTGCCGACTACATCAGCGGGACCCTGGACAACACGATGCGCAGCATGCGGGCCTGACGTCAGATTTGCACCGCAGGCAGCCGTGCGAGTCGGCGTAGCTGGCGAGCCGAGCCGATCTCCGTGGCCAGTGTCCGTGCTTTCGCGGCGTGGGTGTGTGCTTCGTCGTGTTCCCGGTTCGCGGTAAGCGCGGTCGCCAGATCGACACGTAGTCCGGCCTCGGCGCGGGTGAACGTGGGGTCTAGCTCATGCAGGGCATCGGTGAGGACATTGACCGCTTCCGGCTCGCCAATGCGGGCGAGAGCGTTCCCACGCCAGCGTGCGAGGTGGACGTCATCGAGAACGACATAAGGGCCGTCATCAGGCGCTGGACGGGGCGGCAGCAGCGATTCTGCGCGATCGAAGGCACGCAGGCTTGCCGAGCGTAGTTCGCACGCGGCGAGCGCTTCGCCGTGCGCGGCAGCCAGCCAGGCGCGCAGCGTGTGGCCGGTGGTTCCTCGCGCATGGTCTTCGGCCGTCGCCAGCATTTCGGCGGCCTCGCTCGCTTGTCCGAGATCCAGCAGTACGAAAGCTCGTTCGGCCTCTGTGTGCGTCTCAAGGGCGGGATCACCGGATTGACTCGCGGCCTGCTTCGCGCGTTCGTAGTGGTCCCAGGCCGTGGAGATCTGGCCACGGTCGAGGGCCTGCCACCCGGCGAGGGCGCTCAACTCCGCGAGCAGCGCGGCAAGGTTCTTGCGTGTCCCGGCAGCCAAGCTGTAGGAGAGCAATCGCGATACCTGGTCGACCTTGACCGCGACCTCGTCATAAGCGGTGATGGCGCCGAGCCGCCGGTCCAGTTGCCGCACCGCCTCAAGCTGGCTGTGGAAGAGGGCGACCACATCTGGAGTGACCCGGCGCGAAGTGGCGAAGGCGGCGTTCAGCTCGTGCTCGCCTGTTACCTCGCTGGTCGTTGATTCGAGCGGGGTCAAAAGTTCGTCGATGCCGGTATCGAAGATCCGTTCGAGCAACCGTGCCGTAGCGGGGCGTGGGCGGCCGATCCGCGCGCCGTCTGTCCGATGCCCGGCGACCAGACGTTTGAGGTTTCGTTCGCTGAGCGTGCCGGATTCTCCAGAACGGCGTGCGAACTCCTCTGCTTCCTCCGTGAACTCCGCAAGCGACTGATTACGCTGCCAGATCCGCTGCTCAAGCAGCGTCCGAGGACGTCGTGCGCGTTCGTTAGCCGCCATGCCTCTCCCCGTGTCCCCGCAATGGCCCTGCTCCGGCCCGCGTATGGCCTTCGCTGAAATAGCTCCACCATACACGCTTATATCAGCTCAAAGCAGGTGATAGGGCGCTGGTTCTGCGGCCGGCGGAAGGGACCGAACAGTGGCAACCGACGAGTACCGGCTCTACGTGGCTTGGCATACCTGCGCCCGTGACGGGCGCGATCATGCAATCACGGACGAGCAGTTCGCGCAGGGACGGCGCACTGGCTCCGAGGGTTGTTATCCGGCGGTCTGCGGCCATGTCGTCGTCGTGGGTTCGATGCTGCAGGCACCAGGCTCGCGGTGCAGGGCTTGCTGGACCTATGTCTCCGCCCGAACTTTGGTCCGAGCGCCAGCGCGACAGCCCCGGCGAACCCGACACCGCAGGGCCTCGCTGTGGTCCCGGCTTCGCCACAGGGGCCAACGTGCCGTGCGCGTTCTCGGCGCAACCTCGGCCGCCACGGGCGGTACGCAGTGACCGGGCACGTGTTTCTGGCCCGGCCTCTGCGCGGAACAGTGGGAGAAACGCGCCGGGTGGTGCACCTGTTCGCCGTTCCTCCCTCGGGCGAAACACCAGCCCGGCTCGTCGCAGTCTGCGGCGCGGAGTTCGGCCCTGGCGAACTCGAGCTCATGGACGCGCTGCGAGGGATGCCCTGCACGGAGTGCCTGCGCCACGCACCGCCTGCCCCCGAGCTGACAGCAGGCGCCTGATGGCGAGATTCGTCCGCGTCAAAGGCTTCACTGACGGAATTGACCCGGTCCTCGTCCCGCCGGTGCGGATGCTCATCGTGGCCACCCTCGTCGACCAGCAATGGCACGAGTTCGCCGCTCTGCGCGCGTCGCTGAGGTTGAGTCCGCCCGTTCTGTCCAAGCAACTGACCACCCTGCGCGCAGCTGGCTACCTCGACACCCGGCCGTCATCAGACGGGCGACGATCGTCGTGGCGCATCACGGACTGCGGCATCGACCAGTTGGCCATGCACCTCGCCAGTTGGGAACGCCTCATGTCGCTGGCCTCGTCCGCAGTCCGCTCGGCGCGGACAAACAACCAGCAGTGAGGAAGCGCTCCGGACAGGCCGGGACAAGTGGGCGGGACACCTCTCTCGTATGGCGCGCAAGCGGGGCACTAAAGCAGGGTGGGACGGGTTTCCCCGACGCCCCGTCCCACCCGTCCCACCCGCGTTTTGCCTGCTAGACGCCGATCCAGACCCGTCCCAGAGCTGGGACGGGTTGTGATACCGCGACCCGACCCGGCCCTGTACTGCCCGGCACCTCAGTCCGTGAGGTTGTCGGTAGGCAGCAGCGCGCTGAGGCGGCGGGTTATTGCCTCGTACTCAACGTAGGCGCGAGAGTCTTCGGGGCCACCGGCCGCGATCATCTCGTCGTATGCCATGGCCTGCGCGGCCGCCACGGACGCGACTTGCCCAAGCATCCGCGCCGCCCGCTCAGAACGGGCGGCCACCTCGGCAGCGCCAGAAAGGCCACGCTCGGCAAGCCCCGCGAACATCGTGGTGTGCCCGCTCTCCTGTTCGGAACACAACCGGAACGCTGCCGATTGCTGCCGCAACTGATCGGCGTAGTTCGCCGGGCCGTTGTACTGCGAAGCCGCGCCGCGAGGCTCATTCACGAGGCCCATGATGCCCGGCAGCAGGAGCTGCCTGCCACCAAGTCGGTCAGGTGGCAGGCAGCTGCCAGCGATCGTTTGGCCGCAGATGCCCAGGTCACAGTTATGCAACCAAATAAGACTTCGCATTCGGTGAGTTGGGCGCACCGAACGCCGCATGGGGTCGCTTGCGCCTCGCGTGCCCGTCCGTGCGTTCCGGCTTGCCCGTTCCGGGTACATGGGGTTGACGCACGGCCCGCGGGCTCTCTAGCGTCCCCATACCGACTGGTCGGTGTCCGAGGGAGGCCGCGGGATGAGCTGGTACGACGCGAAGCCCTGGCTCGCGAGCTACGACGAGCAGCGCGCCGCGGCGAGCGAGTTCACGCCGACCACGCCGCTGGCCACCTTCCGCCGCGCCGTCGCGCAGGCGCCGGAGACCACGGCGCTGGCGTACTTCGACTCCCGGATCACCTACCGCGAGCTGGACGAACTCTCCGACGCCTTCGCCCGCCACCTCACCGCCTCCGGGTTCGGTCGCGGCGACCGGCTCGCGCTGGTGCTGCAGAACATTCCCCAGTTCGTGATCGCCCTGCTCGGCGCATGGAAAGCCGGCGGGATCGTGGTGCCGGTCAACCCGATGTACCGCGCGGGCGAACTGAGCCACGTGCTGACCGACGCCGGCGTGACGGCGCTCGTCTGCTCACAAGCCGCGTGGCACGACTACGTCGGCGCGCTCGTGGCGGACAGCTCCGTGACGATCGCCGTGACCACCAGCGAGCTCGACCTGCAGACCCGCGACGACGAGCGCGTGCTCGGCAAGGTGCGCCGCGAGGCGACGCCGGGCGCGGCCGACCTGCTCGAGGTGCTGCGCTCGACGCCCGGTGATCCGCCGCGCGACCCCGGGCTCGGCCTCGACGACGTCGCGCTGATCAGCTACACGTCCGGCACGAGCGGGAAACCCAAGGGCGCCACCAACACCCACGGCAACCTCGGCACCAACGCCGTGATCCTCGCGGGCGCCGGCCGCGTCGAACCGGGCGCCACGGTGTTCGCGCTCGCGCCCCTGTTCCACATCACCGGGATGGTGTGCGAGGTCGCCTACGCCATCGAGATCGCCGGCACGCTGGCGCTCGCTTACCGCTTCGAAGCCGGCGTGGTGCTCGGCGCGTTGCTGGAGCACAAGCCGGCGTACATGGTCGGCCCGTCGACGGCGTACATGGCGTTGATGGCGCACCCGGACGTCAGCCCCGAGCACTTCGCGTCGTTCGACGCCCTGTACTCCGGCGGCGCAGCGCTGCCTCCGGCGGTGGTCAACACGTTCCGCGACCGGTTCGGCCAGTACATCCACAACGGCTACGGCCTCACCGAGACCACGGCCGGCTGCGTCGTGGTGCCCAGCGGTGTCGAGGCGCCGGTCGACCCGGTCTCGGGCACGTTGTCGATCGGGCTGCCGGTGCCCGGCGTGATCGTGCGGATCCTCGCGGACGACGGCACGGAGCTGCCGTTCGGCGAGGCGGGCGAGATCGCCGTCGAAGGACCCATGGTCGTGCCCGGCTACTGGAACCGGCCCGACGCCACGGCCGAGGCGCTGCCCGGCGGGCGGCTGCTGACCGGCGACGTCGGGTTCATGGACGAGCGTGGCTGGGTCTACGTCGTGGACCGCAAGAAGGACATGATCAACGCCTCCGGGTTCAAGGTGTGGCCGCGCGAGGTCGAGGACGTGCTGTACACGCACCCCGGCGTCCGCGAGGCCGCTGTGGTGGGGGTGCCGGACGAGTACCGCGGCGAGACGGTGAAGGCGTACGTGAGCGTGGCGCCGGGCGTGGCGCCCGATCCGGACGAGCTGATGGCCTACTGCCGGGAGCGGCTGGCCGCCTACAAGTACCCCCGATCGGTCGAGGTGCTGGCCGAGCTGCCGAAGACCACGAGCGGGAAGATCCTGAGGCGCGAGTTGCGCGCCCGAGGCTAGGAGGACGTGACGGTGGTCGAGACGGTCCGCGGTGCGGTCGAGGCGGCGGCGCTGGGCAAGGTCCTCATGCACGAGCACATCTTCGTGCTGAGCCCGGAATTCGTGACCAACTACCCGGAGCACGACGGGTTCGACGAGTCCGTGCACGTGCCTGAGGCGATCGCGAAGCTGCAGGCGCTCAAGGACGCCGGGATCGACACGATCGTGGACCCGACGGTGATCGGGCTGGGGCGCTACGTGCCGCGCGTGCAGAAGGTCGCCGCGGAGGTGGGCCTGCAGATCGTCGTGGCGACGGGTCTGTACACCTACAACGAGGTGCCGCACTACCTCTCGCTGCGCGGGCCGGGCACGATGCTCGGCGGTGACGACCCGCTGGTCGCGATGTTCGTCGGCGACATCACCGAGGGTATCGCCGGCACGGGCGTGAAGGCCGGCATCCTCAAGTGCGCCACGGACGAGCCCGGCATGACGCCCGGCGTCGAGCGGGTGCTGCGCGCGGTCGCGAAGGCCCACCGGGCCACTGGCGTGCCGATCATGACCCACACGCACGCGGGCACGCGGCGCGGGCTGGAGCAGCAGGACGTGTTCGAGTCCGAGGGCGTGGACCTGAGCCGCGTGCTGATCGGGCACAGCGGCGACTCGGCCGACCTCGGCTACCTCACGGCCCTGGCCGACCGCGGTTCGATACTCGGCATGGACCGCTTCGGCGTGGACGTGTACCTGCCGTTCGAACAGCGCGTGGCGACGGTCGCGGCGATGTGCGAGCGCGGGTACGCCCGCAGCATGGTGCTCTCGCACGACGCGTCGTGCTACTTCGACTGGCTCGAGGCACCGGTACGCGAGGCCGTGCTGCCCAACTGGCACTACCTCCACATCACCAACGACGTGCTCCCGGCGCTGCGCGAACGCGGCGTCAGCGAAACCGACCTCACCACGATGCTCGTCGACAACCCGCGCCGCCTGCTCGACCACGGGGGCGCGTACTGACCGGCCTCGGCCGGTAGGCTGGCTGTTCTCTGAGTTCCCGGAGGGGGTGTGGCGATGACCCGGGCCGGCACGCGCAAGGCCGTCGTCTCCGACGAGTCGCCCGCGGTGCCTCGCCGCCTGCTTCAGCACGCGACGAAGCTCTTCGCGAAGAAAGGCTTCGACCGCACGTCGGTGCAGGAGATCGTCGAGGCCGCCGGCGTCACCAAAGGCGCCATGTACCACTACTTCGGCTCCAAGGACGACCTGCTCTACGAGATCTACGCCCGCGTGCTGCGCGAGCAGACCTCCCAGCTCGAACGCGTCGCCTCCAGCGCCGCGCCCCTGCGCGAACGCCTGGCCGCCGCCGCGTCAGACGTGGTCGTCAGCAGCATCGACAACCTCGACGACAACACCATCTTCTTGCAGTCCATGCACCAGCTCAGCGCCGACAAGCGCAAAGCCGTGCGCGCCGAACGCCGCAAGTACCACGAACGGTTCCGCCGCCTGATCGAAGAAGGCCAGGCTTCCGGCGAGTTCCGTACGGACAAGCCCGCGGACCTGGTCGTGGACTTCTTCTTCGGCTCGGTCCACCACCTGGGCACGTGGTATCGCCGAGGTGGGTCGCTGTCGGCGCGCGAGGTGGGGGACCAATTCGCGGACCTGCTCTTGTCGATGCTCCGGCCGTAATTTCTGCCTCGGCTGTATTTTTCTGCCTCGGCTCCGCCGAGGCGTGCGAGATCGCCTTTGAGCCGGCTTCCGAATTCAGCGGTCTGATCGGCCGGGGGCCGATCGCACCGCTGAATTCGGAAACCGGCGCGATCTCGCGCCGTGGTCGGGTTCGCGCACCTCATTCCATGGGCGCGATCACCACCCCGTGGCGCGTCAGGACGCGGGTGACGAAGTCTGTTTTGCCTGCGGTGTAGGCCTCGCGGTCCGTGGTTTCCGTGGTCAGGCGGTGTTTCAGCGCGGCGTACTCCGCGGCCAGCGCCGGGTCTGCGCGCAGGGCGTCGCGGAAAGTGAGCTGGGCCTGCCAACGCGGGTGGCCGGCGGGGATCAGGTGCAGGTGCGCCAGCCGGTGCTCGTTGGTGGTGTCGGGTAGCACGAAGAACCGCCGCCATTGCGCGCTGACGTCGAGGGACGGCGGCACGTAGGCCCACCCGTCTGCCGAAAGGACCCCAAGAGCGGAAGCCACCACCGCATCGACGTCGCGCACCGATGCCATCACGTCCACCACCGGCTTGGCCGCCAACCCCGGCACCGACGTGGACCCGACGTGCTCCACCCCGTCGACCAGCCATGGCCCGAGCACCTCGGCCAAGCGGGCGCACAAGGTCGCACCACGTGCCGCCCACATCGGGTCGGCGGCGGTGACGTGCGGTTTTTCGTAAGCCCAAGCCGGGGGATCACTCATGGGCACGCACGCTACCGGCGGGCACCGACAGTTTCGGTGCCCGCCGGGGGTTCACGGGCGAGGCGGGATCGTGCTGCTCGGCACCGTTTCGTCGGCCGGGTCGAACGGCAGGTACGTCGTGCCCAGCCTCGGGGCCCAGCCGATCGTCAGCTGGGGTACGGCGGGGGTCTCCGCGTGCTGGGGGAGGAATCCGATGTCCACCGGGGTCGAGAAGTCCACGGTCAGGAACCGGGTGGGTTCGGCGACGCTCACGAGAGAGCCCTCCTGATCGCTTCCTCGCCCAGGATCGGGTCGTTGGTCGGGTCCTCGACGGCCGGGGCGAGGGCGCGCGGCGCCATCTTCGGGGTGAGGGTCCCGAAGACCGGGTCCGGCGGGGCCGCGGTGTGGTAATCGGGGAAGTGGGCCTGGTAGTCCACCATCGACTGGACCAATGCCGGCTCCGCGAAGCGCGGCCCCCAGAACTGGGCCGAGATCGGCAGGCCCGCGGTGGCGCCGACGGGGAAGCTCACCATGGGCCAGCCCAGCGCGTTCGGCACCTGGTAGTACGCCCGGTACACCGGGAAGCCGGGGCCGCCGCCGGCGCGTTCGCCGATCACGTCGCCCAAGGCCAGCACGAGCATGAAGTCGACGCCGGCGTCCTCCAGCGCCCGGGTGTAGTTGGCGATGAGCCGGCGCCGCCGCTGTTCGCCCTCGTAGCGGACGGAGGCGGGGATGCCGCCGTTGAAGCGGTCGGCGCTCGCGAAGCTCGCCGCCGTCTCACCGGGCGCGCGCCGGCCGTACTGGCCGGTGAGGGTCGCGACGGCGTCGGCCGTCGGGATGCCGCTCGCGCAGAAGTCCGCCACCGCCGCGACGAACCGGACCTCGTAGCGGTTCGCGTTCACCACCGCGGCCGAGGGCGACACGGGCGATCCGTCCACCGTCGCCAGCACGTCCGCCGACGCGAAGTACGGGTTCTGCGCGGGGTCGGTCATGTCCAGACCGGGGAACTCCTTCACCTGGGCGCCCAGGCTCTTCAGCTGTCCCACCAGCCGGTTGAACGCCTTCAGGTGCTCGGCGCCGTAGGTGTCCTGCGGGCTGACCCCGGTCTTGATGGTCCCGCCCACGTTCATCCAGTCCGTCTGCGGGACGCCGATCGTCAGGCCCCGCAACGGAGTCCGCCCGGGCCGCGGCGACGACGGGATCACCGGGAACGGCAGGGGTGCCGAGAGCGTTTGCGGGTCGTTCACCGGGTCCGGACCGAGGATCGTGCTCAGGATCAGCGCCGAGTCCCGTGCGCTGCGGGAGATCGGGCCGAGCACGTCGTAACCCGGCGAGAGCGGCATGAGCCCGGCGATCGACACCGTGCCCAGCGACGGCTTGATCCCGCTGGCGCCGTTCGCGGCCGACGGCATGATGATGCTGCCGCCCGTCTCCTCGCCGATGCAGGCCGCGGCGAGCCGCGCGACGGGCGCGACCCCCGAGCCCTGGCTCGATCCGCCCGGCACGTGCGACGGGCTCCAGGCGTTGCCCGCGAACGTGCCGGTGATCGAGCCGGAGAACGCCGAGCAGATGGTGTTGCCCAGCAGCACCACGCCGGCCGCGCGCAGCCGGGCGACGACCGTGGCGTCCTGGAGCGCCTTGTTGCCGGTGAACGCCGCGCTGCCGTCCTGCGCGTTCAGGCCCTTGATGCCCACGGAGTCCTTGATGCCCATGGGGATCCCGCACAGCGGCGACAGGTCGCCGCCGTGCCGGCGCCAGTTCGAGATCCGCTGGTCGGCGGCTCGCGCGGCGGCCAGCGCGCCGGCGGTGTCGACGCGCACGAACGCGTTGTACGCGCCATTGTCGCCGTAGACCTCGAAGGGACCGTTGAACTTCGAGATCCGGCCCAGGTAGGCCTGGGTGATCTCGACGCTCGACGTGCGGCCCGCGCGCAGCAGCGCGGCGAGCTCGGTGATCTCGTAGTCCACGAGCCGGCCGCGGTGGGGGATCTGGTTCACCGACGGCAGCGCCGGGCCGCCGGACGGCGCCGCGCTCGCCGGCGCCGCACCCAGCGTGAGGGAAAGGGTGCCACCGGCGACCGCCGCACCGGCGCCGCCGAGCACGGATCTCCGCGTGAGTCTTCCTGGTTGTGCCACGTACTGCCTCGCTTCTGAACCGGTGGGGAAGGGCAGACGCGACGCTAGGACCCCACGGTTGCGGGGGAGTTTTCGAGTATTACGAAGACATTTCGTGTTCAGCCACATCGGTGATTCCACGAACCTCTGCCCGACAACGAAGCCCTCAGTACCCCGTCGCCGCCACGATTCGGTGCACCCGTCCACCGTGGTTCGAGACGGCAACCCGACCACGGCGCGAGATCGCGCCGGTTTCTGGATTGGGCGGTGCGATCGGCCCCCGGCCGATCAGACCGCTCAATCCAGAAACCGGCTCAAAGGCGATCTCGCCGTCTCGGCGGAGCCGAGACAGAAGATTCAGTGGCGCGTCAGGTGGTCCAACAGGCGCGGCATGATGAAGTCGCCGGCCTCCTCGGGCAGCCAGTGGCTGGCGCCCTCCACGACCTCGAACTCGTACTCGCCGTCGACGTAAGAGCGGGTCAGCTCGGCGGCCGTGCGGCCAAGGTACGGGTCCTCGCTGCCCCACAGGTACAGCGTCGGCACGGAGATGTGGCCGGCGGGGATGTCGAACTCGCTGGCGGCCGGGCCGCGGTACCAGTTCAACGTGGCTGTCAGCGCGCCCGGCTCGGTCAGGCGCGTGATGTTGCGTTCGACCAGCTCGGTGGGCACGCGGTCGCCGTACGCGGCGCGCAGTTCGGCGGCGTCGTCGGCGAGCAGGGAGGCCTCGGCGCGGCCGTCGAGGTGGCGGAAGAAGCGGACGTAGCCGAGGTCGCGGAACTGGCGCTTGTCGTCGGTGGCGGCGCGGTGCAGGGCGGCGGGGTGCGGGGTGGTGAGGATGGTCAGGGACCGCAGCTGGTCCGGGTGCGCGCTGGCGAACGCCCAGCCGACCATGCCGCCCCAGTCGTGCGCGACAAGGTGGAAGCGGTCCGACCCCAGCGCCGCGGCGAAGGCGATCACGTCGGTGATGAGGTGGCGCACCGAGTACTGGTCGACATCCAGCGGTCGCGCGCCCGAGGCGTAGCCGCGCTGGTCGACCGCGACGGCGCGGTAGCCGGCCGCGCCCAGCGCCGCGAGTTCCGTGGTCCACGAGTCGGCGAACTCCGCCCATCCGTGCAGCAACAGGACGAGCTCCCCGGAGGCGGGGCCGGCGGCGAGCGCGCTGTGGCGGTGGGTGCCGACGGTGATCGTCAGCTGCTCGGTGCCCGGGACCATGATCACCAGGCTAGGAAGCCGAAGCTTCCGGCCACCACAGGAAAAAGTGCACTCTTGCCGCCTGTTCGTACGTGCCGGGCACCACCGTCCACAGTGTCCACCACGTGCGGGGGCCCCGCCAGCCGAAACGGCGGGCGGGGCCCCGGAAAACGACCTCAGGCAGGCAGGTCCACGAGATCCGCCAGCCGTGCGCGGTGCCGGCCCGGCGTGCCGAACGCGAGCTCGTCGCTCTTGGCGCGCTTGAGGAACAGGTGCGCGGGGTGCTCCCACGTCATGCCGATCCCGCCGTGCAGCTGGATCGCCTCCTCCACGGCGTGCACCGCGATCGGCGCGACGCGCGCCTGCGCCACGGCCACCGCGATCGGCACGTCGAAGCCGCCGGCGAGCGCGTCGGCCGCGTACCGCGCTGTCGCGCGCGCGTTCACCAGGTCCGTGTACAGGTTCGCCAGCCGGTGCTTGAGCGACTGGAACCCGCCGACCGGCCGCCCGAACTGGTAACGGCCCTTCAAATACGTCACGGTGGTCGTCAAAGCCCACTCGGTGAGCCCCGTCTGCTCCGACGCGAGCAGCCCCGCCGCCGTGGTCAGTGCGGTGTCCAGCGCCGTCTCCGCAGCCGCTCCGCTGACGACGAGCCGAGCAGCCGCCTGGTCCAGCTCGACGTCGGCCACGCGCCGCGTGAGGTCCAGCGACACCAGCTCGGTCACCTGGGCCGCCGAAGCCTCCACCGCGTACAGCCCCGGCCCGTCTGGCCCGGTCGCGGGCACCACAAGCAGCTCGGCCACGGACGCGTCGACGACCGTGCCGGCCCGCCCGCTCAGCGTCCCGTCACCGTTTACGGACACCGTCGCCGGGAAAGCCGCACCCGGCGCGGTCGACAGCGGCACGGCCAGCGCGCCCGTCAGCTCGCCCGCGGCGAGCCGGGGGAGCAGTTCGGCCGCGACCGACCCGCCCGCCGCCAGCAGCGCCGACGTCGCCAGCACCGCACTGCCGAGGAACGGCACCGGCGCCACGCTGCGGCCCAGCTCTTCGAGCACCACGGCCATCTCGCGCGCCGAAGCGCCGTGCCCGCCGAGCTCCTCGGGCACCATCAGCCCGGCCGCGCCGAGGTCGGCGGCGAGCGTCTTCCACAGCTTCAGGTCGTACGGCTCGGCCGTCTCCACGCGCGCGATCAGCGCGGCCGGCGAGGCCTGGTCGGTGAGCAGGTCCCGCACCGACGCGCGCAGGTCCTCCTCGACGTCGGAGTACAACAGGTCCGGGGTGGGCAGCTCACTCATCGCGGCAGGTCCTTCCAGGCGACGTCCTTGTCCACCCGCGGCTCGGACGGCAGCCCCAGCACGCGTTCGGAGATGATGTTGCGCAGGACCTCCGAGGTCCCGCCCTCGATCGAGTTGCCCTTCGCGCGCAGGTAGCGGTAGCCCGCCTCGCGCCCGAGGAAGTCGACCTTCTCCGGCCGCCGCAGCGTCCAGTCGTCGTAGCGCAGGCCCTCTTCGCCGAGCAGCTCGATCTCCAGCCCGGTGAGCTTCTGGTTCAGCTCGGAGAAGGCCACCTTCATCGCGGAGCCCTCCGGCCCCGGCGCACCGGCAGTGAGCTGCTGGCGCAGACGGGAAGCGGCCAGCCGCAGCGACTCGGCCTCCACCCAGTGCTGCACGAGCCGGTCGCGCAGCTCCGGCGTACGCAGCTCGGGCCGCTCCCGCCAGGTCTTCGAGACCATGCCGATCAGGCCGCCTTCACGCGGCAGCGCGTTGCCGCCAATGGCCACGCGCTCGTTCATCAGCGTGGTCTGCGCGACCTTCCAGCCCTCGCCGACGGCGCCGAGCCGCTGCGCGTCCGGGATCCGCACGTCGGTGAGGAACACCTCGTTGAACTCGGCCTCGCCGGTGATCTGGCGCAGCGGCCGCACCTCGACGCCGGGCGCGGTCATGTCGCACAGGAAGTACGTCATGCCCTGGTGCTTCGGCACGTCCGGGTCGGTGCGCGTGACGAGGATGGCCCACTGCGAGTTGTGCGCGCCCGAGGTCCACACCTTCTGCCCGGTCACGACCCAGTCGTCGCCGTCGCGCACCGCGCGCGTGGCCAGCGCGGCGAGGTCGGAGCCCGCGCCGGGTTCACTGAACAGCTGGCACCACACCTCCTCGCCCGTCCACAGTGGACGCAGGAAGCGCGTGCGCTGCTCGTCGGTGCCGAACGCGAGGATCGTCGGCGCGGCCATGCCGAGCCCGATGCCGATGCGGCGCGGGTCGTTGTCCGGGGCGCCGGCCGCGGCGAACGCGCCCTCGACCACCGGCTGCAGCGCGCGCGGCGCGCCCTGGCCGCCCAGGCCTTCGGGGAAGTGCACCCACGCCAGGCCCGCGTCGTAGCGGGCGCGCAGGAACTCCAGCCGTTCGGTGGTCTTCGGGTCGTGCGCGGCCAGGAACCCGGCCACCTGGGCCCGGAGGTCGTCGGGGGTCATCGGCCGGCCTCCGCCCGGTACTTCTTGAGCTCACGACGCGCCAGCGAGCGCTTGTGCACCTCGTCCGGTCCGTCGGCCAGGCGCAGCGTGCGCACGCCCGCCCACAGCTCGGCCAGCGGGAAGTCCTGGCTCACGCCACCGGCGCCGTGGGCCTGCACGGCCTTGTCGAGGATCCACTCCACCGTGATCGGAGTGGAGATCTTGATGGCCTGGATCTCAGTGTGCGCGCCCTGGTTGCCCACGGTGTCCATCAGCCACGCGGTCTTGAGCACCAGCAGCCGCTGCTGCTCGATCTTCACGCGCGACTCGGCGATCCAGTCCTGCACCACGCCGGACTCGGCGATGGGCTTGCCGAACGTCTCGCGCGACAGCGTGCGGCGGCACATGAGCTCCAGCGCCCGCTCGGCCATGCCGATCGCGCGCATGCAGTGGTGGATGCGGCCGGGGCCGAGGCGGGCCTGGGCGATCGCGAACCCGGCGCCCTCGCTGGCGATGAGGTTCTCCGCCGGCACGCGCACGTCCTCGAACAGCACCTCGGCGTGGCCGCCGTGGTCGCCGTCGGTGTAGCCGAACACGTGCATGCCGCGCTTGATGGTCACGCCCGCGGCGTCGCGCGGCACGAGGATCATGCTCTGCTGCTGGTGCGCGGGCGCGCCCGGATCGGTCTTGCCCATCACGATCATGATCTTGCAGTTCGGGTTCATCGCGCCGGAGATGAACCACTTGCGGCCGTTGACCACGTACTCGTCGCCGTCACGGCGGATGCTGGTGGCGATGTTGCGCGCGTCGGACGAGGCCACGTCGGGCTCGGTCATCGCGAAGGCGGAGCGGATCTCGCCGTCGAGCAGCGGCTGCAGCCACTGCTTTTTCTGCTGCTCGCTGCCGAACATGTGCAGCACTTCCATGTTGCCGGTGTCCGGCGCGGCGCAGTTCACCGCGGTCGGGGCCAGCCGCGGGCTGCGGCCGGTGATCTCGGCCAGCGGCGCGTACTGCAGGTTGGTCAGGCCCGCGCCGTCCTCACCCGGCAGGAAGAAGTTCCACAGGCCGCGCTTGCGCGCCTCGGCCTTGAGCTCCTCGACGATCGGCACCGACGACCAGGGGTTCTCGCGCTCGGCGAGCTGCGCTTCGAAGACCGGTTCGGCGGGGTAGACATGCGAATCCATGAACTCGAGCAGCTGCCCGCGCAGCTCCTCGGTGCGCGCGTCGAACGCGAAATCCATGACTACTTCTCCTCTTTGAGCGTCTCGTAGCCGTGGGAGACGAGCGGGGCCACGGCGTCGCCGATGCCCTCGAACCCGGACCCGACGGTCTGGCCCTTGCTGTAGCGGAAGTAGATGCCTTCCAGGATCACTGCGAGCTTGAAGAACGCGAAGCTCACGTACCAGTTGAGCGCCGACACATCACGGCCGGAGCGCTCGGCGTAGCGGGCGATCACCTCGTCGGTGCTCGGGTAGCCCGGTGCGGAGCTGGCGTTGGACACCATCTGCAGCGACACCTTGTCGCGCTCGGCGTAGGCCACCAGCAGCGCGAGGTCGGTGAGCGGATCGCCGAGGGTGGACATCTCCCAGTCGAGCACGGCGGTGATGCGGTCGTCGCCGTCCACGAGCACGTTGTCGAGCCGGTAGTCGCCGTGCACGATCGTGGCCGGCCCGGAGGCCGGCAGCTTCGCGGCGAGGCTGTCGTGCAGCTCGTCGGCGCCGGGCAGGTCGCGGCTGCGGGAGCCGTCGAGCTGCTTCTTCCAGCGCCGCAGCTGGCGTTCGAGGAAGCCGTCGGGCCGGCCGAAGTCGCCGAGCCCCACCGCTTCCGGGTCCACGGCGTGCAGATCGACGAGCGTGTCCACGAGCCGGAACCCGATCTCACGCGTGCGCTCGGTGCCCAGCACGGCCAGCTCGGAGTCGCTGCGGTACGGCGTGCCGGCCACGAACTCCATCACGTAGAACTGCGCGCCGAGCACGTCGGCGTCCTGGCACAGCACGACGGTGCCCGGCACCGGGACCGCCGTGCCGGCCAGGCCGGAGATCACCTTGAACTCGCGCGCCATGTCGTGCGCCGTCGGCAGCACGTGCCCGAGCGGCGGCCGCCGGACGACCCAGCGGTGCGTGCCGTCGCCCACGATGTAGGTGAGGTTCGAGCGGCCGCCCTGCACCACCTCGGCGGTCAGCTCGCCGGTGACCAGGCCGGGCCGCTGCTCGTCGAGGTAGGCGCGCAGGCGGGCCAAGTCGAGTCCTGGCGGGTCGGACGGGGTCATCGGGCCTCCTCGGGGGTCACCGGGCCACGCTACCGACTAGTCGGTATGTCGTACAGCCGCCGGCCCGGGTGTCCCCGGGCCGGGTGCCTCTCGCGTGGTCAGGCGGGTTGTCGGGCAGTTCTGTCAGGAGTTCTGTCAGGCGGCGTTGCCGGGCGGGTCAGGCGATCATGCGGGCGACGAACTCGGCGACGCAGGCCGGCTTGGCCTCGCCGTCGATCTCGACGGTCCACCGCACCACAGCTTGCTTGCCACCGGCCACGTCTGTCACCTCGAGCAGGTCCGCGCTGCCGCGCACCTTCGCCCCGACCTTCACCGGTTGCGGGAACCGCACTTTGTTGAGGCCGTAGTTGATGCCCATCTTCAGCCCATCGACGCGGTAGACCTGCGAGCCGAAGTGCGGCAGCAGTGACAGCGTGAGGAATCCGTGGGCGATGGTGGTGCCGAACGGTCCCGCCGCGGCCTTCTCCGTGTCGAGGTGGATCCACTGGTGGTCGTCGGTGGCGTCGGCGAACTGCTGCACCCGCTCCTGCGTGACGGTGAGCCACTCGCTCTCGCCGAGGTGCTCGCCCGCCGCGGCGGCGAACTCGTCGACGTTCGTGAACACGCGCATGGCCATCAGTCCTTCGGTCCGCCGGCGACGTAGATGACCTGGCCCGAGACGAAGCCCGCGCCCTCGCTCACGAGGAACGAGGTCAGGTGGGCGATGTCGTCGGGCGTGCCCACCCGCTGCACCGGGATCTGCGAGGCGGCCGCCTTCTTGAAGTCCTCGAAGTCCATGCCGAGGCGCTCGGCGGTGGCCGCGGTCATGTCCGTGGCGATGAAGCCCGGCGCGATCGCATTGGCGGTGACGCCGAACTTGCCCAGCTCGATGGCGAGGGTCTTGGTGAAGCCCTGCATGCCGGCCTTGGCGGCGGAGTAGTTGACCTGGCCGCGGTTGCCCAGCGCGGAGGTGCTGGAAAGGTTCACGATCCGGCCCCACTTCGCTTCGGTCTGGTACTTCTGCACCGCGCGCGTCATGAGGAACGAGCCCTTGAGGTGCACGCCGAGCACGGAATCCCAGTCGTTCTCGGTCATCTTGAACAGCAGGTTGTCGCGCGTGATGCCGGCGTTGTTGACCAGCACGGTCGGCGCGCCGAGCTCCTCGGCGACGCGCGTGACGGCGGCCTCGACCTGGTCGGCGTCGCTGACGTCCAGCGAGACGCCGACAGCTCGGCCACCCTCGGCCACGATCGCCTCGGCACCGGCCTTCACCGCGGCCTCGTCGAGGTCCAGCAGGCCGACGGCGAACCCGTCGGAGGCGAGGCGGCGAGCGACGGCGGCACCGATGCCGCGGCCGGCTCCCGTCACGATGGCAACCCGGGCGGGGGAATCGGTCACGAGGACCTCCTCATCGTTGAGAAACAGCGATCGGGCAGCAGTCTGCCTGACTAAGCGGCCGCTTTGTAAGGGTACCCGGTGAGTATTCCCCGATTCTGGGACGCCATACCTGAAACTCTGGCGGACATCAAGGTCCAGACCCGTGGAAGCCAACTCGATTTCGTGCCGGTCAGCCGTGTCCTGTCGTCCGAAGGTTCGGCCTCCGGGTCGGTGGGCAAGGCGCGACAGGGCGCCGACAGCGCACATTGATCGGATGTTTCCGGCCTGCTCGATGCCGGAAGCTCTCGCCGCTTCGTGGCGAGCAAGGGCCTGCGCGGCGTCACGACGGACGCGACGAGGGTCGGTGATCGAGGCCAGTGGCCGTGACACAGGTCACGCCACAATCGCTGCTGAGACGTACGTGAGAGCGGTTCCGGGCTGGTGATCGCCGGCGTGGCCTACATGCGCCGCATCGACTGCGTAGCCGACGTTGCGCTCCACGCAGGTCCGTTGGTTCAGCGGAGCCAGTGGGCGGTGATTCCGGCCGCGCCGATCCGAGGGTGGCGTAGGCCCAGTCGCGCCCACCGGGCCTCGTGCCGTGCGGACGGCATCGGAGTGCCCCACGTGTACGCAGCAGGCGATCGCTGCTACCGCCGGGTTTTCGCTGTGCTGTGTGCTCGGTTGGCGCGTTGATATCGGAGAGCTGTTGATACGACAAT
Source organism: Amycolatopsis sp. NPDC051372 (assembly GCF_040682095.1). NCBI lineage: Bacteria > Bacillati > Actinomycetota > Actinomycetes > Pseudonocardiales > Pseudonocardiaceae > Amycolatopsis > Amycolatopsis sp. NPDC051372. The sequence continues at coordinate 23,847 of NZ_JBFBAF010000045.1, forward strand.
TCGCGGCGAAGGCTCTGATGACGGCGAGGCTTCTTGACGTTCGCGGCTGGATTTTCGTTTGGTTCGATAATCCTGTCGATTCTCCCGCTCCCCCATTCGGTTGTATGCACTCGCCCGGGGGGCGGGCTCGCCGCCTCGCGTCCCCGTCCGTGCGGCGGGCGGTAAGGCCGGCGCCCGGTTCCGCCGCTGGAGTCACGCCCTACCAAGGTTTCGGCTTGATCGGTGTGTGAGATTGCCTGCCGCAACGCGGATCGTGGTTCGATCACGGATCGTGGTGTGTTTAGGTAGGCGTCCCCGCCGATGGAGTGAAGCATGCCCGAACCGGTTGATCTATTGGACGATGACGCCGCAGACACGGCACTGGATTCGCCGGTGTTCGTGGACGCGACGGGGCGGCGGCGGAAGATCTTCCGCCGAGTGGCCGTCGGCGGAGGGGTTCTGACGATCGGGTACGTCGCGGTTCTGGTCGCCGCGTTGCTGGGTGCCCCGGTTCCGTCGCCGCTGCTCGTCCCGATCACGCAGCTCGGCCCCGGGCACACCGATGTCACGACCACGCCCGCGGATCCGCCGGAGCAGAGCACCACGACCGACGCCCCGCCGGCGCCGGAATCCAGTGCCGACGCCACCTCTGCCCGCGGCGGCGCCGGTCCGGTCGACACCGGCGGGGTGCCCTCGACCGCCACCGGGCAGCCTCCCGCCGAGACGGTTTCAGGCCCCGACCATCGCAGTACCCACGCCCCGGACACGCCACCGGGTCAGGCTGACCACGGCAAGAAGCCGCGGCCCTGATGGCCACCGGCCGCCACCGGCCCCGGAGAGGCGCTCCGGCCCCGCGCGCGCACTGGTTCCTGCTGATCGTGGTGCTGGCCGCCGTCGTCGGCCTGCTCGCGCTGCACGCCGTGGTTCTGGGTGAGTTCCACAGCGACGAGACCGCGCCCCAGACGACCTCGTCAGGCGTACCCGACGAGGTGCGCACCGGCGGCTCCCTGATCGATGCCCGCAACGGCTCGCCGGACGTGCGGCGCCCGCCGGACAAGACGCTGGCCCTGACCTTCGACGACGGACCCGACCCGACCTGGACTCCGGCGGTCCTCGCCGTTCTCGACCGCTATCACGTCAAGGCCACGTTCTTCGTCACCGGCGGGCACGCGGCCGAGTACCCGGGGCTGGTGCACGAAATCGCGGCCCGCGGTCACGACATCGGCAACCACACGGCCACCCACGTCGATCTCCGTTCGGCCGACGACCTGCGTACGCAGCTCGAACTGCGCTTCACCGATCTCGCCGTGGCCGGTGCGGCCGGGCAGTCCCCGGCGTTGGTCCGTCCGCCGTACTCCGCCACGCCCGCTTCGATCGACAGCCCGGCCTGGGCGTCGATCCAGCGGATCGGCGCCGACGGCAAGATCGCCGTGCTCTCCGACACGGACTCCGAAGACTGGCAACGGCCCGGGATCACCTCGATCGTCGCGAACTCCACCCCGAAGAACGATCGGGGTGCTGTCCTGCTCATGCACGATGCGGGCGGTGATCGTTCGCAAACCGTCGCCGCGCTCGACCGGCTGATCCCCCAGCTGCAGGCCAAGGGGTGGCGGCTGGGTCCGGTGAGCGCCGCGGTCGGTCTCGGCTCGGCCGGGGCTCCCGCCGGTTTCGGCCAGCGAGCGGCCGGCTGGCTGCTGATCGGCGCGGTGCAGGCCAGCGGCGTGGTCGCGAGTGCGCTGACCGTGCTGCTGATCATCGCCGGTGTGCTCGCCGGGCTGCGCACCTTGGTCACGCTGATCACCACCGCGATGCACGTCCGGCGGCGCCGGTCGAGGAGGCTCCGCGCCGTCACCGCACCGGTGACCGTCATCGTCCCCGCCTACAACGAGCGGGCCGGGATCGAGGCCACGATCCGCTCGGTCCTCGCCTCCGACCACCGCGTCGCGCTGATCGTCGTCGACGACGGGTCGACCGACGGCACCGCCGAACTCGTCGAGAAGTACGTCGGCCGGCGCGTCCGGCTGATCCGCCAGGCGAACGCGGGGAAGGCCGCGGCGCTCAACGCCGGCATCGCCGCGGCGAGCACGGACCTCGTGGTGCTCGTCGACGGAGACACGGTGCTGGAACCCGACACCGTGCGCACCTTGGTCCAGCACTTCGCCGACCCCGGGATCGGGGCGGTGTCCGGCAACGCGAAGGTCGGCAACCGCCGCGGCCTGCTCGGGCAGTGGCAGCACATCGAGTACGTCATCGGGTTCAACCTCGACCGCCGGCTCTACGACGTGCTGCAGTGCATGCCGACCGTGCCGGGCGCGATCGGGGCCTTCCGCCGGTCCGCGGTGCTGCGACTCGGCGGCATTCCCGTCGACACGCTGGCCGAGGACACGGATCTGACCATGGCCATGGAACGCGCCGGCTGGCGGGTCGTCTACGAGCAGGAGGCGCGGGCCTGGACCGAGGCGCCGGCGACGCTCGGGCAGCTGTGGAAGCAGCGGTACCGGTGGTGCTACGGGACGCTGCAGGCGGTGTGGAAGCACCGCCGTGCCGTGCTCGAACGCGGTGCTGCCGGCCGCTTGGGCCGACGTGGTCTGCCGTACCTGCTGCTGTTCCAGGTGCTGCTCCCGGTGCTGGCGCCTCTCGTGGACGCCGCCGCGCTCTTCGCGATCCTCACCAGCGACGGGCTCACCGTCGGCGCGTACTGGCTGGTTTTCCTGGCGCTGCAAGCGATACCCGCGGGGATCGCGTTCCGGCTCGACGGTGAGCGCCTGCGTTCGCTGCTGCTGCTTCCCCTTCAGCAGTTCGTGTACCGGCAGCTGATGTACCTCGTCGTCGTGCAGTCCGTGGTGACCGCGCTCGCCGGGGCGCAGTTGCCTTGGCAGAAGCTTCGGCGCACCGGCCTCGACGTCGACGCTGGGAACCTGTCCGGCGGGTCGTAGCGGGCACCGCATCGCGGGGGGTCCGGGATCCGTGGGGCTTCGCCCCCGGCTCGTCAGCACGAGACCCCACCCCTGCGCCGTGATCATCCCGGCGTGGAGCCGGACAGCTCCCCGTTGCGCCCGCGCACGGCGCGAACCGTGATCGCGCGCCGGTCCGACGCATCGGGGTCGCGCTCGGCACGATCCAGCCGCCGCGCGGGAGCCGGGGGCGAGGATCCCGGTCATGGTCGCCGGGTGGAGCGCGCCGAGGCGGGCGAGCGTGCCTCGGGCCGTGCGCGGCGATCAGCTCGAGGCAGTCCAGCTCGAGGCAGTCCAGGTCGACGAGCTTCGGCTGTCTGCCGACCTGGTGCTGGAACAGCGGCAGCTGGTTCCGCGGCTCGCGCAGCGACTCCTTGACGGCAACCCTCGAACGCCGCCGGGCCGGTCCGGATCACCGAGTAATACGTAACTCATATTATATGGTTATCGTAGGATATGGATTCGGGCTCGAGGATGACCGTCATGAGACTCACGCTTTTCGCCGCCACCGGGGGTACCGGCGGCCACGTGCTCGATCGAGCCCTGGCCGCCGGTCACGACGTCACCGCCGTCGTCCGCGACCCCGGCGCGCTTCGCGCATCTGTGCGCACCGTCGTCCGGACCTGAACGACCCCGACCCGGCAGTCCTCGAGGCGGCCGTGGCGGGCGCGGACGCCGTGCTTTCCGGGCTGGGACCGCGCAAGGCGGCCGAGTACAGCATCGTCTCGCGCGGCACGCGCGCCATCGTCACGGCAATGCGGGCGGAGCGCGTGCGCCGGCTCGTCGTCGTCAGCGTCACAGGGGTGCTCGCGCTGCCGACACCCGCACGGCCGCACCCGCCGGGCGACCCCGGCGTGGGGGTCTTTGTGCGGACCGTGCTGGGTCCACTCGCGCGGCTGCGCCTGGGCGGGCACTACGCCGACGTGGCGCGGATGGAGGACGACCTGCGCGCCAGCGGTCTCGACTGGACGTCGGTGCAGCTGTCGGTGCTCACCAATCGGCCGCCCACCGGGCGCTACCGGACTTCCTGCGAGCAGAGCGTCCCGCGCGGCTACCGCATCGCGCGGGCCGATGCCGCCCACTTCGTGCTCGCGTGCCTCGGGATGCCCGAGACCGTGGGGCACTCGATCGCCGTCGCGTACTGACCCTGGAGCGTCTCCGATGTCCACCACTTTTCTCGTCGTGACTCTGATCGCCGTGCTGTGCAACGGTTTCTCCGGCATCGCCGCGTTGCTCCACTTCGGACCCATCCTGCCGGGCATGACCCGCGCCGGGGTGCCGGAGTCCTGGCTGACGTTCCCGATCGGCACGCTCAAAACCGCCGGCGCGGTCGGGTTGCTGGCAGGGGTCCTGGGCGTCCCGCAAGTGGGCCGAGCGGCCGCGACCGGCCTCGTGCTGTTCTTCGTTTGCGCCCTCTGCACTCACGCCTGCGCACGTGACTACACCGCGCAGTTCGGGCTCGCCGTCGCCTTCCTGCTGCTCAACGTCGCCGCCCTGCTGCTGGGCCTGCAGGCCGCTTGACCCGCGCTCGCCGCGCGCGGTCGGTGGCCTGTCGCCGCGGTCAGCTGCTGCTTTCGCGGACTTGGAGGGTCGGGGTGAGGCGGGCGGACTCGGCGGGTTCGCCGTGCATGACGGCGTGCAGGAGACGCACGGCGGCCTGGCCGATCTCGAACATCGGGGAGCGCACGGAGGACAGCGGGATCGGCAGCTCGGCGGCCAGTGAGGTGTCGTTGAACCCGACGATCGCGCAGTCCCGGCCCACAGTGAGGCCGTGGGAGCGCAGGGCGCCCATCGCGCCGATCGCAGCGAAGTCGTTGACTGCGAACAGCGCGGACGGGCGGCGGCCCGAGGCGAGGATCCGTTCGGCCGCTTCCCGGCCGCCCTGGGTGTCGAAGCGGGACAGCACGATGTCGGTGGCGTCGATGTCGCCGCCGAGTTCGCGCCAGCGCTGCACGAAGCCGGCGGTGCGGTCCACACCAGTGGTCGCGTAGGCCTCGCCGGCGATCACGCAGACGTCGCGGTGTCCCTTGTCCCACAGGTGTTCTGCGACCAGCTCGCCGCCGCGGGTGTCGTCGCAGGTGGCCGACGGGATCTCCGGGTGACGGCGGTTCATGAGCACGAACGGCACGGCGCGGCGGCGCAGGTCGGACAGCACCACGTCGACGTCCAGGTGCCGGTCGCCGATGATCAGCCCGTCGACGCGGCGCGCGAGCATCAGCTCGACCTTGCGGCGCTGCTCGTCCACGTCGTCGCGGGAGTTGGTGACGAACGAGGAGTAGCCGATGGTCGCGGCCTCGGCTTCGACCCCCTCGTACATCACGGCCAGCACCAGGTCCGAAAGCCGCGGCACGACCACACCGAGCAACCGCGTGCGGCGCGTGCGCAGGCCGGACGCCTGCGGGTCGGGGGAGTAGCCGAGCTCGGCGGCGAGCTCCCGGATCCGGCGCGCGGTGGCGTCCGACGCCGCGCCGCGTGCCGATGCCGGATCGGAGTGCAGCACACGGGACACGGTCGACGGGTGGATGCCCAGCTGCTGGGCCAGGTCCTTCAAGGTCGGCACGCGCTCGACGGCCGCCCCGTCTCCGGCGGCCGTGCCATCGCCTTCCCTCGCAGCCTTCGCCCTGGGCAAGCCCCCACCTCTCCGCGGGGTATTGACCCCGATTCGACGCACACCGTACAGTCCGCACCCATCGTACCCAATCGTTTGGGTACGCCACGCGCACCGCTACCCAAACGATTGGGTACGGCTACCGAGAGGCATGGAGGTGAAGCAGCCGTGACGACGAGCCTGTCGAGCGAGCGGGGTGAGCACGTCGTGCTCCTCGCGACCGGCGGCACGATCTCCTCCCGCAGCCGCGCCGAGCTCGACGGCGCCGCCATCGCCTCGGACGGCGCCGACGACCTGCTGCGCAGCACCGGCGGCCCGCACTCGCTGCCGGTGCGCGTGGTCGACGTACTGCGGGTCGGTTCGTACACCCTCGACGTGGACGACATGCTGCTGGTCTGCGCCCGGATCCGGGAGGAGCTGGCCGACCCGGCCGTGGTCGGGGTCGTGGTCACCCACGGCACCGACACCATGGAGGAGACGGCGTTCCTGGCCGACCTCGTGCACGCCGACCCGCGGCCGGTGGTCTTCACCGGCGCGCAGCGCGCCGCCGACGCGGCCGACCCGGACGGGCCGGCCAACCTGGCCCGCGCCTTGACCCTCGCGGGCGCGCCGGACACCCGCGACCGCGGGGTGCTGGTCTGCTTCGCCGGCGAGGTGTTTCCCGCCCGCGGCGTGCGCAAGTCGGAAACCCTGCGAGCGCACGCGTTCAGCAACCCCGACGACGGCCGCGACGGCTGGGCCGGCGACCGGCCCGAGCCGCTGCCGCTGCCGGACGGCGGCGCCGGCTGCCGCGTCGACCTGGTGGCGTCCTACCCGGGCGCCGACGCGGCGCACCTGCGCGCGTCGCTGGCCGCCGGCGCGGCCGGGATCGTGCTGCAGGGCACCGGGATCGGCAACGCCAACCCGGTGCTGTGCGAGGCCGTCGCCGAGGCCACCGCGCAGGGCCTGGTGGTGGTCACCAGCACCCGCGTGCAGGCCGGCCCGGTCGTCCCGGTGTACGGCGCCGGCGGCGGCAAGGACCTGCTGGCCGCCGGAGCGATTCCGGCCGGGCTGCTGCGTCCTTCCCAGACGCTCGTCCTGCTGTCTTTGCTCCTGCGGCTCGGGTGGTCCCGCGAAGACATCGCGGCGGCTTTCGCGCGGAGGGGAGGCGAACCCTGACTCCGCTGCTCGGCCCGCTTCCATTGTTCCCCACTCCACGAAAGGCTTGTTCATGACGAAGGACATCCAGGTCGCGTTCGGCATCGACGTCGATGCCGTGGCCGGCCAGCTCGGCTCCTACGGCGGTGAAGACTCGCCGTGCGACATCTCCCGCGGGATGTTCAGCGGCGAGGTCGGCGGGCCGCGGTTGCTGCGCCTGTTCGAGCGGTACGGGCTGACCACGACGTGGTTCGTGCCCGGCCACTCCATCGAGACCTTCCCCGACCTGACCCGCGCCATCGTCGACGCCGGGCACGAGATCGGCGCGCACGGCTACTCGCACGAGAACCCGATCGCGATGACCCGCGAGCAGGAGACGGCGATCCTGGACCGCTCGATCGAACTGATCGAGAAGGTCGCCGGCCGCCGGCCCACCGGCTACGTGGCGCCGTGGTGGGAGTTTTCCCCCGTCACCAACGAGATCCTGCTGGAGCGGGGCATCAAGTACGACCACTCGCTGATGCACCGCGACTTCGAACCGTACTACGTCCGGGTGGGCGACAGCTGGACCAAGATCGACTACGCCCAGCCGGCCGAGACCTGGATGAAGCCCCTCGTCCGCGGCGAGGAGACGGACCTGGTCGAGATCCCGGCGAACTGGTACCTCGACGACCTGCCGCCGATGATGTTCGTGAAGGCCTCCGCCAACTCGCACGGCTTCGTCAGCCCGCGCGAGCTCGGCCAGACCTGGCAGGACCAGTTCGACTGGGTCTACCGCGAGATGGACGAGGCGACCTTCACCATGACCATCCACCCCGACGTGTCCGGGCGGCCGCAGGTCCTGCTCATGCTGGAGCGGCTGATCGACCACATCAACGGTCACGAGGGTGTCAGCTGGCTGACCTTCGACCAGATCGCCGACTCCTTCCTCGCCCGCAACCCCCGGAAGGGAGCAGGGTCGTGAGCGTCGAACCCCTCGACCTGACGGCGCCCGCCGTCGACGAGAAGCGCAGATTCCCCGTCTTCTCCCGGAAAGCCACCCGCACCGCCACCGTCCTGGCGCTGATCGCCTGGACCATCGCGGTGTTCGACTACGGCCTGTTCGGCACGCTGCTGCCCGCGATGCAGGAGTCGTTCGGCTGGACCGCGTCCGAGGCCTACCAGATCAACACCTGGATCGCCGTGGGCACCGCGATCGTGTGCTTCGGGATCGGCCCGATCATCGATCGGCTCGGCCGCCGCCGCGGCATGATGACCACCATCGGCGGCACCGCGATCATCTCCACCCTGACCGCGCTGATCCCGGCCGCGCTCGGCGCGGTCAGCGGCGTGATCATCACCGTCATCCGCTCGTTCGGTGGGCTCGGATTCTCCGAGCAGGCGGTGAACGCGACCTACATGAACGAGGTCTACCAGGTCACCGAGGACGAGAAACGCCGCAAGCGCCCCGGTTTCTACTACTCGTTCATCCAGGGTGGCTGGCCGCTGGGCTTCCTGCTCTCCAGCGCGCTCGCGTTCGTCTTCCTGGACTCGCTGGGCTGGCGCGCGCTGTACGTGGCGGCCGCGGTCCCGGCGGCGATCGTGGTGTGGGTGATCTGGCGCAAGCTGCGTGAGACGCCGCAGTTCGAGCTGCACCAGAAGCTGACCGAGCTGGAGAAGGGCGGGCGCGCGACCGACGCGCACGCGCTGGCCGCGTCCTACGGCGTCGAGCACTCCTCGGCCTCGCCGCTCAAGCGGCTGTGGGAACCGGCGTTCCGGCGCAACACGATCGTGCTGTCGCTGGCGTGGATCCTGAACTTCTTCGGCATCGCGATCTTCAGCGTGCTGGGCAGCTCGGTGTTGAAGAACGCCAAGGACGTTTCGCTGTCCAGCGCGTTCTGGATGCTGATCGTGATCAACGCGATCGGCTACTTCGGATACGTCTTCCACGGCTGGCTCGGCGACCGGATCGGCCGCAAGCGCACCATCATCATCGGCTGGATCATCTCCGGCCTGTGCTTCGCGGTGATGCTCAGCCCGGCCGCGAGCAGCTCGTTCGTGATCATCCTGACCTACGGCGCCGGGTTGTTCTTCCTGGTCGGCCCGTACGCGGCCATCCAGTACTTCATGGCCGAGTGCTACCCGGTCAGCTGCCGCGCCACTGGCACGTCGTTCATCGGCGCGATGAGCCAGCCCGGCACGATCATCGGCGGCGCGCTGTTCACCGCGGTCGCGGCGGGCGCGGGCACCGGCGCGGCGGCCCTGTGGGTCGGCGCGCTCGGCACCGCGGTCTCCGGTGTGCTGATGATCGCCGCCAAACCGCCCGTCGCCGCCCTGCGAGAGGACCACGCGGATGTCTGAGCCGAAAGCGGCGATCGTCACCGGCGCCGCCAGCGGCATCGGCCGTGCGCTGGCCGTGCACTACGCGCACCGCGGCGTGCACACGGTGATCGGTACGTTCCCCGGCGACCCGCACGACCCGGCCGAGACGCTCCGGCAGGTCGAGGCGGCGGGCGGGAAGGCGGTGGTGCACGAGGTCGACGTGCGCAGCACCGAGCAGGTGGAGGCGTTCGCGCAGCGCGCGGTCGACGAGTTCGGCCGGCTGGACTACGCGGTCGCCAACGCCGGCGTCCTGCGCAACTCCGCACTGGCCGACCTGTCCGACGAGCGTTGGCACGACATGCTCGACGTCGACCTGACCGGCGTGCTGCGCACCCTGCGGGCCGGTTCGACCCGGATGGGCGAGGGCGGCGCGATGGTGGCGGTGTCCTCCATCGCCGGCGGCGTCTACGGCTGGGAGGACCACGCCCACTACGCCGCGGCCAAAGCCGGCGTGTTGGGCCTGGTGCGCAGCGTCGCGGTCGAACTCGGGCCGCGGCAGATCCGGGCCAACGCGGTGATCCCCGGTCTGATCGAGACGCCGCAGTCGCTCGACCCCGTCAACTCGCTCGGCCCGGACGGGCTCGCGCGCGCCGGCGGTGACATTCCGTGGGGCCGCGTCGGCCGGCCGGAGGAGGTGGCCGACGTGATCGGCTTCCTCACCTCGCCGGCCGCCGGCTACGTGACCGGTCAGGCCATCGTCGTCGACGGCGGCCTGACCGTCCGGATGCGCGCGTGACCGCCCGGACCGTCGTGGTCACCGGCGGTGCCAGCGGCATCGGCCAGGCCATCGCGACGGCGTTCCGGGCCAACGGCGACCGCGTCGCCGTGCTCGACCGGACCGCGGGCGCCGACGTGATCGCCGTGGACGTGTCCGATGAGGACAGTGTGCGTTCGGCGTTCTCCGCGGTGCGCACCGAGTTCGGGGTGGTCGACGTGCTGGTGAACTCGGCCGGTCTGCTCACCGAGTCGCCGGTCGAGGACATGGACCTGGCGGTGTGGAACGAGACCATCGCGGTCGACCTGACCGGGGTGTTCCTGTGTTGCCGGGAGGTGCTCAAGCCGATGCGGGCGCAGCGGTGGGGCCGGATCATCAACATCTCCTCGCAGCTGGGCATCAAGGGCGGCACCGGCCTCGGCCACTACAGCGCGGCCAAGGCCGGGGTCATCGGGTTCACCAAGGCGGTGGCGCTGGAGGTGGCGGCGGACAACGTGCTGGTCAACGCCATCGCTCCCGGCCCCATCGAAACCCCGTTGGTGGACGGCATTTCCGAGGCGTGGAAGGTGGCGAAGCGAGCCGAGCTGCCGCTGGGCCGGTTCGGGACCCCGGAAGAGGTCGCCCCGGCGGCGCTGCTGCTGGCCGCCGATCCGGGCGGAAATCTGTTCGTGGGCAGACGCTGGGGCCGAACTCCGGCGACGTCATGCCCTGAAATCGCCTGCGGGAAAGGGGTTCGAGGTGTGCGGAGCCTGCGGCCGGACGGTCGTCGCCGATCCGGTGTTCCCGGACGGCCGCAGTACCCGCGGCAACCTGATCGCCGGCCAGGTCCTCGACGCGCTGTGCGCCGTGGCGGGCAACCGGATCCGGGTCACAGGCCGCCCCGAGGGTTTCACCGTCGCCCTCCCCGGGCGGCGGCCGGTGCCGTGCGCGACCGTGGCCGAAGTCTGGTCGGCTGTGTTCGCCGCGGCGCCGGCCACCGCCATCACCCCGACCGCCGAACTCGAAGCGCGGTACCGGACCGAGATCCGGTTGCTGCGCGCCATCATCACGGCTTCCGGTACCGCACCACTGCCGTGAAGGTGAATCAACTCCTCGCTGCTGAGACCCTCGAGCCAGGTCACGTACGTGGCTCCGTTGACGCTGCCTGGCGTGCTGCACACGCGTGACGTGACCCGCGACCAGATGGCCGAGGACGCTACGGCGGATCAAGGCTGCGGCGCCGCCGGAAATGCGCGCCCACGACCCTGACGCCGGCGACCTCGTCTACACCGGCGACGTCGGCACCGGCTTCTCCCGCACCGCGCTCGGCGATATCCGCACCGGCATGGCAATCGATCGGCAGCCAGAAGAGGCACTGCGGGCGTGGAGAACACCCCGGCATCGACGGATTTTCAAGAGCCGACTAGAAAACCTAGGGTACCCTGCGTAAAGTGATGTCGGTCTCAGCACGGGCGGAAGGAGGCGCGGATGTCGACGGCGACACCGCGAGTCCGCGTCGACGGGGTGCTTCGCGCCGTCCGCGCGCTCGAACCCGTGGACATCGCGTTCGCCGCCCGCGTCGACCAGGGCACGGGCACGTTCGTGCTCGACCGGTTCGACGGCGCCCGCACCGACCTGCTGCGCAACCTGGTCATCCCGCGGGGTGAGGGTGTCGGCGGCCGGTGCATCGCCCTGGAACGGCCGGTGTTCGTCCGGGACTACGTGGCGGCCAAGGGCATCACGCATCGCTTCGACGGCGCCGTGGCGGGTGAGGGCCTGAGCGCGATGTTCGCCGTGCCCGTGAAGACCGACGGCGTGGTGCGCGACGTCGTCTACGGCGCGGCGCGCACGTCGGTGGAGTTCGGGGAGGGCCTGATCGACCGGGCGGTCGACCTCGTGAAGCGCTCTGCGGCCGCGGAACCACCGAGCCCGGCGCCGCGCTCGGCCGGCGACATCGCCGCGGAGCTCGACGACATCGCGGCCGCCGTCACCGACCCCGTGGTGCGCCGGCGGCTCCGCGAGCTGGGTGCGAGCCTGTCCGGGAAACCGGCGGAAGACGACCTGCCGATCCGGCTCTCGCCGCGTGAGCTGGACGTGCTCACGGCCGTCGCGATGGGCCACGCCAACGTGGACGTCGCCCGTCGGCTCGGCCTCACCGTGCAGACCGTGAAGTCGTACCTGAAGAGCGCGATGGCCAAACTGGACAGTCACACCCGCGGCGAAGCCGTCTACCGCGCGCGGATGGCCGGCTTGCTACCGTGACCGCGGTGGGGAGCCTGACGGCCGGCGGGTCCGACGAGGCACCGGTGACCCGGGCCGAACGCAAACGGGCCGAACGGGTGGCGCGGCTCGAACGCGCCGCGGCGCGCGTGTTCGCCGACCACGGCTACGAGGGCGCGAACTTCGACCTCATCGCGGCCGAGCTGGACCTGCGTGGCGCCAGCCTCTACTACTACGTCTCCTCGAAGGAAGAGCTTTTCCTGCGCTGCCTGCGCCAATCGTCGGCCGACGTGTCCGCCCGGCTGCGCGCGATCGTCGAGGCCGAACCCGAGCCGCGGGAACGGCTGCGGCGGCTGTTCCGCGAACAGGTGCTGATCGAGGTCCGCGACTACCCCGAGTACGTGCCGCTGTTCTTCAAGGCGCGCGTGAGCGTGCCCGCGTTGGCCGAGGCCGTGCTGGGTCTGCGGCGCGAGCACGCGAAGGTGTTCGAGGAGACGGCGCTGGAGCTCGGCACGGACCCGCGGAAAGCTCGGCTGTGCCTGGAAATCGCGTACGGCACGCTGGCCTACCTGCCCGACTGGTACGACCCGGCCGGCGCCGTGAGCCCCGCGGAGCTGGCGGACGAGCTCGCGGATCTGCTCGTCGCGCCGTTCCTCCGCAAGGGCGACTGACCACCCCCACTCGTGGGTATCCGCGCGAACCCGCCGCGCCTACCGTTGGTCCGGATGGCCCAGTCCCCGGCCGGGCCCGACGAACCCGTGCTCCCGCCTGCCCCGAGGCGGGGAACCCCGAGAACAGGTGATGCACATGACCGCGACCACCACGAACTCCGTGCGGGGTGGCCAGCACGCCGACCACGGGTACGAGCTGCCCTGGGCCTTCACCCCCGAGCACCTGCAGTGGCGCGACACCGTGCGGGAGTTCACCGCCGAAGTGGTGGCGCCCGAGGCCGGCCGGCGGAGCATCGAGTCGAAGTTCGACGCGGACCTGGTCCGCGCGGCGGGCCGGCTCGGAGTCTTCGGCCTGATGGTGCCGGCCGAGTTCGGCGGCGCCGGCGCGGACCTGCGCACGCTGTGCCTCACGATCGAGGAGCTGGCCACAGTGGACTCTTCGCTGGCGGTCACGGTGCACGTCCAGGCGATCTGCGCCGCACTGCTGGCCCACTTGGCCCAGGACCGGCCCGAGCTGTGCCACGAGATCCTGCCCTCGGCCGCCACCGGCGAGACGTTCATCTCCATCGGCCTCACCGAGCCTTCGGGCGGGTCGGACGCCGGCAACATCACCACCGTCGCGCGCCAGGACGGCGACGGCTGGATCATCAACGGCGCCAAGCAGTTCATCACCAACTCCGGCACCCCGTTCTCGCGCTACGTGATCCTGCTCGCCGCGGTCGGCGACGACGAGCGCGGCCGGCCCCCGGTCTCGGCGTTCCTCGTCCCGCTCGACGCGCCGGGCGTCACCGTCGGCAAGGGATACCCGAAGCTGGGCTGGCGCTCCTCCGACACGCATCCGCTGTTCTTCGACGACGTCCGCGTGCCCGGCGACGCGCTGCTGTCCGAACCGGGCCGCGGCTACCGCGACGCGCTCGAGTTCCTCACGTGGGCACGGCTGCCGATCGCCGCGATGAGCGCCGGGCTCGCCCGCGGCTGCCTGACCGACACCCTGCGCTTCGTCACCGAGCGCACGTCCTTCGGCAAGCCGCTGGGCCACCACCAGGCGGTGGCGTTCCAGACCGCGGACATCGCCGCCCTCGCCGCCACCGCCCGCACGCTGACGTACGACGGGGCGTGGAAGTACGATCACGGCTTGTCGATCAGGGAGGCCGCCGCCACGGCGAAGCTGGTCGCGTCGGAAGCCGCGAACAAGGCCGCCTACCTGGCGACCCAGCTGCAGGGAGGCTACGGCTTCATCGAAGAGACGGCCGCGACCCGCCACCACCAGGACGCCCGCATCCTCACCATCGGTGAGGGCACGTCCGAAGTGCAGCGGATGCTGATCGCGCGTTCACTGGGGCTGGCCGTCTGAGCAGGTGCCGATCGATCGAACACACAAGGGAGTGTGCCCGTGGCCGACAGTGTGGAACAGCTGATCTCCGTCCCGTTGCAGGAACTTCCGGAACGGTGGCGCTCGGCGAGCCGGGCCGAGGAGATCGCGGGCGCGCGGGCGCTGCACGATCGCGACCCGGACGAGTACTGGGCGTGGGCCGCGGGCAAACAGCGCTGGATGCGGCCGTGGGACGAGGTGCGCAGCGGTGACCTGCCCGAGTTCCGCTACTTCACGGGCGGCCTGCTCAACGTCGCCGACAACTGCGTCGACCGCTGGGCCGAGGACCCCGCGACGGCCGACCGCGCCGCCGTGGTGTGGGAGGGCGAGCCGGGGGACACCCGCACAGTGACTTACGCCGAGCTCGCCCTGGAGACCTCGGCGCTGGCGGCGGGGCTGCTGGAGCTGGGCATCGGCAAGGGCGACGTGGTCGCGATCTACCTGCCGAACCTCGTCGAGGCGTTCACGGCCATCCACGCATGCAACCGGATCGGCGCGATCTACACGGTGCTGTTCTCCGGCTTCGGCAAGGACGCCGTGGCCGCGCGGCTCAAGGTCTCCGGCGCGAAGGCCGTGGTGGTCGCCGACGCGTCCTACCGGCGCGGGAAGCTGGTGCCGCTGCTGGAGACACTGCGCACGGCCCGGCCGGCCCTGCCCGACCTCGGCCACGTCGTGGTGCTCGACCGCACCGGCCGCGACCTGCCGCTCGAAGCGGGCGAGGTCTCCTACGCCGGCCTCGTCGCCCGCCACCCCGAAGGCACGCCGGCCGTGCCGCTGGAGGCCAACGACCCGGCGTTCCTGATCTTCACCAGCGGCACGGAGTCGACGCCCAAGGGTGTGGTGCACTCGGTCGCCGGGTTCCTGGTCGGCACGTGGGCCAACGCCTACTGGCAGGCCGGGCTCGAGGAGGGCGACGTCTACTGGGTGGCCGCCGACGTCGGCTGGCTGACCTTCCCGATCCAGGCCGTGATCGGCGGGCTGGCGTGCGGGACCACGATCGCGTGTTACGAGGGCGCGCTCGACACCCCGACGAAGGAACGCTTCTACGAGTTCTGCGAACGCCACGAGGTCACGCAGGTGCTGGCCGCGCCGACCGTGCTGCGGATGCTGCGCTCGTTCGGCGAGGACCTGTGCGCCGCGCACCCGCTGCCGCACCTCAAGCTGATCACCGTGCAGGGCGAGCCGCTCGACGCCGAGACGTTCACGTGGGGTGGCGCGCACCTCGACGTCCCGATCGTGAACGCCTACGGCCAGACTGAGACCGGCTCCACCTGGACCTACCCCGTGACCGGCGTCGACGCGTTGAAGGCGGGGTCCGCCGGGCGCCCCTTGCCCGGCCACCACTGCGAGGTCGTGGACGACGACGGCGTGCCGGTTCCCGCCGGTACCAAGGGAAATCTGGTGATCACCCGCCCGTTCCCCACCCTGGCCCGCACGGTGTGGGGTGATCACGAGCGGTACCTGTCGGCGTACTTCAGCCAGTACCCAGGCAAGTACAACACCAAGGACGAGGCCGTCCTCGACGCCGACGGCCACCTGTGGGTGCTCGGCCGCGCGGACGACGTCATCAACGTCGCAGCGCACCGCATCTCCACGATGGAGATCGAAGGCGTCGTGACCGCCCACGAGCGTGTCGCGGAGGCCGCCGTGGTCGGCGTGCCCGACCCGACGAAGGGCACGGTCCCGATCGCCTTCGTCACGCTCCTGGCCGGAGCCGACGCCGACGCGGTGTCGGCCGAGCTGATCCGCCGCGTCGGCGAGGAACTCGGCGGCTACGCGCGGCTGGCCAAGGTCTATCCCGTCACTGCGCTGCCCAAGACCCGCACGGGCAAGACCATGCGGCGCCTGCTGCGCGACGTCCTCGTCGAGGGCGCTCCGCGCGGCGACACCAGCGCGATGGAGGACCCCGGTGCCCTGGACGCGGTGCTGACGGCGGTGTCCGCGGCCCGCTGAGCTTCCCGCCCTTCGCCAGGCGTCGGCCCGTACCGGTGGCGCGTCCGGTTCGCCGGAGCGTGCGCCGGGCGGGGCGGCGCGGTTGCCCGATAAGCTGGCGCCGTGGCCGAGGGGCGAGAGGTGTCGACCGTGACGATCTGGAACGACGTGATCAGTTTCGTGCGCCTGCGTTACGAGGTGCTCGAGGACCACGACGGCTGGCTGCGCTTCCGCCTGCCCACCGAGGACGGCCGCAGCCAGCAGGCGACCGTCCACCTGCTGCCCGACCACGGTGGGGTGGCCTGGGCCGAGCTGTCCTCGCCCGTCGGCTGGGCCGACCGCGTCGATCTGCGCCGGCTGCTGGAGCTCGTCGGCGAGTCCGGCGTCGGCGGTGCGGCCGTGGTCGACGGCGTTGCGCTGATCAAGCACGCCGTGCCGCTCGCGTCGCTGGACATCGAGGACGAGCTGGACCGGCCGTTGCGCGCCCTGGTGGCCCGTGCCGACCAGCTCGAACACGACCTCGGGCAGGGCGACGAGTTCTGATCGCCGGCCGGCAGCGCGTACTGAGCTTCAGCTCGAAACGCGGGCCGGTTTCTTCGCGCGGACCGGTGCCGCCAGCACCGCCAACGCGACCAGTTCCGTGAGCGCCATCCCGCGTTCGACCAGGCCGAGCGGGATGAGCAGCCACCAGCGTTCGTCGTTCACCGCGGCGACCGCCACGGCGCCGAGGATGATCGCCAGCCAGCCCAGCGACAGCGCGGCGAGCAGCCGCGCGGCGAACCGGCGGCGCGGCGAGCGCGGAAACGTCGTCCGCGCGGCCATCAGGATCGCCAGCGGCAGGCAGACGAACGCGACCACGCTCGCGACCCGGTGCAGCGTGCCGCCCGCGGCGCCACCGGTGGCGGTGGCCCAGTTGGTCTTCGGAAACGCCACGATCACGAGCAAGCCGATCGTCCACAGTGCACCGAACACGGCGGAAACCACGGGCAGCCGCCGTTGCAGCCGCAGCACGGCGAGCGTCACGGCGGAGCCCACGGCGACGAGGACCACCGCGAGGTCGAACACCCACTTGTTGTCCGAGAGGCCGTACTCGCTGATGGTCCGGCTGGTCACGCTGATCTCGTCGGTGGGCGGCACCAGCTGCAGGAGCAGGACCAGCGCGGCGCCGATCGCGAACGCGGCGATGCCGGCGATGCCGGCGATCGACAGCAGAGCGGGGCGGCGGTCCTCGGCGAGGGCGGTCATCTCTCGAGGTTAGCCACCCGGCCCATGTGCCCGCTGTGAGCCGATTGGTCCAGTACTTCCGGAGGTTACCCAGGCCGATTTGCACCGATATGGTCGTTCGCTGCCGGAGCGTCCCGGCCCCGGCTCGGCCCTGGGAGGTCCGTTCGTGGGGAATTCAGCAGTTTCGGGAGTACTTTCGAGAACGCGGAGACCATGGGTTCTGCTGGCCACGGCCGGCGTCCTGGCGGGGACGTTCGTCGCCCTGCCGACGTCGGCCACGGCCGCGCAGAACGTGGTGCACGCTGACCGCTCCGTCGTGCGGTCGTGTTTCGCCGCGCTCCAGCCGGCCGGCGCGCCCGGCACCGACCGCCGCGAGGTCGCCTCGACGGTCGACGGCCTGGTCCAGGCCCGCCTGACGCCGGGTGCCGGCGCCGAGGGCGACTGGGACCTCGCCGTGTTCGACAAGGCCACCGGGGCGCTCGTCGCGGCCTCGGCGGCCTTGCGCAGCCACGAGCTCGCCGAGAGCTTCGTCAAGAAGGGCCAGCAGCTCGTGATCCAGGGCTGCCGGTACGCGGGCAACGCGAAGGAGGCGAGGCTGGGTGTCGACTTCCTCGCGCTGACTCCGCAGGGCACCCCGACCGGATCCGCCGCGCCGGCCCAGCGCGCCGAGCTGGTGCGCGTGCACACGCCTTCGCGTGCGGACAAGAACAAGCTCCTCGGACTCGGCCTCGACGTCACCGAAAAGGGTGATGCGACCGGCGTCGAGGTCGTGCTCGCCGGCGACGCCGACCGCCGCACGCTCGCTGCGAGCGGGCTGAAATCCACCGTCGTCGAGCCGGACCTCTCGGCGAAGTCGATCCGCGACGCGAAAACCGACCGCGAGTACGCCGCGAAGACGGCCGCCTCGGTGCTGCCGTCCGGCCGAACCAGCTACCGCCACCTGTACGACTACGAGTACGAGATGAAGGAGCTCGCGCGCAAGAACCCCAAGCTGGTCAAGGCGTTCACGCTGCCGGAGCCGACGTGGGAGGGCCGCGACGTCGTCGGGCTCGAGATCGCCACGGACGTCGCGAACACCGCCGACGGCAAGCCCGTCGACTTCACCATGGGCGTGCACCACGCGCGCGAATGGCCGGCCGGTGAGACCACGATGGAATGGGCGTACCAGCTGATCAACGGCTACGCCCACGACACCACGATCCGCGGGCTGGTCGGCAAAACGCGCAACATCATCGTGCCGATCGTGAACCCCGACGGCTTCTCGATTTCCCGCGAAGCCGAACCCCGTGGGGATTTCACGAGGTTCGACTATGAAATGAAGAGAAAGAACTGCAACGCCGCCGATTCCCCGCCGCAGTTCGCCACCGGCGTCTGCAAGGCGAACCCGGGCGGCGCACAGCGCGGCACCGACCCCAACCGCAACTACGCCGGCTTCTGGGGCGGCGGGGGAGCGGGCCTGTCGTGGAGCAGTGAGACGTTCCGCGGTTCGGCGCCGTTCAGCGAGCCGGAGTCGCGCAACGTCCGTTCGGTCGTGTCGTCGCGGCAGGTGACGAACCTGATCACCTTCCACACCAACGCGGCGCTCGTGCTGCGTCCGCCGGGCGTCGCCGACGTGCGGCCGCCGCTCGAAGACCCGGTGTACCAGGCGCTGGGCGCGAAACTGGCCGCGCACAACGGGTACACGAACGAACCGAGCTGGGCGCTCTACGACACCACCGGCACCACCGAGGACTGGTCGCACTGGGCCACCGGCGGCTGGGGCTTCACGATCGAGATCGGCGGTACGGGCTTCCACACGCCGTACGAGGTCGGTGTGGTGGCCGAGTACGCGGGCCTGGCCCCGTCGACCGGTGCGGGCAAGGGCGGCAACAGCGGTGCGCTGCTGGAGATGCTGCGCAACACCGCCGATCCGGCCGCGCACTCGACGCTGATCGGCACGGCGCCGAAGGGCTACCAGCTCAAGCTGCACAAGACGTTCCAGACCCCGACATCGCCCGTGCTGCAGCCGGACGGCTCCACCAAGCCGCCCGTGTACGTGACCGACAACCTCAACTCCACCTACACCTCGACGGGCGGCCGCTTCGCGTGGTCGGTGAACCCGTCGACGCGGCCGTACGTCGCGGGCCGCTACGGGCGTGACCCGCAGGGGCCGGCGCAGGCCGGGTACGCCGTGTCGAACCCGGCGGGTGTGCCGCCGATCAACGAGTCGTACCCGGACAACCCGGCGTCGGAGAGCTTCACGTTCCACGTCGACGGGTTGCCGAAGGTGGACAACGGGAAGTTCAGCGTGGACGTGAACTGGGCCAACCCGGACACCGACTGGGACCTGTACGTGTACGACGCCGCGGGCAACGCCGTGACGTCTTCGGCTAACGGCGGCACCACCTCGGAGCACGCCGTGCTGTTCGACCCGCCCGCCGGTGACTACCGCGCGGTGCTGGTGAACTACGCCCAGGCCGACCCGGCGCAGGTGGACGACTGGACCGGTGGCGTGTCGTTCGCGTCGCCGGTGCCGCCGACCTACGGACCGAAGGAGGCCTACCAGCTGACTTGCACCAACGCGAAGGGCAAGCTGGCGGGCATCGCGGACGTGTACCTCGACCGCGGCCAGACCATCGACGTCGGCGAGATCTGCACCAACTCGGCGCGCGCGGCCAAGAACCGCTCGCACGGCTGAGGTTTCGGTCCGTGAAGGGTTCGCTTTCGGGCCCTTCACGGACCTGCTCAGCCGGTCACAGCCAACGCGACCCCGAGCACGACGAGCACCGCCCCGACGACCCGGTTGAGCACCGGCCGCGCCCGGTCGTACCAGCGTTGCGTGGCGGGGGAGGAGAACAGCAGCGCCACGGACAGGTGCCACGTCGCAGACGCCAGGACGATGAGCGCGATCGCCGCCACCTTCGTCGCCGTGGGTTCCGTCGGCGGCAACGTGGCCGTCAGCACGCTCCCGAAGAACACGGCGGCCTTGGGGTTGGTGACGTTGCTCAGCATGCCCTGCCCGAACGCACTCCTCCGCTCCGGCAGCGGCTCTCGGTCGGGTGCTCGCGCTTTCGACCAGAGCCTGATCCCCAGCCACGCCAGGTAAAGCCCGCAGACGATCCGCAACGCGGTAGCCAGCCACGGCGTCGCCGCGAGCAATGCCCCCAACCCGAACACGGCGACCGCGGCCAGCAGCCCGCCCGCCGCCACCACCCCCGCCGCCACGGCCACCGCCGCCCTGCGCGACCCGGCCGCCGCGGTGTGCGCGATGAGCACGAAGTTGGGCCCCGGCGTCACCGCCGCGGGCGCGTAGACGAGCAGCACCGTGCCGAGAGTCGCTGCGGTGTTCACACCGCCATCCTCTCGCGTGTGCGCGGGGCGCCGGAGGTCGGGCGGGGATGGCGGGGGACTGCCGTGGCGAGTTCGGCTGGGGCGCTGGCGGGGGCTGAGGGTGGCCCGGGTCCGGTGGGGGTTGGGCGGGGGACTGCCGTGGCGAGTTCGGCCGGGGCATTCGCGGGGCCTGAGGGTGGCGTGGGTCGGGTGGGGGTCGGGCGGGGACTGGCGTGGCGAGTTCGGCTGGGGCGCTGGCGGAGGCTGAGAGTGGCGTGGGTCGGGTGGGGGTCGGGCGGGGACTGCCGTGGCGAGTTCGGCGGGGGCATTCGCGGGGGCTGAGGGTGGCGCGGGTCCGGCGGAACCGGCTGCTGCGGCGAGTTGCGGCGGTGTGGTCGGTATGGTGCCGCGCGGCGTTTGGCTCCTTGGCTCGTGTCTGCCGGGAGAGGTGGCGCGGCGGGAGCCGGCGCGGTGGCGGGTTGCGCTGCTGCGTCCAACGAGGCGCAGTCGCGGGGTTGAGGGCGGCGCGGGTCGGGCGGAACCGGCTGCGGTGGCGAGTTGCGTTGCTGCGCGGGAGGCGTCGTGCCGGGTGTGGCTGCTCGGTTTGCGCCGTGCCGTCGCCGGCGCAGACCGGCGTCGCCGGCTGCCGCGGTTTCGCTGCCGTGGTCGGTGGGGCGTCAGGTCGGGCTTTGCTGCTTCGCACGTGCGTGGCGGGTGGCGGGGTCGCCCCGGTGGCGAATTTTGGTGCATCACCGCGCGCCCCCGGCGCGGAGCGGACATGATCCTGCGCCACCCGCAGCCGACGTCGTGGTCAGGCGGCCCGACCACTCCCCACGACCTGCCCCCGCAGCGTCCGCAGCGCGTTGTGGTCCACAGTGGACGGTTCTGCCGACAGCCAGCCGCCGATTTCGTGCAGGAACTGTTCCGGTGTCATGGGCGGAGCGCCGTCGGCGCCGTCGGCGTCGTCGGTGGTGGTGATGGCGCCCGTGTGGCTCGGGTAGACGATCATGGCGCCGCGCAGAGCGATGCCGGGCAGCAGGTCGCGGTAGGAGTCGAGGCTTTCGGCGAGGCGGGAGCCGCCGCCGCGGAAGGGGCGGCCGTTGCGGAGCAGGCGGCCGTCGTCGGCGGTTTCGTAGTGGCCGGGGAGCCATTGTTTCGACTCGATGAGCACGAGGCGCTTGCCGCACAGCACAGCGTGGTCGACATCGGCGAAGACGGAGCCCGGCCAGGCGAGGCCGTGGAAGATGCGGGCGGCGGGCAGCCGGGTCAGGTAGCGCTCGAGGAGGTCGGCTGTGAGGCGTTCGGCGAGCTCGTCGGCTTCGACGCCGGGGCTGCCGAACACCGCGCCGCCGCCGAACTCCGCGGCGAACTCGCTGCGGGCGCGCCGCGCGGCGAGGTAGCCGCGGGCCAGGCGCTGCACCAGCAGTGCCGTGCCGGCCGTGAGCACCAGCCACACGATGAGCACCGGCGGCGTGAAGTCCACGCCCAGGACCAGCGGCGCCAGCACCAGCACCATCCCGGCGACGGCCGCGACCACCGGCGTGTGCCCGGGGCCGCGGCGCCGCCCGTGGCGTACGCGCGGGTCCTGCGCCGCGAACTCCCACCACTCGAGCTCGTCCGGCTCCAGGTCCAGCGGCTCGGGCACGAACCCGGGCTCCTCGCTGAACCGGCGGCGCTTCGGCTTCGCCGGCGGGCGCGCGTGCACGGTCGGGATCCCGGCGTCGTACGCAGCGCGAGCGCGGGGATCACTCAGCGTGTCGTAGGCCTCGCGCAGCAGCTGGAACGTGCCGACGGTGCCGCCCGCGTCGGGGTGCAGCGTCTTCGCCAGCCTGCGGTAGGCAGCCTTGATCTCCGTGGGCGACGCCGTCTTCCCCACGCCGAGCACCGCGTAGTAGTCGACTTCGGGCACGTTCGCGTTCCACCTCCGAATGGCTGCCGCGCAACGATATGGGGTCGGTGATCGCCCTCGGCAACCGCCTCCGCGGCGCGCCGGGGTGAACCCCGTTCATCGTCGCGCGCCAGTGACCACAGTGGACAGTGCGGACCACGGCCTGGCTGCGCAGTATCGCTCGATCGGGTTCCGTTGTGTGATCGATCGGGTGGCCCCGGTGTGATCTACGCCGTAGACCCGCGGGTCTACGGTGCAGACTCCGCGGGGTGCGCAGACTCAAGACCGCCCGGCGGTCCGAGATCGTGGGCGCGGCCTGGGAGCTGGCGGCCGAACGCGGTCTGCCCGCTCTGTCCATGCGCGGCGTCGCCGCCCGGCTCGGCCTCACGCCCATGGCGCTGTACGGCTACTTCCGCAGCAAGAACGACCTTCTCGACGGCATCGCCGCCCACCTGCTCACCCTGCTGCCTGCGCCCTCCGCGGACCTCGATCCCTTCACCCGGTTGCGTGAACTGGCCGGGGGAGCGCGGGCGGTCGCGCGCGAGCACCCGGCCGTGGCCGGTCTGCTGTTCACCCGTCCGGCAGCGAGCGAGGAGTCCCTCCTCCCGGCCGAACGCGTTTACCAAGCCCTGCTGGACGCGGGCGTGCCCGAGGCCGAAGTCCCGCGCCTGGAACGCCTACTGTCCACGTTCGTCCTCGGCTACGTCCTCTCGGAGGTCGAAGGCCGCTTCGCCGCGAGCACCCGCCTCGCCCGCTCGCGCCGCGTCGAGCTCGGCCCTGCCGACCTGCCCGCCCACCACCGCCTCGGCCCGCTGCCGCACCACGTCGACTGCGACGCCGAGTTCGCGAAAGACCTCGAAGACCTGCTGACGATCGTCGAGGCCGCCGCGAAGTGACGCTCAGGCTTGCGCGGCCGTCCGCCGGGGTTCGCGTCGCTTGAACACCAGCTCCCGCGCCGTGCCCAGGGCCGTGGTCACCGCGCCCGCCAGCACGGCGTCGGACCCCAGCTGCCCGGCGACGATCTCCGGGGCGAACGGCGTCGTCGCGGCCAGCGCGCGTCGCATCGGCCCGGCGAGCAGCGCCGCGTTGCTCCCGATGCCGCCGCCCAGCACGATGAGCCCGGGGTCGAGCACCGTGGTCACCGCGGCCACCACGTGTGCCAGGTGCGCGGCCTCCTCCTCGACCACGCGCAGCGCCGCCGGATCCCCGTCCGCGGCCGACCGGAAGACCTCCCGGGCGCTTCGAGCGGTCAAGCCCAGCGCTCGGGCGCGCGCGACGATCGCGTGCGCCGAAGCGACGTCCTCCATCGGCCCGGGCCGATGAGCACGCGCCCCGGAAGCACCGGCGCCCGCGGGCAGGTCCGCGATCTCACCCGCCGCGCCGTGGGCGCCCCGGAACAGCTTCCCTCCGACCAGCACGCCCATCCCGATGCCGGTGCCCACCGTGAGGCACACCAGCACGTCCACGCCCAGCGCCGCCCCCAATGCGTGCTCGCCGACCGCGCACAGGTTCGCGTCGTTCTCCACCACAAGGTCCGAACCGTGCGCGCACAGCCGGTCGGCCAGCGAGTGCAGCAGCCCCTTGCGCTCCCACCCCGGCAGGTTCGGCGCCCGGTGCACGGTTCCGGTGCGCGCGTCCGGAATGCCCGGCGTGCCGACCACGGTGGCCACGACGTCGGCCGGCTCCAGCCCGGCCGCCGCGACCGCGCGGCCCACCGCGTCGCCGACCGTCCCGACGAGCGCGCTGCCCGAACGGCACCGGTTCGGCTCGTCGAGCCGCGCGACGATGCTTCCGTCCAGATCAGCGACAGCTACGCGGATCGAACGCCGGCCGATGTCCACGCCCACCACGTGTCCGGCCTCGGGCGCCACGCGGTAGACGACGGCGGCGCGCCCCGGCCCCGACGGGCCGTGGCCGGTGGCCCGGACCAATCCGCATTGCTCCAGATCGAGCAGCGCCTGGCCCACGGTCGGCTTCGAAAGCCCTGTGTCCGCGGCGATCCTGGGCCGAGTGGCCTCACCGCCGGTGCGCAACCGGTCCAGCACCAGCCGCTGGTTCAGCTCGCGCATGTTCGCCGGTGTGCCCACCTGCGGCCCTGCCATGCTCACCGCCACCCCTCGCCGTTTCCACAACTTTACGAACGCGGCTCTTCCGACCCCGCAAATCTTATGTTAAGAAGCTTTACTAACTATTGGATGGAGGCACGACGTGAGCTCACCCACCCGTTCGGGGGGTTCCGGAACGGCGGATCTTCCACGGACCGGTCTCGAACGCAAGATCGGGCCGCTGCAGGCGACCGCGATCAACATGACGCAGATGTGCGGGATCGGCCCGTTCGTGACCATCCCGGCGATGGTCGCCACGATGGGCGGCCCGCAGGCGATGTTCGGCTGGATCATCGGCGCCATCATCGCGCTGGCCGACGGGCTGGTGTGGGCCGAGCTCGGCGCGGCGCTGCCCGGCGCCGGCGGCACCTACATCTACCTCCGCGAGGCCTTCCAGTACCGCACCGGGCGGCTGATGCCGTTCCTGTTCGCCTGGAGCGCCGTGCTGTTCATCCCGCTGATCATGTCCACGGGCATCATCGGCCTCGTCCAGTACCTCGGGTACCTGATCCCGGGTGTGGTCGACGACGGTGGCGTGACGCCGCTCGGCAAGATCATCGGCATCGTGATCATCGCCGTGATCGTGCTGGCCTTGTTCCGCCGCATCGGCCAGATCAGCAAGCTCACCACCGTGCTGTTCGTGATCATGCTGTTCGCCGTGCTGACCGTGATCGTCGCGGCCTTCTCACACTTCAGCGGCGGCCAGGCGTTCGCCTTCACGCCCGGCGCGTTCGGCTCGGGCGGCGCGTTCTGGGGTGGCCTCGGCGCCGGCCTCGTGATCGCCATCTACGACTACCTCGGTTACAACACCACCGCCTACCTCGGTGGTGAGGTTCGCAACCCCGGCCGCACGATCCCGCGGTCGATCATCTTTTCGATCCTCGGCATCATGACGCTCTACTTCCTGCTGCAGGTCGGCGTGCTCGGCTCGATCCCGCTCGACGAGCTGAAGAACGCGACGTCGGTCGCCTCCACCGTGCTGGAGCAGGCGTGGGGCACGGTCACCGCGAAGGTGATCACCGTCTTCATCGTCATCGCGGCCATCGGCTCGGTTTTCGCCGGCTTGCTCGGCGGCTCGCGCGTGCCGTTCGAAGCCGCGCGCGACAAGGTGTTCCTGCCGGTGTTCGCCAAGCTGCACCCGAAGCTGAACCTGCCCACCGCCGGCG
Source organism: Amycolatopsis sp. NPDC051372 (assembly GCF_040682095.1). Lineage (NCBI taxonomy): Bacteria > Bacillati > Actinomycetota > Actinomycetes > Pseudonocardiales > Pseudonocardiaceae > Amycolatopsis > Amycolatopsis sp. NPDC051372. Next base: position 49,467 of record NZ_JBFBAF010000045.1, read on the forward strand.
TGCTGACGATGGGCGTGATCACCGCGATCGGTTCGCTGTTCACCCTGACCGACGTGATCAACGCGGCCGTGACCGTGCTCGTGATCATCCAGTCGCTGGCGCAGGTCGCCGCGATCTGGGTGATGCGCCGGCGCCAGCCCGCGCTGAAGCGGCCGTACCGCCAGTTCCTCTACCCGATCCCGACGATCATCGCGCTCGCCGGCTGGGTGTACATCTACATCTCCGCCACGACGCTCTCGATCATCCTCTCGGTGGCGTGGATCGTGCTCGGCGTCGTCGCGTTCTTGATCTACGCGGCGGCGGAGAAGACGTGGCCGTTCGGGCCCAAGGAGATCCGCGAGGAGTTCGTCCTCGCGCAGCAGCAGCCGACCGAAGAGGGGCTTGAGGCATGAGGAAACCGCTCGTCGCCGGGATCGCGGCGGCCGCCGCGCTGATCCTGGTCCCCGGGGTGGTGAGCGCGACGGCGTCGGCCCAGGCGCCCGCCGCGTCGCCCCAGCACCACGCTCCGCGAGAGCAGGGACTGTCCACGATCGGCACCTCCGGCTGGCAGGTGCTCACCACCGCGAGTGTGAAGGACGGCGGTGACCGCGTCTCGCAGCCCGGGTACGCCACGAAGGGCTGGCTGCCGGTCAAGTCCGACGACGCGGGCGCGCCGGGCACCGAGATCAACGCGTTGGTGCAGAACGGCAAGTGCCCCGACGTCTTCTACTCCGACAACATGCGCAAGTGCTTCGGGTACGTCGACAAGCTCGGCCCTGTGACCACGAAGCCGTTCTCCGACCCGTGGTGGTACCGCACGGACTTCGACCCCGGCTTCGCCAAGGGCAAGAACGGCAAGCTCACGATCCCGGGCATCGTCGGCGAGGGCGACGTGTGGGTCAACGGCACGCTGGTGGCGGCAAGGACGTGGTGAGCGGCGCGTTCGCCGGCCACACCTTCGACGTGACCAAGCTGCTGAAGCCGGGCAAGAACACGCTGGCGATCAAGGTCTACCCGAACAACCCCCTCACGATGTACACGCTCGACCAGGTCGACTGGGGCCAGATCCCGCCGGACAACAACACCGGCATCCAGTACCCGCCCACCCTGCAGCTGTCCGACGCGCTCACCGGCGACAACGCCCACGTGGTGCAGGACAACGCCGCCGACCTGTCCACCTCCTCGCTGACGGTGAAGGTCGACGTCACCAACAACGCCGGCTCGGCGCAGACCGGTGACGTCACGGCCACGGTGAACCCGCCGTCGGGCGCGCCGATCGTGGTCAAGCAGAGCGTGAAGGTCCCGGCACACGCCAAGCAGACGGTGACGTTCACGCCGGCGAAGTTCGCCGCGCTGAAGATCCGCAAGCCGCAGGTGTGGTGGCCGTACTCGATGGGTGCGCAGCCGCTGTACACCTTGGACACCTCGGTGGCCCAGGGCGGCGTCGTGTCCACGTCCTCTTCGGACACCTTCGGCATCCGCACGGTGACCTCGAAGCTCGTCGGCAAGTCCGCGCCGCTGCCGCAGGGCTCGCGGCTGTTTGCGGTGAACGGCAAGGACTTCGTGTTCCGCGGCGGCGGTTTCGCCCCGGACCTGTTCCTGCGCTACGACAAGGCCGACACCGCGCACCAGATCGCGCTGATCAAGAACATGGGCCTGTCCGGCGTGCGGCTCGAGGGCCACGACATGCCGCAGGACTTCTACAACCAGGCCGACCGCGCGGGCCTGCTGGTGATCGGCGGCTTCCTGTGCTGCGACGCCTGGCAGCCCGAGGACGCCTCGAAGCTCACCGATCGCGACTACCGGATCATGCACGACTCCGCGTACTCGATCGCGCAGCGCGAGCGCAACCACCCCAGCGTGTTCAACTACGGCTGGAGCGACAACGAGCCGGTCGCGCGCCAGGAGTCCGAGACGCTGAAGGCGTTCTCCGAAGCCGATTTCCAGGTTCCGGTGATCGCCTCGGCGGAGTACAAGAGCACCCCGACGCTCGGCGTCTCGGGCGAGAAGGAAGGCCCGTACGACTGGGTCCCGCCGGCCTACTGGTACGACACGTCGCACTTCGACTCCGGTGACTCCAGCCGGACCAACGCCGGTGGCTCGTGGGGCTTCGCGAGCGAGCAGAGTGCTGGGCACACGGTGCCCACTTTGGACTCCATCAAGCGGTTCCTCTCGCCCGAGGAGCAGGCGAAGCTGTGGCAGGACCCGGCGTACAACCAGTACCACGCGAACTTCGAGCCCGACCACGGCGGTTACGCCTTCGGCACGCTGTACACGTTGAACAACTCCATCACCCAGCGCTACGGCAAGTGGGACTCGCTGGAGTCCTATGTGGAGTCAGCACAGGTCGCGAACTACGAGAACACCCGTTCGCAGTTCGAGTCCTTCATCGCGCACTCGACCGACAAGGACAACCCGTCGACCGGTGTCGTGTACTGGCAGCTGAACAAGGGCTGGCCGACGCTGCTGTGGTCGCTCTACAACGACGACGGTGACCAGCCGGGCGCGTTCTTCGGTGCCAAGAAGGCCAACGCGCCGCTGCACGCGATCTACGGTTACGACAACGGTTCCGTGACCGTGGCCAACCTCGGCGGCGGCACGCAGGCCGGCGTTTCGGTGCGGGCCAAGGTCTACGACACCGCGGGCAAGGTGCTCGACGACCAGACGGCGAAGAACGTGTCGCTGAATTCGCAGGGTGTCGTCACCGGTCTGCTCAAGCCGAAGGTGCCGGCCGAGACGAAGGCGCCGGCCAAGGCGCAGGTGTACTTCGTGGAGCTGCAGGTGACGCAGGGCGGGAAGGTCGTCGACCGCAACGTCTACTGGCTCTCCACGCAGAAGGACGTCGTCGACTGGAACAAGACCCTGGGCGAGCCGCAGGCCACGCTCAGCCAGTACAGCGACATGTCCGCGCTGCGCGACCTGCCGAAGGCGCAGATCGGCGTCGAGAGCTCGACGAAGCACGTGGCGGGTCCCGACGGGGCCGACACGGCGACCACGGTGACGGTGACCAACACGTCGAAGACGCCATCCGTCGGGTTCTTCCTGCGCGCCGACGTCCGCCGGGGCACCGCTTCGGGTGGCGTGGCGTCCGGCGACAGCCAGCTCGCCGCGGCGACGTGGGACGACAACGACATCACGCTGTGGCCCGGCGAGTCGCAGACGCTGACGGTGACCTACCGCTCCGCCGACCTGCACGGCGCTCCCGCCGTGATCAGCGTCGACGGGTTCAACACCGGCAACGTGGTCGTGCCCGCCGCCCGCGGCTACGGCCACCACGGTGGCCACGCCGTCCGCCCGCCGGCGATCGAGGGGACTCGCGAGTGATCCTGGGTATCGACTTCGGCGGCACGAAAGTGGCGCTGGGGCTCGCCGACGACGCCGGAACCCTGCTGGCCACGCGCCGGCTGGACACCGACGCCGAGGCGGGGGCCGAGCAGGTGGTGACGCGCGCCCTCGCCGGGGCCAAGGCCCTGGTGGCGGACGAGGGCGCGCGCGTCGACTCGGTCGGTGTCGTCAGCCCCGGGATCGTTCTCGAGGACCGGATCCTGCTCGCGCCCAACGTGCCCGGGTGGGAACAGCTGCACCTGCGCTCGCTGGTCGCTGCCGAGTTCGGCGGCGTCCCCATCGCCACCGGCACGGACGCCAAGGCGGCCGCCCTGGCGGAATGGGAGTTCGGCACCCTCGCCGGCGCCGACCCGGCGGTCTTCCTGTCCCTCGGCACCGGCATCGCCGCCGCGGTCCTCATCGGCGGTGTTGTGCTGGCCGGCGCCAACGGGGCCGCGGGCGAGATCGGCTACAACCTGCTCGCGCCCCAGGGGACCGACGGCTTCGCCAGCGGCTCCGCGCCGCTGGAGGAAGCCGTGGGCGGGCGAGGGCTGGGCCGCCGGGCCGCGGAATTGCTGGGCCGCCCGGTGACGGCTGCATCGCTGTTCGCGCTCGCCCGGGAGAACACGCAGGCGAAGGAACTGGTCACGTCGGCGCTGGACGAGTTGTCCATGCACGTGGCCAATCTGGCCATCGCGTTCGATCCCTCGCGGATCGCCGTGGGTGGCGGACTTGTCCGGTCGGCCGATGTGTTGCTGCCGGCCCTGCGCGACCGGCTGGCGGGCGCGGTGCCGTTCCCGCCGGACCTGGTGGCGGCCCGGTTCGACCAGGACGCGTCGTTGCTCGGCGCGGTGGCTCTGGCCATGCGGCTGGGTACGGGGGGATAGCTGCCCGAAGGTGTGCCGGTGCCCCGACCCGGCACAGCTTCGGGTACCCGCGTTCTGAGGGGCGGTGCAGTTTTCGGTGCTGCCCCTCAGCCGTTTGTCCACAGCAGGCCGGAGTTGTGGACAGCTCGGCTCCTTTTCGGCTTGGGCCCCGTTTTTGTCGGGGGTGGCCGATAGAATGGACGTGGGGACACCCCCCTCAGGGAGGGCGGGGGCTGTTTCCCGGCGGCTGGTGGCCCGCCCGCACACGGTTCTTGTGTTGTCACTCAGGAGCTTGTGGCTTGCGCAACCGCAGAGCGGTGACGAAAGGCAGCCCGGCGAGGCGGAAGACGGTGGCTTGGCCGGCGAAGTCGAGGCCGGCGTCGCGAGCCAGTGCGACAACTTCCGAGACGGTCTCCGTGCGGTTGCGGCGGGGCAGGACGCGGGAAGCAAAACGCAGCCACCCATGAGTGAAGTGTTCGGCCACGACGGCGGTGCCGCCCGGAGCGAGGACGCGGTGGTTTTCCGCGAGGCCCCGGGCGGGGTCGGCCCAGTGGTGGAACGACATCGTCGAGAGCACCAGGTCGAAGTTCTCCGAAGGGTACGGGAGGGATTCCACGGTGCCGACGGAAAACGCGGCAGGGAAAGGCTTTTCGCGCGCCCGCGCGAGCATGCGGGACGCGGGGTCCACGCCGGACAAAGCGGCATCCGGGAAGCGGGTGTGGACCAGGGCGAGGAGCTCGCCGGTGCCGGCGCCCACGTCGAGGACCTAGTGGGGCGGGGCAGCGGCGGCGAAGGAGAGCGTCGCGCGGTGGACGGCGCCGAAGAAGCCCTGCATGGTCGGTTTGTCGTAGGTGTCGGCACGGGCGTCGAAGCGGCCGACGTCGTGGTAAGTCATGGTGCTCCGATCGTGGCGATGAGGGCGGCGGAGGCGGCGTCGATGGCGGTGGCGACGGTCTCCTCGGGAGCGGGGCGGTCGGCGTCAAGCCAGGTGAGGATCGTTTCGACCGAGAGGGTGGTCAGCAGGGTCGCGGCCCAAGCCCGGCGCGAGGGATCGGGGATTTCCGCCGGCAGCGCCGATTCGGCCACCAGGGAGCTTCGGGAGCGGAAGTCGGCCGCCCACGAGTCGAACTCCGGTTCACGCGCGACGTGGCGGAACAGCAGCCGGAAGCCGTCCGGATCGGAGGCCGCGGCGGCGACCGCCGCACGCACCAGGTCGACGCGGCCCGACGTGGCCATCCGCAGGCGGTCGCCGACGTCGTCGAGCACGGCGCGGTACAGGTCGGGCTTGCCGGCGAAGTGGCGGTAGATGATCGTCGCCGTCACGCCGGACTCGCGGGCGACCAGTTCGATCGTGGTGGCCGCGTAGCCGTCGCGGGCGAAGGCCGTCCGCGCCGCGGCGAGGATCTGCGCGCGGCGTTCGGCGCGGGGCATGAGTTTGCGGCCGGTGTCCACGAAAGTGTTTATAGCGCTCTGTACACCCAGGTGTAAACAGTTACCGGCGAACGCGCGTCGACTCCCGCACCACCAGCTCCGGCGTGAAGACCTCTTCGCGGCGCGGCGCCGGGTTCTCCTCCGTCTCCGCGAGCAGCTGCTCGGCGGCCGTGCGCCCGAGCCGGAACGCGGGCTGGCGCACGGACGTGAGCGGGACGGCCGCCGCGCCCGCGAACTCGATGTCGTCGTAGCCGACGATGGCCATCTCGTCCGGCACGCGCACGCCGGCACCGACCATCGCCTGCAGCACGCCGAGCGCGAGCAGGTCGTTGGCGCAGAAGACGGCCGTCGGCCGGGGGCTCATGCCGAGCAGGCGCGCGCCCGCGTCGCGGCCCGACGCGACGTCGAGGCCGATTGCCTCCACCCCCGACAGCTGCGCGCCCGAACCGGTGAGCACGGAGCGCACGCCGGCGTCGCGGTCGCGGCACTGCGTGAGGATGGTGGGACCGTTCACGAACCCGATGTGGCGGTGCCCGGTCTCCAGCAGGTGCCGGGCGGCGAGCGCACCGCCCGCGACGTCGTCGACCGACACGGAGCTCGCCTCGTCCGCGGGCACCTTGCGGTCCACGAACACGTACGGAATCCCACTACGGCGGAACGCCTGCATGGCGTCGCCGGCGGTGTCGACCGGGCTCAGCAGCACACCGCGCACGCGTTGCTCGGCGAGCATCGCGAGGTACGACGCCTCGGTCTCGACCCGCTGCCCGCTGTTGCACGTGATGATGTTGATCCCCTGCGCGTGTGCGGCTTCCTCAGCCCCGCGGGCGACGTCGACGAAAAACGGGTTCCCGAGGTCGAGCACGAGCAGCGCCATGATCCGCGATCGCCCGGCGCGCAGCTGCCGCGCGGACTCGTCGCGCACGTAGCCCAGCTCCTGGATGACCGACAGCACCCGGTTGCGCGTGGCCGTCGCGACGACGTGGGGCCGATTGACCACATTGGACACAGTGCCGATCGAAACGCCCGCGCGCTTCGCGACTTCCTTGATGCCGACCACGGCCCTCCCCTCGCCCTTGGGGTGGCCAGCCTAACACGATGATGAAACGTTTCAGCGGGCGCCGTCGGCGCGGGACCGGTCCCGGCCGGAGCACGTTGGCGTCGGCGCTGTGAACCTCGTGCTGTGGTGCTGCTGACGGGTAAGCCGTTGTTCACGCAGGGAGGGCTTCACCGCCGGCGTCGCGATGCTGGTCGGCGCCGCGGCGCTCGTTTCAACGGTGCTTGACGTGCGGCACGCGCGGTGGGTCGGGCCGGCCGCGGCCGCACCCGTTCTACGCCTGACGCGCGCCGCCAGATCGAATCTGGCGGCGGCTCGCGCGCATCTGGCGCCTTCAGGGTGTGCAGGAGAAACTGCGGGTGGCCGTGGTCGTCGCCAGCACCCGGGAGGGCCGGGTGGGTGACGGCGTCGGCCGGTGGTTCGTCGAGCGGGCCGGTGCGCGCACCGGGCTGGACCTCGACGTGGTCGACCTCGCCGACTTCGCGATCCCGGCGTGTTACCCCGCGCGGCCGACCCCGGCGATGGCCGGGTTCGCGCGGCGGATCGCGGCGGCAGAGGCGTACGTGGTCGTCACGCCCGAGTACAACCGCAGCTTCCCGGCGTCGCTCAAGCAGGCCATCGACTGCGCGTACGACGAGTGGCGGGCGAAACCGGTCGGGTTCGTCTCCTACGGCTACCGCGCCGCCGGCCGGTACGCGGTGGAGCAGCTTCGTGGGGTGTTCACCGAGCTGCACACGGCGACGTTGCGCGACGCGGTGTGCCTCGACCTGCTCGAAGCGCGCGTGGCTGACGGTGGTTTCCGCCCCGATCCGGAGCGCTACGCGCACGCCGTGACGACGTTGCTCGACGAGCTCGTCTGGTGGGGGCTCGCTCTGCGCGACGGGCGGCGGGCGCGGCCCTACTGCGCTTGAACCGACTGCGCGTGAATCGACTGGGTCTGACCGACTGTGGCCGAACAAGAACGGGGAAGGACAGACATGAGCAGCACGACCGCCGAGCCGGCGATCGAGACCGCCGGGCTCGTGAAGGTGTTCGGGGAGACCCGGGCGGTCGACGGCATCGATCTCGTGGTGCCCGCGGGCACCGTCTACGGCGTCCTCGGCCCCAACGGCGCAGGCAAGACCACCGCCGTGCGCATGCTGGCGACGCTGACCAGGCCCGACGGCGGTGAGGCGCGCGTGTTCGGCAAGGACGTGGTGCGCGAAGCCGACGCCGTGCGCAGCCGCGTGAGCCTCACCGGGCAGTACGCGTCGGTCGACGAGGACCTCACCGGTACCGAGAACCTCGTGATGCTCGCCCGGCTGCTCGGGCATCGCAAGCCCGCGGCCCGGTCGCGTGCGGCGCAGTTGCTGGAGGCGTTCGGGTTGATCGACGCGGCGGCGCGGCAGGTGAAGAACTATTCGGGTGGCATGCGGCGGCGGTTGGACATCGCGGCCAGCATTCTCAACACGCCGGACCTGTTGTTCCTCGACGAGCCGACGACAGGGCTGGACCCCCGCAGCCGCAACCAGGTGTGGGACATCGTGCGGGCGATCGTCGCGCAGGGGACGACGGTTTTGCTGACTACTCAGTACCTCGATGAGGCGGATCAGCTGGCGTCGCGGATCGCGGTGATCGACCACGGGAAGGTGATCGCGGAGGGGACGAAAGGGGAGTTGAAGGCTTCTGTCGGGGTCGGGGCCGTGCATTTGAGGTTGCGTGATGCCGGCCAGCGCGAGGCTGCAGCCGAAGTGCTGGGGCGGACGCTTGAAGCGACGGTGCAGTTGGAGCCGGATCCGGTGGCGTTGACGGCGCGGTTGTCGGCCGACGAGCACCTCGGCTCGGCCGATCGCGCCTCGCGGGCCCTCGCGGAGCTGGCGCGGGCCGGCATCACTGTTGACACGTTTTCGTTGGGTCAGCCGAGTCTTGATGAGGTGTTCTTGGCTCTGACTGATCGTCCGGCAAGTGAGGAGGTGGCGGTGTGACGACTGTACGCGAGGCTGATGTCGAGCTGGCGGCGCCGAAGGTCGAGGATTTGGCTGCGTTGCTGGTGGCGGTCGAACGGCCGCCAAGGCCCAGCGCGCTGTCGACGTCGATTACGTTTGGCCGGCGCGCTGTGTTGAAGATCAAGCATGTGCCGGAGCAGTTGTTCGATGTCACGGCGTTTCCGATCATGATGACGTTGATGTTCACGTACCTGTTCGGTGGTGCTTTGGCGGGTTCTCCTTCGCAGTATTTGCAGTTCTTCCTGCCGGGGATTTTGGCGTCCAGTGTTGTGATGATCACGATGTACACGGGGCTGGCTGTCAATACGGATATCGAGAAGGGGGTGTTCGACCGGTTCAGGACGCTGCCGATTTGGCGTCCATCCGCGATGGTGGGGTATTTGCTGGGCGATGCGTTGCGGTATGTGATCGCGTCCGTGGTGATCATGGTGGTGGGGCTGATTCTGGGGTTCCGGCCGCCAGGTGGTTTCGGGGGTGTGGTGGCCGGGGTTGTGCTGCTGCTGGTGTTTTCGTTCGGGTTGTCGTGGGTGTGGACGATGTTCGGGCTGCTGCTGAGGTCGGAGAAGTCGGTGATGGGGGTGAGCATGATGGTGATCATGCCCCTGACTTTTCTGTCCAACGTGTATGTGGATCCGTCGACGATGCCGGGGTGGTTGCAGGTGTTCGTCGAGTTGAACCCGATTACGCAGCTGGTGAGCGGGGTTCGGTCGATGATGGCCGGGGCTTGGGACTTCGGGGCGATCATGTGGACGTTGATCGCGGCTGGAGTGCTGACGTTGGTGTTCGGGACGTGGACCATGCGGTTGTACAACAGGAAGTGAGTGCTCGGCGCGCTGGAGAGAATGTGGTGGGGCCACTTCCCCCATCGGGGCCCCATGGCGTGAGCCGTCTGTTGCCGGTTGCTCTGCGGTTCACAGGCGCCAGGTGGTGGCGGTAGGTGGGTGGTAGGAGCAGCTCGAGCCGGTGGTGATGGTGGCGTGGAGGTGGTCGGCGAGGGTGGGGTGGAGGTCGGCCAGTTTGCGGATGGCGTCGCGGATGCGGGCGGTGACGGCTTTGCGCGCGCGTTCGGATTCGTCGCCCAGGCGGCGGGTGCGGCCGGCGAGGCCGGAGGAGGTGCGCAGCTCGGTGAGGAGCGCGGCGCGTTCCGTGTCGAGGGTGGCGGCACGGGTGTCGTCGCCGAGGGTGGTGGCGTGGTCGATGGCGGCGTCGAGTTCGGTGAGGCGGTGGCGGTAGGCGGCTTTGGCCGTGTCGTCGAGGATGGGGGTGCCGGTGAAGGTGGGGGCGACGTCGGCCTCGGGGGCGAGGAGGCGGACGGCGGGGACGTCGGTGCCGGGGCGGCCGAGGAGGAAGTGGAGGTCGCGCAGGCCTTTGGAGTCGGGGACGCGGGTTTCGTGGCCGGCGTAGCGGAGGCACCAGACGGCGTCGGTGCGGCGGAACTCGTTGAGGGGTAAAGGTTCTGTTCGGGCCGAGCGGACGCGGGTGGGGATGTGGTGCATGCCCAGTGACGTGGCTTCCGCGGTGACGGTGTCGAAGAGTTCCGCCGCGCGGCGGGTGTCGCCCAGGTTCTGGTAGGCGGTGGCGAGGTGGCTGCGGGCTTCGATCGACCACGGGCGTGCGCGCAGGCGGTCGGCGGCCGGGCGGTCGCCCAGCACGGCGGCGGCCTGGGCCTGGCAGCGCAGCCACAGGGGGGTGAACTCGCGGGAGTACGGGGCTTCGGCGGTGGCCTCGGCGAGCAGCTCGCGGGTGGCGGCGGCGTCGCCGGCGTGGGCGGCGGCGAGGGCGCGCAGGAGGCCCGGGTGGGAGTGCCCCGCGTCGCTCATGCGGGCGGGCAAATCGGCCAGCTCGGCGAAGCGACCTTGCAGCAGCAGGGCGCTCCAGCGCAACTGGTCGCCCATGAAGCCGAACTCGCGTTCGCTCAGGCCGAGGTGCGCGTCGAGCGCCTGCTGCAACGCGACGTCCGAGTCGGCGAAGCGGCCGTGCAGGGCGCAGATGACGCTGCGGTCGATTTTCGCGGCCAGTTCGGCTCCGCGCAGGCCACTGTTTTCCGTCAGGGCCTGGAACGAGCGGAATTGGTCGAGGTAGCGCGGGTCGCCCTGTTCGAGGAGTGCGACCCATTTCAGCGACGACGCGAAGTATTCGTTCTCGCGGTCGCCGGTGCGCCGGGCGACGGCTGCGAGTTCGTCCGTCAGCCGTTCGCGTTCGGCGCCGCTGCCGGGGCCCCAGATGGCGTCGTGGCGGGCCCACAGGGAGAACGCGAGCGCGTGGTCGTCTTCGTCGTCGCGGGCGAGCATGGCGGCGCGGGCCGTGAGCTCGAGCGTGACGCGGTCGAGGGACAGCTGTTCGGCCGGCGTGCCCGCGCACAGGCGGCGGTGGGCTTCCAGCAGGAGTCCGGACACGAGCTCGTGGCGCGCGCCGCCCGAGTCGACGCGGGCGAGGGTGAGACCGGCGCGCGCGAGCAGCTCCGCGTCGTCGAGTTCGCGCACGCTCGCGACGGCGCCTTCGAAGTGCGCCCAGGCCTCGTCCTTGTCGTCGACGCGCCAGAGCAGTGTGCCCAGTTCCAGCTGGACGACCGCACGCGTGCGCAAGGTCGGTGCGCGTTCCAGCGCGCGCCGCAGGTGGCCGATGGACTCCTCGATGGCGAGGCGCGCGCTGGCATCCCGGGCGGCCGCCAAGAGCAGCTCGACGGTGCGGGCCGGCTCGACGAGGGCGCCCGCCAGGTAGGCGTGCCGGGCGCGTTCGGCGGGACCGACCAGGTCGGAGTCGGCGACGGCCGCGTGCCGGCGGGCCGCCCCTTCGGCACCGAGGCCGGCGTAGCGCGATTCGCGGACCAGGTCGTGGGCGAACGCGAAGCGGCCTTCGCCGAGCGCGACCACGAGCCGCGTCGCGACGGCCTGGCCGAGCAGGTGGTCGACCTGCGGCACGGGTGCGCCGGCGACCGCGGCGAGCAGGTGCAGCGAGAACTCCCGGCCGAGCACGGCGGCGTCGCTCAGCAGGTCCGCCACCTGGGCCGGCAGCAGCGAAAGCCGCCGCTGCAACGCGTCGGCCACGCCCGGCGCGACGGCCGAGACGGGGCTGCCGCTGCGCCAGAGCCGCGCGGTCTGCTCGACGAAAAACGGGTTGCCGCCGGTGCGGCGGTGCACGTCGGCGGCCAGCTCGGCGCCGGGGTCCGTGCCCGCGGTGCGGCCCATCAGCTCGGCGACCTGCGCGGGGTCGAGTCCGGTGAGCGTGACCGTGGTGGCCTTCGCGACGAGCGGCAGCACGAGCTGGTGCAGCGGGTGGCCGGGCGCGTCGACCTCGACGTCCCGGTACGTGCCGATCAGCAGCAGCCGCTCGAACCACGTGTGGCGCGCCGCGAAGTCGAGCAGCCGCAGCGACGCGGGGTCGGCCCAGTGCAGGTCGTCGAGCACCACGACCACAGGCCGGTCGTGCGAGAGGGTGATGAGCGCGCTCGTGACGGCGTCGTGCAGGCGGAACGCGTCGCCTGGCTCGGGTGATTCGCCGAGCAGCGCCGACAGCGTCGCGGAATCCGCGGCAGCCACTCGTGCGGCTCAGCGGCCCGGCGCAGCGCGCGCACGACCTGCACCCACGGCCAGTAACCGGGCGCGCTGCCCGATTCCCAGCACGTACCGGCCAGCACGAGCGCCCCGCGTTCGCGAGCCTCGTCGGCCAGGCCCGTGACGAGCGTGGTCTTGCCGATGCCGGCCTCGCCTGTGACCAGCACCAGGCCGCCGTGGCTCGCGGTCGCGCGCGCCAGCTCAGCGCGCAACACCGAGGCGGGGTGCTCCCGTCCGATGAGCGCCGCAGTCATGTCCGTTTCCTCCGGGTTCGTGAGCCGAGCGTCTCACGGCGCGGCGTCGTTCGTCGCGCCCATTCCGGGCGGGCTTCGGCGCCGACACGTTCACGCCGGGAGGAGAGCTCCTCTCCTCGGCCATCACCATTCTGGATGACGACACCGACAATCCGGTCGCGCCCGTGGGGGCGAGACGTCTGAACCTGCTTCGGACGACTGGTAGTGCCGAACCGGCGCCCGGCTCGGCCCGCCCCTGACGATTTCGTGGTGAACCCGCTGCGCGACAGGCGAAAGCGGACTGGCTCAGTCGCCGTCGTGGCGCTGCGCCGTGGCTCCGGCCTCCTGCGTTCGGAGGAGGCGAATACCCATGGTGGCGGTGTCGTCCGCGTGGCGCGCGTGGCAGGTTACAAGGCAGCTCCAACTCGCGAAACGGACAAATCGTCCCAAGCTGAGCAACTGGGGGAGCAGTCGTGCCGACGAACACGGCCACCGCCACCGGCGCCGACCGGGTCGCCGCGCTGCGGGCGGAAACGCGGCGGGCCCGGCGTGGCCGACATCCGCGCGGCACGACGCGCCGATGGTGGAACCACCGCGTGGTCGACGCCGTTCGCGAGCTCGGCCGCACCCACCCGGCGCCCACCTACGTCACGGAAGGCGGTTCCTGATGGCGCTCGGCATCGACATCTACCGTAGGTTCCAGACCGTCACCAGCTGGCCCGCGGTCAAACGGGCCGGCGTCACGTTCGTCTACGTCAAGATCTCCGACGGTGGCGGTACCCCCGCCGGCGGCCGCGGCGACAACGAGGTGAACGGCGCCAGGTCCGTCGGCATCCCGGTCGGCGGCTACCACTTCGTCCAGGCGAGTCCCGGCGCCGCGGCGCAGGCCGACGTCCTCCTCGGCGAGGTGATCCGGCTCGGCGCCACCGGCTGCGTCCCGATGCTGGACCTGGAGGACAACCCGCCGGGTTCGGAGGTGCCGAACATCCCGGACAGCCAGAAATCCGCGTTCGGCAGGGCGTTCTGCCAACGGATCGACGCTCGTGGGTTCCGGCCCGGCGTGTACATGAACAACGCGCTAGCCACGCTGCTGCGCCCGGACCGCTGGGGCATCCCCGGTCTCGTGATCTGGATCGCCCGCTACGGCGCACGGCCCGCCGCCGCCGGCCGCTACGACATCCACCAGTACAGCTCGTCCGGGACCATCCCGGGCATCTCGGCGGCCGGCGTCGATCTCGACGAGAGCTACACGACGGCGCACCTCGGCGCACTCAAGACCCCGGGAGAAGAGGAGGACGAGGACATGAGCAGTGACCGCGGAGAGGCAACGGAGCCGGGCGAGTGGGGCAAGCTCCACATCCCGGTGAACGGCGGCCGGTACCTGCGGCTGGCGTCGAGCTACGACCAGCCGATCACCCTCGACGGCATCTCGCTCGTGGGGGACACCCCCGGTCTCGCGGGCCGGGACGTGGTCACCGTCCAGGCCGGCGGAAAGGTCGACGCGGACCGGCCGGGGCCGTGGGATCTCGCCGGGGCCAGCGGGGCCTACGCGAACAAGTCACACGTGGTCGTCCGCTACCAGTGCGCCGGCGCGGTGAAGGGCTGGGTGAACAACCGCGCCTGACTTCTTTTCGTGCGGGGCGCGTGAATTGTCACGTTCACCCGGAAGGGTCGGCCCGTCCGAAACACGCTCGGAGGCCCCGGCGACCTGAGAACGCCGGGGCTTTCCGCTGTCCGAAGGAGATCGCGGTGTCCACTGTGGATGGATCCGCGATCGCCGCGCGGACCTGGGCCGGTGCCGGCCGGGCCCCGCTCCCGCGCCGCTGGTCACGGCCGGGTCACGGCGCATGTCATGATCCCGAACCGCAGGTGACGGCTGTCTCCGCGCCGATCACCCGATCGGCGGCGTGAGGTAGTGTCGCTGCCATGGGGAGTCTCCGCTCGCGAATCCTCGCCTGGGCCGGCCGCCGGTACATCGCGAGGCAGCAGAAGCGAGGTTTCGACCTCGAGAAGATGGCGTTCCTTCCCGACTCCGCGCTGGAACCGCTTCGGCGCGTGGGGCTGGACCCCGTGCCGTCGCTGGGGCGGCGCCGGGCCGAGGAACCCATCAGCAAGCTCGACCTGCCGTTCGGCATGAACGCGTGGCTCGTGACCGGCTACGAGGAGTCCAAGGCCGTTCTCGGCAAACTCTCGGAGTTCAGCAACGACTTCACGAACCTCGTCGGCAATGCGGGCGTGACCGAAGACCAGAACCCGGGCGGGCTGGGCTTCGCCGATCCGCCGGTGCACTCGCGGCTGCGCAAGCTGCTCACGCCTGAGTTCACCATGCGCCGGCTCAACCGCCTCACGCCGCGAATCGACGAGATCGTGAACGAACAGCTCGACGCGATGGCCGCCGCCGAGGGCCCCGTGGACCTGTGGGAGGCGTTCGCACTCCCGATCCCGTCGCTCACGATCTGCGAGCTGCTCGGGGTGTCCTATGAGGACCGCGCCGACTTCCAGCGCCTGAGCACCGCGCGCTTCGACCTGTTCGGCGGCGCGGGCGCGTCGCTGGGCGCGATCTCGGAGTCGCTGACCTACCTGCTCGACATCGTCAAGAAGCAGCGCGAAGAACCGGGCGACGGCCTGCTCGGCATGCTCATCAAGGAGCACGGCGACGAGATCGACGACCTCGAGCTCGCGGGCCTCGCCGACGGCGTGCTCACCGGCGGCCTCGAAACCACCGCCAGCATGCTCGCCCTCGGTGCCCTGGTGCTGCTCCGCGACCCCGCCGCGTTCGACGCGGTCCGCGGCGACGACGACTCCGTGCACCGGTTCGTGGAGGAGCTGCTGCGCTACCTCACCGTGGTGCAGATGGCGTTCCCGCGCTTCGCCAAGGAAGACATCGACATCGCGGGCGTCCACATCGGCGAGGGTGACATCGTGCTGGTGTCCCTCTCCGTCGCCAACCGCGACGCCGGGCTGGGCACCGACATGGAGCGCTTCGACCCCAAACGCGACCCGTCTTCCCACCTGGCCTTCGGCTACGGCATTCACCGCTGCATCGGCGCGGAGCTCGCGCGCATGGAGCTGCGCACGGCCTACCCGGCCCTGGTGAAGCGGTTCCCGGACCTGCGGCTGGCCGTCGAGCCGGACGAACTGGCGTTCCGCAAGGTCTCGATCGTCTACGGCCTCGACTCGCTGCCGGTGCTGGTCCGCTGACGCCGGGCTCACGCCGGATCGCCGCGGTGGATCTCCTCCGACTTCATGGAAGGGGAGCGGCGCCGCGGGCGTGGCGAGGCGGAGGCTCGGCGTACTTCGACGGAAAGTGGCTCCGGGCGGCACCTTTCCGCCATCCCGGCTGACCGACAAGTGGTTCACGCGCGGTCTTGCCGGGGGCGCACGGCAGCGAGGGCTACTGACCTCCGCGGCGGCTGCTGCCTCCCTCGTTGGCGTCACGGGACCTCTCCCGGAGACTCGACGTCGTCGGGGGATCGTTCGCGGCAGTCCACGTCGCCGGGACAGTCCGCTCGCGCGCACCTCTTCCTTGCCCCGACTGACTAACGCACCCCTTTCGGCCGGAACTGGATGCTGATCCGCGGCCCCACTCCCTTGCCCGTTTTGGGGATCGCGTGTTCCCACGTGCGCTGGCAGGAACCGCCCATCACGATCAGGTCGCCGTGGCCCAGCGGGTAGCGGTGGGACTCCCCGCCGCCGCGGGGACGGAGGGCGAGGTGGCGCGCGGTGCCCACCGAGAGGATCGCGACCATCGTGTCTTCGGAGCTGCCGCGGCCGATGGTGTCGCCGTGCCAGGCGACGCTGTCGCGGCCGTCGCGGTAGTAACACAGGCCGGAGGTGCGGAAGGGCTCGCCGAGTTCGGCCGCGTAGTGCGCGGAGAGCGCGTCGCGCGCCGAGGTCAGCAATGGGTGCGGCAGCGGCTCGTCTTCGCGGTAGAAGCAGAGCAGGCGCGGCACGGCGACGACGCGGTCGTACATCTGCCGCTGCTCGGCGTGCCACGGGACGTCGGCGACCAGGCGCGTGAAAATCTCGTCGGACCCCGACAGCCAGCCCGGCAGCACGTCGACCCACGCGCCGCGGCCGAGGTCGGTGCGCCGGATCCCGTCGAGGGAACCCAGAGCAGCGCCTTCGAAGCCGGACCCGAAGAGCGATCCCTGAAGTGCGTGACTCATGCCCCCACCGTACACGATGATCGAACACCTGTTCGGGTGTCTGATTTTGAGACCGGCGGCGCCGCGGACCCGTCGTAGCGTCGAAGGTCGGTCCCGACCCGGAGGTGGCGATGAAGGCACTGGTGTACCACGGACCCGGAAACAAGGCGTGGGAAGACGTTCCCGACGCGACGATCCAAGAGGTGACCGACGTCGTGGTGAAAGTGGACACCACCACGATCTGCGGCACCGACCTCCACATCCTCCACGGCGACGTCGCCGCGGTCACCGATGGCCGCATCCTCGGCCACGAGGCCGTCGGCACGGTCACGGCGGTCGGCGACGCCGTCGGCAGCTTCAAAGTCGGCGACCGGGTGCTCGTACCGGCCGTCACGCGCTGCGGCCGGTGCGACTACTGCCAGCGCGGAATGCCCTCGCACTGCCGCACGGTCGGTGGCGTCGGCTGGATCTTCGGGCACCTCATCGACGGCACCCAGGCCGAGTACGTCCGCGTGCCCTTCGCCGACACCTCGCTCTACCACGTGCCCGCCGAGGTCACCGACGAGCAGGCCATCTTCCTCGCCGACTCCCTGCCCACCGGCTACGAGGTCGGCGTGCTCGCGGGCGAGGTGCGGCCGGGCGACACGGTCGCCGTCGTCGGCTCCGGCGCGGTCGGCCTCGCCGCGATCCTGACCACGGGCCTGTGGGGCGCGTCGAAGGTGATCGCCATCGACGCCAACAAGTTCCGCCTCGAGAAGGCCCTCGAGTTCGGCGCGACGGACACGGTCGCCGCCGGGCCCGACACCGTCGCGGAGGTGCTCGCGCACACCGACGGGCTCGGTGTCGACGTCGCCATCGAAGCCGTCGGCTACCCCGAGACCCTGCAGACCGCCGCCGCGCTCGTGCGGCCCGGCGGGCACGTCGCGAACATCGGCGTGCACGGCGTCGGCGTGGAACTCCCCATGCAGGACCTGTGGATCCGCAACATCACGCTCACCATGGGGCTCGTCGACACCGTGTCGATCCCGACGCTGCTGAAGATGGTCGCGAGCGGCCGCATCCCCGCGGAGAAGATGGGCACGCACACGTTCACCTTCGACCAGCTCGACCAGGCCTACGACGTGTTCGGCAACGCCGCCGACCACCAGGCGCTGAAGGTGATCATCCAGCCGGCGTAGGCGGATCGGCCGGCTTCGGGTGCGCGGTGACCACCAGTCGGTGCGTCCGCGCACCCGGAGCCGATTCGTCGTGGTAGCGCGAGACGAGCCCGGCCACGAGCGTGGTCAGCTCGTCGGTGAACGCCGCCCGCTCGCGCGCCGAGCCGAACGCGATTTCCGTGTCCAGTGCCAAAGTCGGCAGCGGTTTGCCGGCGCGCGCCGCACGGCGCACGAGACCGGCGACCTCGCGCACGGTCCGGCCGGCGACCGCCAGCAGGTAAGCCGACGACAGCTGGTCGGGCTCCATCGCCGACGTGCCGGCGTCGCCGAGCGCGGCGGGGGAGACCTGGTACGACGCGGCCGTCGCGGCGAAGAGGCGTTCGGTCAGCCCGCCCCACTGGCGCTCGCCCGCGGGCTCGACGAGGCCGTGGGATTCCAGCGCGCGCAGGTGGTAGTTCACCTTCTGGCGCGTGAGCCCGACGCGCGCGGCCAGCGACGCCGCCGACGCGGGTTCGGCCAGCGTCGCCAGCAGGCGCGCGCGGACCGGGTCCAGCGCGGCCGCCGCGGCGGCCGGATCCTCGATCACCTCGACGTCCCGCACGGTCCGAGCCAAGCATTGACAAACAAAGCTGTCAAGAGTCGCGAATCCGGCTCTTGTCTGTTTTCGTCCGTGCTCGTACAGTGATCATCCAGGTTCGACGCAGTGGTCTGGACCTGTCCCACTACCGCCGCCCTGAGTTGTACGGAGGTTGGCAAGTGAGAGGAAGACTACGCCTCGGCGGGGTGCTCGCGGGGGTCGTGTGCGGGCTCGCGGTGGTGGCTCCGGTGGCCAGTGCGCAGGTCGGCACCGGTCCGTGGAAGTCGTGGTCGCCGGGGTTCTCCGAGCAGGAGCGCGGGTGCGGGCAGATCAACGGGCTCACGTTCCAGCTCACCTGCTCCACGGGCAGCGGTGATCAGCGCGCCGAGCGCCGCTACGACACCTACACCGGCGGCACGCACCAGTTCGAGGGTTCCTTCAAGGTCACCAGCATGAGCGGCACGCGCATCAGCGTGAAGCAGACCTTCCGCGACGGGTCGAACGCCGGACCGTACTTCCTGCTGGCGGTGGAAAAGGGCGGCCGGATGTACGCGGTGGAGGGCGGTCAGACGCTCGCCGGCGACGCCACCGTGGGTACTTCCGTGCGAGTCAACACCATCAACCAGGTGGGCAGCACGCACAAGGTGTACATCAACGGTTCGCTCAAGCAGACCATCGACAGCCCGAGCGGTAGTTATTACGACAAGTTCGGTTCGTATCGCACCAGCAGTGGCGCGGGACCGATCACCGTGCAGTGGAGCGGTGTGAAGTTCTGGACGAAGTGAGTTTCGTGCGGCGTCCTCGGCCTCAGCTCGCCGGGGGCGCCGCCCACTCGTCAGATGAGTCCCACGCCGTCAAGCGCAGGGAACTCGTGAACCGGCGGTGCTCGCCGCTCACGGGATCGTCGAACTCCAGCACCTTGGCCAGCAGCTGCAACGGTTTCGTGAAGTCGTCGAGCGGTTTTTCCGTCAGCACGGGGTAGAAGTCGTCGCCGAGGATCGGGATGCCGAGGCCGGACAGGTGCACGCGCAGCTGGTGCGTGCGACCGGTGGCGGGCAGCAGGCGGTAGCGGCCGAGCCCGTCGCGGTGTTCGATCAGTTCCACGCGGGTCTCGGCGTTCACCGGTCCCTCGATCTCCTGTGCCGCAAGCACTCCGCGTTCCTTGACGATGTGACTGCGGACCGTGCGTGGCAGCTCCAGTGAAGGATCGTACGGTGCGATCGCTTCGTATTCTTTCTTCACGCGTCGGTCGCGGAACATCGTTTGGTACTTTCCGCGCACTTCCGGTGTGATCACGAACATCACGAGCCCGGCGGTCACGCGGTCGAGCCGGTGCGCGGGCGACAACGCCGGCAGGTCCAGGTCGCGCCGCAGCCGGACCAACGCGGTTTCGAGGATGTGCTTGCCGCGCGGGATCGTGGCGAGGAAGTGGGGCTTGTCGACCACCAGCAGGTGTTCGTCGCGGTGCACGACCGAGATGTCGAACGGCACCACCACCTCGTCGGGCAGGTCGCGGTGGAACCAGATGAACGAGCCGGGCACGAACGCCGAGTCGACCCCGAGCGGCCCGTCGAGGCCGAAGATGCGCTCCTCGCGCAGCATCTGTTCGATCCGCGCCGGGTCCAGCCGCGGCAGCCGCTCCACGAGGTGCTCCAGCAACGTGCCCCACGGGCCCTCGTCGGGCATCCTCAGCCGCGCCGGGTCCAGCCCGTGGCGCGGCGACAGCGGGCCGCGAAGCTTGCGTCTCATCGGACGCCGACTCTAGTCGTGGCCGGCGGCACCGCTGCCGGGAGTGCTCACTCGCCCGTGTTCTGGCGGTAGATCGCGATGTAGCGGGCCTTCGCCTCGGCGTCGGCGGCTTCGGCGGCCTCGCGGCGGATGCGCTTGCCCGTGCCGGGAGGGAAGCCGTTGCGCGAGAGGCGGTGCTCGATGCTTTCCTCCATGTACACCGAGGAGTAGAAGTACGCGACCAGCGCCGCCATGAGCACGATCGCGAGGCGCAGCGCCAGCGGGCCCGGCAGCAGCAGCCACACGAGGCACAGCGGGATGAGGCCCACGGAACTGCGCAGCACGTGCCGCGCCTTCCAGTGCTTCGACGTCGTGTCGTGCAGGATCCAGTCCCGGTAACGTTCGGGCAGACGCCCGCCTACTGCGTACCAGAACCAGCGGAAGACTCCCGGACGGTCCATCACGCCTCCTTGTCGGCTGCCTCCAAGGTACACTAATCATTAGTGCGCTAATCGATAAGGTAGCCGAGGCCACATCCGAAGCCGTTAAGGTGGCCCGGACCAGGAGGAGGACCCCGTGGCAGAGATCGACTTGGGCGACGACCCGCTGAAGCTCGACCGCCAGGTGTGCTTCGCGCTGTCGGTCGCCTCGCGCAGCGTCATCGCGGTCTACCGGCCCCTGCTGGAGCCGTACGGGCTGACGCACCCGCAGTACCTCGTGATGCTCGCGCTGTGGGAGAAAGCCCCGAGGTCGGTGAAGGACCTCGGGGCCGCGCTGCGGCACGAACCCGCGACGCTGTCTCCGTTGCTGAAGCGGCTCGAAGCGATGGGCTACGTCACCCGCGGCCGCAAGGCTTCCGACGAGCGGCAGCTCACCGTCGAGCTCACGGAGAAGGGCCGCGCACTGCGGGCCGAGGCCGAGAAGATCCCGTACCGCGTGGTCGAGGCGCTCGGCATGGAGGTCTCCGAACTGGAGGCCCTCCATGCCGTCTTGAGCCGCGTGATCGAGGCGACCGCCTGAGCGCTCAGCGCGGCGCCACGAGCACCGCGTCGATGCCGATTTCCAGGTAGCGCCCCACGATCGCGCGCGGCGCGCTCATGCCGAGTGGTGCCCGGTCGAGCGTCGCGCGGGCCTGGAGACGCACCGAGCCGCGGCCGGTGTCAGCGGGCCGTTCGACGGTGAGCGTGAGCGGGCACGTGGTGCCGCGCAGGCTCAGGAACCCTTGCGCCGCCCAGCCTTCCGGGCAGGTGGTGATGTCGCCGGACGCGAAGGTCATCGTGGGTTCGGTGCCGCAGTCGAGCCACTGGGACTTCTGCAGGTCGCGGTCGCGGCGGCGGTTGCCCGTGTCGATCGCGGACAGGTCGAGCTCCGCGCGCAGGGCGGTCGGCGTGCCGGCGGTGTTCACGTACACCGTCGCGGACGGGACGGGGATCGAGCCGTGCACGAGGTGGAAACCGAGCTTGCGCACGGTGAACGTGGCCGACGTCCGTCCGGTGTGGACGGTCCAGGTGCCGGGACGCAGACGGGTGGTGGTGGGGGTGCTCATCGGATACCTCCGGTGGTGACGGATGCGGGCAGGGTGTGGTGGAAAACGCGGTGCAGGTCGATCCGCTCGGGACCGGTGAGCAGGGCCGGATCCTCGCCCGGCAGCAGCTCGGTGCTCAGCACCGCTTTCTGGACGGCTTCGATCGCGGCGACGGACTCGGCGAACCCGAGCACGAGCCCCGCGCCGTCTTCGGCGCGCAGCACGAATACGGGGCCGATGCCCGGCACCTGCCGGGCGGCGGGCCAGATGCGCTCGTGGCCCGCGAAGTCCTCGGCGCGGACCTGCGCCTCGTCGCGCGGCCCGGCGAACCGGCTGGCCTGGGCGTAGTTCGGCGCGGCCGGGGCGAACTCGGCGGAGACGACCTCGTAGACGTCGGTGTCGAGCCACGTGGTGCCGGGTCGGGTGTGCGCGGCTGCTTCGTCCGCTGACGCGGCGTCGGGCCAGAACGCGACGGCCGCGCCGAGCACGCCGGCGACCTGGCCGAGCACGCACCCGCCGAGGGGCGCCGGGCCGGGGTGCAGCTCCGCGGCGAGGGCCCGGCCCCAGTCGCCGCTCTCGGTGGCGGTGTTCCGCCGGAACTGGTGGACGGTGGCGTACATGCTGCTCCTTCGGCCTGGGGTGGGAAGTTCGACGAGGTCCACCTTCGGCCGCGCGGACGTTCCGGACATCAGTGCCAGTACGCAGACGGACCACTGAAACCGGGCGCATACTTGCCTGCGTGACAGGCTCCGTGCCGTTCGTCGGCCGGGCCGGGGTGCTCGCCGACCTGCGCGGCCGGTTCGCGGCCGGCGCGGCGGGCACGGGTGCCCTGGTGCTGCTCGGCGGGCCCGCCGGCATCGGCAAGACCACGCTCGCGGAGGCCGCCACCGTCGGCCTCGCCACGGTGTGGGGCCGCTGCGTGGACGATCCCGGCGCGCCACCGCTGTGGCCGTGGCGCCGCGTGCTGTCGGCCCTGCCCACGGCCGGTGCCGAGGTCGCGCGCGCCGTCGCAGACCTGGACAGGAGCGCTGGTACGGACCTCGTCGCGGCGCGGTTCCGGCTCGTCGCCACGGCGGCCGACGCCCTTGTCGCCGCGGCCGAGCCCGGCGGTCTCGTGGTGGTGCTGGAGGACCTGCACTGGGCCGACGAAGCGTCGCTGCGGCTGCTGCGCCACCTCGCCGGCGAGCTGCGCCGCTCGCGGCTGGTGGTGCTCGCGACCTACCGCGACACCGGCCCCACACTCGACGAAACACTGCCCGAGCTGCTCGGCGGCCCCGCGACGCACGCAGTCACCGTCGCGCCGCTGGCCGAGCCCGACGTGCGTAGGTACCTCAGCGAGGTCGCCGGCGCGGCCGTCGGCGACGCCGAGGTGCGCGACGCGCTGCGCCGCTCCGGCGGCAACCCCCTGTACCTGCGGGCGGTCGCGCGCTCGGCCGGGTCCGGCGGCGGGCGCGCCGAGCTGCGCCACCTCGTGCGGACGTCGGTGGCCGGGCTCGCGCCGGAGGTGCGTGTGCTGGTCGCCGTGGCGGCGGTGCTGGGGGAGGAGGTGGACTGCGGCGTGGTCGCCGACGTCGCGGGCCGGCCGGTCGCCGAGGTCGTGGCACTGCTGGACGAGGTCGTGCGCGCGGGTGTGCTCGTGCCCGTCGCGGCCGGGCGGCGCCGGTTCGCGCACGCGGTGGTGCGCGACGGCGTCTACGAGGACCTCGACCAGGGCGTGCGCGAGGCCCTGCACGCCCAGGCGGCGCTGGCGCTGACCCCGCGAGCCGAAGCCGATCCCGCGCACGCCGGGGTCGTCGCGGTGCACTGGCTGCGGTCGGCCGCCGACCCGGCGACGCTGGGCCGCGCCGCCGGCTGGGCCGTGGTCGCCGCGCGCGAGGCGACACGGGCGCTGGCTTTCGCCGAGGCAGCAAGGTTTCTGACCTTCGCCGTGGACGCGCGACGGCGAGCGGGCCGGACCGAGGGACTCGCCGAGCTGCTCGTGGACCTCGCCACGGCCGAGTACCGCTCGGGCCGCTTCGGCCCGGCCCTCGACCACGCGGAACAGGCGGCCGAACGTGCGGAAACTCCCGAGACGCTCGCCGCCGCGGCACTCGTCGTGCGAGACCTGTCCGCACCGGAGCTGTTGCCCCGGCTGGACAAACTCGCCGACACGGCGCTCGGCGCGCAAGTGCCCGACGCGCTGCGCGCCCGGCTGCTCGCGCAGGCCGCGTCGGTCGCAGCCGACGTCGGGCACACCGAGGAGGCTCGTCGGCTGGCCGACGAAGCGCTCGCGCTCGCCGAACGCGGCACCGACGACGAGGCCCTGCTCGACGCGGTGCGTGCGCGGTTCAAGGTCCTCCCGATCGAGCTGCCGCTCGACGACCGGCTTCGGCTCGGCTCCCTGGCCGTGCGCTTCGGCGACCGGCAGCCGCTTTCCGCGCTGTGGGGCCACAAGTGGCGCATCGACGCCGCGTTCGAGACCGGGGCGATGGCCGTGGTCGACCACGAGATCACGGCCGTGACGGCGCTCGCGGCGACGACCCGGCTGCCCCTGGTGCGCTGGCACGACCTGCGGCTGCGCACGTCGCTGCTCGCGTTCCGCGGCGCGTTCGCCGAGGCGCGTGAGCTGAACCGGCAGGCCAGGGAGCTGGCGGTGGCCGAGCTGGCGGACGACCGCTCGGCGCTCGGCATGTCGTCGGCGTTCAGCCTGCAGCTCGCGCTCGTGACCGGCGACGTCTCCGAGATCGACGAGCACTACGACGAGGTGCTCGCCACCGTGCCGACCCTGCCCATCGCCGTGGTGTCCCGGCCGCTCGTGCACGTCGTCCTCGGGGAGGACGAGGCGGCGCTCGCGGGGTACGAGGCCGTGCGCCACCTCGCGCGGCAGGAGGGCTTTGACCTGCGGTCCAGCGGGGTGGGGCCGAACCTGCTGGTGCTGGTGGAGGCCTTCGGCGACGTCGAGACGGCCCGCTTCCTCGAGCCCGTGCTGCGGGCCGCCGAGCGGGTGCTGTCGAGCGGTGCGGGCGTGTACTGCAGCGACTGCGGCACGAGTTGGCTGGCCCGCCTCGCCGTGGTGCTCGGCCGGGCGGAGGAGGCCGCGCGGCTGTTCGAGGCCGCGATCGCGGCGAACGTGCGGGTCGGCGCGCGGCCGTTCGTCGCGCAGAACCGCCTGCGGCTGGCCGCGGTGCTCGCGACCCTCGGCGAGACCGGCAAGGCCCGCTCCCTGGCGCGTCAGGCCCTGGACGAGGCGCGCCGGCTCGTGATGCCGGGCGCCGCGGCCGAGGCCCAGGCGCTGCTGGGCCGGCTGAGCACGACCGGACCGCTGACGCCGCGCGAACGCGAGATCGCCGGCCTCGTCGCCGACGGACTGGCCAACCGCGCGATCGCCGAACGGCTCGTGGTCTCCGAACGCACGGTGGAGAGCCACGTCCGCAGCATCCTGGCCAAACTCGACCTGGCCAACCGCACCGAGATCGCCGCCTGGACCCACCGCGGCGGCGGATAACCACCCACCCGGCCACTTCGCCCTTCCCTCACCCCGCCCACCCCCTGCTCACCGCCGCTCGCGTGCACGGCAGTCGAGTGGCCAGCCGGTGAGCGGCCAGGAGGTGGGCGAGAGGTGAGTGGCCAGGAGGAGCGGGCGGGAGGTGGGTGGTCAGGAGGTACCTGGGCGAGACGTACGTGGCCAGGAGATGGGTGGCCAGCCGGTGAGTGGCCAGGAGGTGGGTGGCCAGGAGGTACGTGGGCGAGAGGTGGGTGGCCAGCCGGTGAGTGGCCAGGAGGTGGGTGGCCAGGAGGTACGTGGGCGAGAGGTGAGCGGGCAGATCCGGTCGCCTTCAACCCAACTCACCCTGCCGAGGCGACCACGGCGCGAGATCGCGCCGGCTTCCGGATGGGGCGGTGCGATCGGCCCCCGGCCGATCCGACCGCCCCATCCGGAAGC